>JANRKX010000128.1:0-43341 GCA_033763255.1 Acidobacteriota bacterium | reverse complement strand
CGAAACCACTCAACGCAACCACTTGTTCGCCAGCTTGTGCGCCTACGTCAAACTGGAGCGACTCAAGATCAAAACCAAACTGAGCCACTTTGCTTTGAAGTCCAAACTCTACCTTTCGGCGGTGAAGTCCGCCTACTCAGAACTTGTCAAACTCAAAGAGCAATTGGCTGCCGCGTAACATCAGCTTCTCATACTCAGCGAGCAAAGCATCCATCTGGTTAAGTATCACACTTTGATCCAATTTCATGACGAGTTCCTTTCTACCTCCACCAAAGCATCATAAAACGTCGCCGCCGCTCCCAGATCGGTCAACCCTTGCGAAGTTACGTCGTTGGCGTTGCAGCCGTCAGAGGTCAGTTTTTTCCACCAGACTGAAAGGGCGACGACGACGCCGGAGCGGGCTTTGTCGGTGACGCGGGCTTTGGCGGTGAAATCGCCTCGGTCGTTGAAGATGCGGACGCGGTCGCCGTCTTTGATGCCGCGTAATCCGGCATCGTTCGGGTGAATGTCCAGGTGCGGTTCTTTTTCGGCTTTCAAAAAGCTGGGCAAATTGGCAAAGCTCGAATTCAGGAAGTTGTGCGCGGGCGGAGAAATCACGGCCAGCGGATATTTTTTCGCCAGTTGCGGCGCATCCTGCACGGTTTCGCGCGGAGCAATGTACGCCGGCAACGGATCAATTCCCTGCTTGGCCAGGGTTTCGCTGAAGAATTCGCACTTGCCGGAAGGCGTCGGGAAATTGCCTTCGGCAAAGGGCGCAAAGCGTTCGGGCACGTTCAACCGTTGCCATCCTTTTTCCTTCAACTCTTCCAGCGTGATGCCTTGCATACGCGGGTTCGGGCTGGTGATGGCTTGGCGAATCAACTCTTCGTCAGAGTCTTTGAAACAGTCCTCCGTGAATCCCATCCGTTCGGCCAACAAACGGAAGACTTGGCTGTTGGGTTTGGCTTCGCCAATGGGCGCGATGGCGGGTTGATTCAGCACGACGTACATATGCCCGTAAGCTCGATGAACGTCCCACTGTTCAAGCTGCGTGGTTGCGGGCAGCAAAATGTCCGCGTAATCCGCCGTATCGGTTTGGAAAATTTCGTGAACGACGGTGAAAAGGTCTTCGCGTTGGAACCCGGCAATGACTTTGCGCGAATCGGGCGCAACGGCTACGGGGTTGGAGTTGTAGACGTAAATCGCTCGCACCAGCGGGTCGAGCGGTTCCAGCGTTTCGGTCGGCGCATCTTTGGCATTGAACTTCTGCACTCGTTGAAAACCCGTCAACGCATCCCCAATCGCAGACATATTGATTGTGCGCGGATTGTTCCAGATCAAATCGGGTCTGGCCAGCGCCGTCGTGTTCATACCGAACGTGCCGGAAGTCGAAAGCAGCATTCCGCCAGCCGCATCGCGCCAGCTTCCAATCAGCGCAGGTAAACAAGCGACTGTGCGAACGGCCATGCCTCCGCCAGCGTGCCGTTGCATACCGTAATTCAACCGAATGATTGCGGGTTTGGTCGTCGCATATTCGCGCGCCAGATTGACGATTGTCGTTTCATCGAGTCCCGTGATTTTGACAACTTTTGATGGCGGATACTCCAACACACGTTCGCGCAGCAGTTCAAAACCGAGCGTGTATTTTTCAACGTAATCGGCGTCAATCAGATTCTCTTTGATGATGACGTGCATCATGGCAAGCGCCAGTGCGCCGTCGGTTCCCGGCAGTGGCGCGATGTGCTGATCGCATTTTTCGGCAGTCAAACTGCGATACGGATCAATGGCGATGATTTTGGCTCCGTTGCGCTGAGCTTCCAGAATCTTCGGCCACAGGTGAACGTTCGACGTGATCGTGTTCGATCCCCAGATCAAAATCAGCTTGGCTTCGTTGAAGCGTTCGGGGTCGGTTCCCATGCTCAACCCGATGGTCGCTTTGTAACCGGCGGCTCCCGCCGAAGCGCAGATGGTTCGATCCAGCAAGGACGCACCGAGTTTATGAAAGAAGCGGCGATCCATTGATTCGCCCTGCACCAATCCCATCGTTCCGGCGTAACTGTACGGCTGAATCGCCTGTGGGTTGTCGGCGGCAATTTCCTTGAACTTGGCGGCGATGGTGTCGAGCGCTTCGTCCCAACTGATTCGCTCGAAAATCCCTTTGCCTTTTTCGCCGACGCGTTTCATCGGATACAGAACTCGCTGCGGACTGTAGGTGCGTTCCAGATACCGGTTGACCTTCGTGCAAAGAAAGCCGTTGGTCGTCGGATGATCTTCCGCGCCTTGAACCTTGATGGCTTTGCCGTTTTCGACCGTGGTGACCAGCGCACAAGTGTCCGGGCAATCATGTGGGCACGCGCCACGAATGACTTTCAAATCTGATGAAGCTTGCATGGAAAACCTCTTGCTAAAAATGGTTCAGAGTTTGAATCAAAGGCAAAGCAGCGTTCGCTTTCCTTTAACCCAAACTCTGAAAACAACGTTGAGCAGCCAGTTTACTTGCTGACTCGTAAATTGGAAAAGTGAGCGACGGTTCCCGGCCCGACCCATAACCCAATAGCGCCGCTAGATTCACCAAGTTTCAAATCGTTGACAATCAGCGCCGGCTGCGATGCGCCATGAACATATAACCGGGCTTTGGTTCCGACGACTTCGATTTTGACTTTCGTCCATTCGCCCGGCACCAGATCAACGTAGCTTTCATATTTTTCAGGAAACTCTTTACGAAGTTTGTGCCAGGGGAAATCCGGGTGAGAAATATATTGAACCGAATGGTTGCGACGAACCTGGTCTTCGGCGCGCCCGTTGGTTGGCCGCAAATAGAAGCACTCAAACTTCGCGGCGTCGGCGGCGACTCGAAAAGCTACGCCGACAAATCCGCGAGCGCCTTCGCCAGCGTTCGGCATCACCTGCCCTGACAGTTCAAGCTCTATAATCCCGTCGCTGAAATCGGTCGCGGTCAGAATCAACAGTCTGTCTCCGTCGCCTGCCGTTGCCTGAGCATTGTCAGTCACTCGCAAAGCTTTTCGGCCTTTATGTTCGCCCGTTTCTACTTTCACGTTGACCGGTTTTTGATCTTTCAAGGAGTCAAGCGCGATTGTTTTCGTCGTGCCTTGCGAAAAGGCTGAAGCAAAGAACAATGACAAAACCAGAACCGCCAAAATCATCGGGAAAATTCTTTTCATAAGCTTTGTCCTTTCGAGTTGATCTTTTGTTTAGGCTGCCGCGCCTTTCGGCTTCAAGCGATAAAGCATTTCGCCTGCCTTCGGAACCAGCAAAATGCCTTCGGCTTCGCGGCCTTTCCATTCGTCCGGGTTGATCGTGTCAGGGTCGAGATAACCGAGGTTCAGCCGTTCGCAGCGTTCTTTGGGAATGCGCGTCGCCAACGTAACCTTGATGCGTGGTTTTTCAATACCCGTTTCGGGGTCGTAAGTCCCGATGCCTGTCAGGTGCGTGCTGTGCGCGACCACGCCGAGCGGATAGTGTTTGAATTTGTCCCACTGCTTCGTGAAGTACTCCAACACATGATAGCCGAGTTCGTCCAGAATCTTGCCGTGTGAATAACTGATCTCGTCAATGTGCGGCGCGTAAATGATGACTTCGCCACCGTCGGCAATGACCGGTTCCATCTTGTACATGCCTTTCGAGCCAGTCCAGATGTCGTCGTAAAGCTTGGGCATGACAGAAAGCACACGTTTGTATTGCCGATCCGCCCAAACGATGTGCAGTTTGGAGGACAAATCGCTGGCCGCCTCCCAGGCTTCTTCGGGCGAGCCGATGTACAAACCGGCAAGCGATTCGCCTTTGACCACCAGACTAAAACACAGCTTCGGATGGTTGATGAACTGCGCGGCTCGATCAATGACTTTGCGAACGGCTGTGTATTTCTTGCCGATGGTTTCGTAACTGGTAACAAGCGCGCCCAGCCAGTGCGAAAAGTTGATGACTTCTCCGGCGCTGATTCCCGGAAAGAAGTATTTGTTGCCGCCGGAAAAGCCTACGACTTCGTGCGGAAAAGTCGGGCCGCAAATGATGATCTGGTCGTAACCGAAGACAAGCTTGTTCAACTTCACGTTGACGGCTTCGTTCAGAAGCCCATCGCTGATTTGGGAAATTTCTTCTTTGGAAATCACTCCAAGCTCGACAAAGGTTTCCGGCAGTTCCCAATGATGATTGAAGACTTTGACTTTGGCGTATTTGGTTGCGCGCTCTTCGGCGGAAATGCCCAGTCGCTGGTTGATGGCCTCTTCGCTCATCGGTTGGTGCGTGCCGAGCGCAATCAGGAAATCCAGTGCGGCGACTCTTTCGCTGAGCAATTCGTGAAAGAGCCTGAACATCTGACCAATCGGCGCGGTGCGTGTGCCGTCTGGAATAATAATGATGATTCGTTTGCCATCAAGTTTGGCAGCGGTCAATGCGGTGAGCATCAATTCGCGGATTTCGGATTCGGAAAGAAATTTGTCGGTGCTACCAGCGCCTATCAACATTCCTGTCTCCCAAAAAATAAGTTGCAGTTGTCATTTGCGGTGATCGGCAAAACTCAGTTATCGGTCATCGGCATTCGCAAAATGAGAGTAGTGCCTTCGCCGGGAATTCCTTTGATTGTTATTTCGCCACCATAAATCTGAGCTCGTTCCCGCATTCCCAGCACTCCCAATGAGCGCGAATTGCGAAGATCATTTTCGGTCACGCCTTTACCGTTGTCGTGAACCTTGAGTACAAAAAAACCGCCGCCGGAACTGACCCGCACCCAGATTTTCGTAGCTTCGGAATGACGGGCGATGTTGGTCAGAGCTTCCTGGTAAATGCGAAACACTGCGGTCGCTTTGCCACTTTCCATTTGAATGTCGCCCGCAGCGTTGGTCAGTTCGCAAGTAATTTGCGTTCGAGTTTGGAACTCATTCGATTGCCATTCGATGGCCGCCAGTAATCCCAATTCATCCAAAACGCCCGGTCGCAATTCCGCAGCAATTCGTCGAACCGTTTGAGTCAAACTTCCCAGATGCTCCAGCATCGTATCCACCTGCGGAACCAGATCGGGCTGTTTTTCCTGCAAAGAATCGGCAAGGCGTTTTAGGTCAAATTTGCAACCGGTCAGGCGTTGTCCCAATTCGTCGTGAATTTCACGGGAAATGCGTTTGCGTTCTTCTTCCAGAACGTTTTGCAAATGCGCGGTCAGTCGGCGCAAGTGTTCATGCGATTCATGAAGCTGCTGTTCAGCCAGGCGACGTTCGCGGCGTATCGAAGCTTCGCGGATTTCGCGCTCAATGGCTGGAACCAGACGCGGCAGGTTGTCTTTCATGATGTAATCGTGCGCGCCTGCCTTCATCGCCGAAACCGCCAGTTGTTCGCCGATGGTTCCTGAAACAATCAGAAATGGAATATCGAGATTTTTTTCTTTGACGATGCTCAGCGCCGCCATCGCGTCAAACTGCGGCAAGCGATAATCAGCGATGATGACATCCCAGTTCGGATTTTCCAGAGCTTCCGACAGCGACCGCGCATCTTCGACCCGATAAGATTCCAGGTCATAACCAGCAACAGCCAGATGCCGCAAAATCAGTTCTTCGTCGTCGTCTTCGTCCTCAATTATCAGAACGCGGAGTAGTGGGTTCATGGATTATCCTCCGGTCGGTGGTGGTTCATTCAATTCAAGCCAGTATTTGCTCAAGTGTTTGATTACTTCGGAAAATTGATCGAAGCCCAGCGGTTTGACTACAAAACTGTTGGCGCCCGATTGGTATCCTTCGGAAACATCTTGCTCAACCTGCGAAGTAGTCAAAATCACAACCGGAATCAAAGCTGTACGCCGGTCGGAGCGAATGCGACGCAATACTTCCAGGCCATTGAGTTTCGGCAGTTTCAAATCCAACAGCATCAGGGCGGGCAACTGACTTACATCGCGTCCGCTGTGAATTCCGGAGCCGAATAGGTAATCCAGAGCTTCTGCGCCATCCCAGGCAACAACCAACTCGTTTGAAATCCGATTTCGTTCAAATGCCAGTTGCGCCAGTTCGACATCGTCTGCGTTGTCTTCGACCAATAAAATCGCGTTTTGATTCATAATGGCACCTCATGAAAAATCGCGGCCACAGGCTCACGCGCCAATGGTGAAATAAAAACAAGCTCCTTCGTTGACTGCACCTTCCGCCCAAACTTTGCCGCCGTGCCGTTGAATAATCCTCAACACGGTCGTCAAACCTATGCCTTCGCCTTCAAATTCTTTTTTGGAATGCAACCGCTGAAACACTCTGAACAACTGGCTGGAATAGGCCATATCAAAGCCTACGCCGTTGTCACGAACAAAAAACGCCTGTTGCCCATCACCGGGCAAAGTGATCGAACCAAATTCGATTTTTGCCAATTCTCGCGTGGCAGTGTACTTCCAGGCATTGCTTATCAGGTTTTCCAAAACGATTCGTATCAATCCGGTATCAGCGTTGGTTTTCAATCCTGGTTGAATGACAAATTCGACTTTTCTGCCTGAATTGGTGGTTGGCAATTCAGCAATCACCTGCTGCGCCAGTTCCGACAAATTGACATCAGAAAGATGAATTTCTTTTCGCATGATGCGCGACAACGACAATAGCGCGTCAATCAAATGCCCCATGCGCTGGCTGGCGACGTTGATGCGTTTCAGGTAATGCAGTCCCTGTTCGTCCAAACGGTTTGAGTGATCTGCCAACAAGGCATCGCTGAATCCGCTGATGGCTCTGAGCGGCGCGCGCAAATCGTGCGAAACGGAGTAACTGAAAGCCTCCAGTTCGTGATTCGCCGCCTGGAGCTGTGCCGTTCGTTCGGCGACACGAATTTCCAACTCGGCATTGAGTTGCTGGATTTTCTGTTCAGTCTTTTTCTGTTCGGTGATGTCATCGCAAACAATCAATGCCACAGGTTTGCCATCGTCGGCTTTCACGACTCGAACAAACTCTTTCACCCACATCAACGTGCCGTTTTTGTGAAGCTTGCGAAATTCCCATTCGGCAACTTTGTCGGGTTGCTGCAAACAGGCTTGGAATTTTTCGGCAACTCTGGCTTTGTCGTCTTCGTGAAAAACGCCCAGCACGGATTTTCCGACAAGTTCTTTCACCCTGTACCCAAGATGCTCAGCACCATATCGGTTGACCGACAACACAATTCCGTTGGCGTCCACGATGAAATACATGGACGGATTGTCTTCGTAAAGCGCGCGAAATCGCTCTTCGCTTTGTCGCAGCGCCTGTTCGCCGCGTTTGCGGTCGGAAATGTCCCGCATGATGGTGGACAGATATTCAATCTTGCCCGAACCGTTTCGATGGCCGATCAACACCTGAGAAACATCCAGTTCGCTGTTATCGCGTCTTCTCAACGAAGTTTCGCCCGCCCAAACGCCGTCCAACATCACCAGCGGCAACGCCTCTTCCCGATAAATCTTCCAGGCTGAATCCGGCAAAAAGTCTCTGACCTGTAAATCGGAGATGTTTTCGGATTCATCAATTCCGAGCATCTTTCGCCCGCCACCATTCATAAACGGAGAATGCCCGTCCACTTTGGAAATGCCGACAAAATCCGTCGTCAGTTGCAAAATTTCCGCCAGGCGTTCGACTGATTTTCTGGCCTTTTGCCGCTCTTCGGTTTCAATTGCCAGCGTCACGAAATCGGCAATCGAAGCGGCAAAGATTTCTTCTTCGGGCGACCAACGCCGGGCGACGCCAACTTGTTCGTTACAAACCACGCCGATGTGCTGCCCCAGCAATCGTATCGGGGCATCCAGCATGGAAGTGATTCCCAACGGCGTCAGGTAATTTTCCGAAAACTCCTTGGTGCGCGGGTCTCTGTGAGCATCGTTTGCCGTGATCGTTCTGTCTTCGCCCAACGCAGCGAAATACGAAGGGTAATCAACTTCCGATAATTCCACGCCATCGCTGTGTTCGGCATTGCCGCGCTGGTACAAATCCTGACACACAATCTTTGTCCGAGTTTCGTCGAACAACCAAACACTAACCCGCTCGACATCCAGCGCCTGGGCGGTGACTTCCGTAATTTCCCGCAGCGCCGCCTGCAATCCTTTTTGCTCCAGAATACTGCTGCGCGAAAGCCGTCCCAAAGCTTCGTTGTGTCGTTTCAATTGCCCTTCGCGCAATCGGGTTTGCTGGCTGACGTTCACGCGGTCTGTAATGTCGCGCACGATGCCGACCAGGTATTCCTTGTTCTTTTGCGAAAAATTGCTGGCGACGATTTCAACTGGAAAAACGCTTCCATTTTTTCGTCGGTGATACCGCATTGGGATTTTGTTTTCTCCCATTTGAAACGATTCAACGGTTTTTTCCGGTTCGTCAGAAAACTCTTTAATACTTTTACCTAACAGCTCTTCTCGTTTGTACCCATACTGTTCGCACCCGGCGCGGTTGACATCCCTAACCATCAACGATTTGCGATCCAGCACCAAAATGGTGTCGCTGGCAGCTTCAAAAATCCCCTTGTAAGTCAGGTCGCCCAACCGTAACTGCTCTTCCAACTGCGTACGCTCACGCAACGAACGGCTTAGAAAATAGGCAATTCCAATGGCCAGCAACCTGGCAGGAATTTCGCGCGAAAAGAACCGTTCACGAGTTGGAGAACCGACGCCCGGCACAGCCAATAATTCCAGAAACTCATGCAACGTAATGAATCCGGCTGTCAGGGCGATAAAGACCAATCCCCAGTCTTTTTGCCGCCTTACCAACACGGCAAACCAGACAGATGCAGTTGCCAAAAGAACAAATGACAAAATATGCAGAGTGCTCATAACCGTTATCCACCTTTGTAACTATAGCTGGGCAAGGATCAGCCAGATTTGGAATGGGCATCTATCTTATTGTTGTTGCTTACACGCCGCTGAACGCTGAAAAGCCGCCGTCCACCGGCACGACGATTCCTGTCACAAATGCCGACGCAGGAGACATCAGCCAAAGCACGGCTCCCAACAAATCTTCAGGATCGCCAAATCGCCCCATAGGCGTGTGGGCAACGATGCTTTGTCCGCGAGCAGTCAGGCCGCCCGTTGTCGTGTCGGTCAGCAACGAACGATTTTGTTCGGTCAGGAAAAAACCAGGAGCAACTGCGTTGACGCGCAAACGGGGCGAATATTGCTGAGCCAGATGCACTGCCAGCCATTGCGTGAAATTGTTGATTCCGGCTTTTGCCGCCGAATAACCAATCACGCGGGTTAGCGGACGCATGGCACTCATCGAAGAGACGTTCAGAATCACGCCTTCGCCTTGTTCGGCCATCTGCCGCCCAAACACCTGGCACGGCAAAATCGTGCCCAGCATGTTTAGCTCAAATACATACCGCAGAGCTTGTTCAGGCAGATTGAAAAACGTCAGGTCAGGTCGTGTCGTAGCTTCGGGGCTGTTGCCCCCTGCGCCGTTGATCAATCCATCAACTCGTCCAAATTCTTCGAGAACTGTTTTCACAGCTTGCTGCAAAGTGTCGGCTTGAAGCACATCGCCTTGAACAATAATCGCTCGCCCTGGCCCTTCCACTTCCGCCAACAGAGCTTCGCCTTTTTCCAGGCTGCGAACCAAAACGGCAACGTTCGCTCCACACCCGACTAACGCCTTTGCCATTGCGCTACACAACACACCAGTGCCGCCGGTAATCACCACCGAACGACCGGTAAAGTCATACATCTTCAACAATTCTGAATGAGTCATTTTTTCCAGTTACACTCGCAGATATGTTTTTTTTGGGTAAGCCTGTCTGGTTTTACCAACAGTACACTCATCCTACACGCTGATCATAAAAACTGCACGTTCAACGAAACCTGATCGCTGATTTTCTGTTGTTGATGGCTTGAGCGGCAATTTCCTAATCGTCGCTCAAAATTTGTCAGACCCCAAAGCTTTCAAAATGGCTGTGCGTTCGGCTGAAATTTGAGTAAAAGCGTTGGCGTGATTTGATTGCAGTTCGACTTTGTGGCCGCTTTTGTCGGAGTAACTCAGAGTACCGCGATGATAATTGACTGTGTAATCAGGGTCCTTCAAAACGTGGCCGGTCAAAATCGCAACGATGTCTTCGTCAGAACGAATGGTTCCGGCGGCGACCAGTTTTTTGATTCCAGCCAAAGTCACAGCCGAAGCCGGTTCGCATCCGATGCCGTCGCTGCCGATGATGGCTTTGGCGTCGGCAATTTCCTGTTCGGTGACGAATTCGACTTCGCCGCCAGACCAACGCAAAGCGCGCATCGCCTTTGGCCACGAAACCGGATTGCCAATTTTGATCGCAGTCGCCATCGTGAAGGCATGCGGGATAGGTTCGAATGATAAATTCCCCGCTTCCTTACGGTCGCGGTACTGCAACCAATGGCGATAAAGCGGATTCGCGCCTTCTGCCTGAATGATCGTGATCTTCGGCATTCGTTCAATCACACCGCGTTCCAGCAATTCGTTGAAACCTTTGGCAATCGCGGACGAATTCCCCAAATTGCCGCCCGGCACGACGATTCGATCCGGCGCTTGCCAACCGCGCTGCTGCATCAACTCAAACGCGATGGTCTTCTGCCCTTCCAGCCGAAACGGATTTACCGAATTCAGCAAATAGATCGGCGTTTCGTTGGCAATCTCTCGCACCAGTCGCATGGCATCGTCAAAATCGCCTTCAAGCTGCAAGACCTGCGAACCGTAATCCAGCGCTTGCGACAATTTGCCGAGCGCAATCTGCCCAGAAGGAATAAACACAAAGGATTTCATTCCCGCGCGCGCCGCATACGCTGCCATCGAAGCCGACGTATTGCCGGTGCTGGCGCAGGCGACGCTGGTCGCTCCCAATCGTTTGGCCTGAGTAATGCCGGTCGTCATTCCCAAATCCTTAAACGAGCCGGTCGGATTCATCCCCAAATGCTTGAAGGCCAGCCGGTTCATTCCGGCGTAGCCAGCCGAACGCGGAGCTTCCCAAATCTGAGTGTTGCCTTCAGTCAAAGTGACGATGTCGGATTCGTCAGCGTCTGGCAGAAGTTCACGAAATCGCCAGACGCCGCTCTGGTCAACGGCTTTGGGCGAAGCGCGCCGCCAATCCCAAACGCTCATCAGGCGTTCGCCAGTGAATTCGTTCAGTTCGTAAACGACATCCAGCAAGCCAGAACAGTTCGTGCAGGTGTAAATCCGTGAAGTGGTAGGAAATTCCGTTTGGCAATTGATACAACGAAGAGAAGGCATTTCGATAAATCAAAAGTCAAAAGGCAAATATCAAAAGTCAAAAATTGAAACCAACGTCGAGCCTACTTTTGATATTTGCCTTTTGCCTTTTGCCTTTTGATATTTATTGAGAGGGTTTGTCCAATTCAAACGCACGGTGAATGGCGCGCACGGCATCGGCGGCTTGGGTTTCGCCGACGATGAACGAGATGTTGCGTTCGGATGAGCCTTGCGAAATGGCGATGACGTTGACGTTCGCCGTCCCCAAAGCGCCAAAAACTTTTCCGGCAATTCCCGGAGCGCCTTGCATACGGTCGCCGACTGCGGCCACGACTGCAATCGAATCATCCACCACGATGTCTTCGATGTGGTTTTGCAGCAAGTCCAATTCAAGCGAAGCTCTTAATGCTTTGACCACTCGCGCAGCTTCGGAACTGTTGACGACAAAGCACAGGTTATTTTCAGAAGACGCCTGAGAAATCATCAGAATGTTCGCGCGCTCTGCGGCTACGGCGTCAAAGGTTTTGGCGGCAATTCCGGGAATCCCTTGCATACCTTTGCCGCTGATGGCGATCAAACTGACGTTGCGAATCGAAGTCACGGCTTTGACTCCACGCGAAGACGGATGCCCCGTGACGCTGACGCGCGTGCCGGTTTCTGTCGGTTGAAAGCTGTTCAAAATCAAAACCGGAATCTTCTGTTTGAACGCGGGCAAAATCGTTTTGTAATGCAGCACCTTCGCGCCGTAATAGGCCAGTTCCGAAGCTTCGCTGTAACTGATTTCGCGCATCGTCCGAGCTTCTGGGACTTCGTTGGGATTGGCCGTCATGACGCCGTTCACATCCGTCCAAATCCAGACTTCATCAGCGTCGAGCGCGGCTCCCAAAATCGAAGCGGTGTAATCCGAACCTCCGCGTCCGAGCGTTGTTTGAACGCCTTCTTTGGTGGCGGCGATGAACCCGGTGACGACGGGAATCTCTCCGGCTTCGAGCAGCGGCAATAACTTCTCGCGCGTTTGCTGCCGAGTTTCCGCCATCAAAGGTTCGGCCTGTCCGAACTGATCGTCGGTGACAATCAACTCCGTCGCTTCAATCGAACGCGAAGCCACGCCGCGTTCGGCAATCGCTCCGGCCAGAATCGGCGCGCATAGCATTTCGCCCATTCCCGAAATTGCGTCCAGCGTGCGCGGAGTCAATTCGCGCACCATCGTCAAACCTTTGCACAAGGTTTCAAACCGCTCGAACTTTTGCCTCAACGATTCCAGAGCTTCGCGGCGACGCGCGGCTTCGTTGGGCATCAATTGATGCACGGCTTGGCGATGCGGTTCGTGCAATTCATCGCTGACGGTTTTGTGGTATTCGCCCGCAACAGCGTTTTCAGCCGCCGCAATCAACTTGTTCGTCACGCCGCTCATCGCCGAAGTAACGACGACGACCTTGTGACCTTCTTTCGCGCTTTTGACGGCAAGCTCCGCGGCCTGCGCGATGCGCTCGGCGCTTCCGACGGAAGTGCCCCCAAATTTCATAACGATCAACATACGAAAACCATGTTCGTAGTTCCGCCTTTAGGCGGCTGGGCTGGACTGCCCGCCACCGCCTAAAAGGCGGAACTACAAACGCTCTACAGCAGTCCTTTAGCAACCAACAACTCCGCATTCAACAGCGCCGCCCCTGCCGCTCCGCGAATGGTGTTGTGACTGATGAGCGTGAATTTGAAATCGAAGATGGTGTCTTTGGAAATGCGTCCAACCACCGTCGCCATTCCGTTTTCGGCGTCTCGATCCAGGCGAGGTTGCGGACGGTCTTTTTCGCTGCGAACGATGATCGGGTGCGCCGGAGCCGTCGGCAGTTTCAATTCCTGCGGCAAGCCGGTGAAGGATTCCAGAGCTTCGATGACTTTTTCGACCGTAGCTTTTTTCTTCAGTTTGACGCGGACGGATTCCAAATGGCCGTCTTGCACAGCGACACGATTGCATTGCGCGCTGACCAGAAACGGCGCGGCGGTCAGTTTGGTTTTGGAGCCTTTGCCCAAAATCTTTTGCGGCTCTTCTTCGACCTTTTCTTCTTCGCCGCCGATGTGCGGTATGACGTTGTCAATGATGTCCATCGAAGGCACTCCGGGATAACCCGCGCCTGAAATCGCCTGCATCGAAGTCATCATCACGGCTTCAAGGCCGAAAGCTTTATGCAGCGGAGCCAGCGCCATCACCAATCCAATCGTCGTGCAATTCGGATTGGTGACGATGTACCCGGTCGTAAAGCCACGCTTTTTCTTTTGATAAGGAATGATGTCCAGATGATCGGCGTTGATTTCTGGCACGATCAACGGAACGTCCGGGTGCATGCGAAACGCCGACGAATTGCTGATGACCGGAATGCCTGCGGCGGCGAATGAGCCTTCAGATTCCAGCGCAATGTCTCCGGGCAAGCTGGCGATGATGATGTCGCAATCAATTTGCGGCCTGCCTGGTTCGACTTTGGACGGATACAGAGTCAGGTCTTTGACGGTTTCAGGCATTTCAAACGGCAGCTTCCATTTGCACACATCCGCAAAACGTTTTCCTTCCGAACGGTCGGAAGCGGCCACGGCAGTCACCTCGAAGTAAGGGTGATTCCGCAGCATATGAATCAATCGTTGGCCAACCGTTCCGGTCGCGCCCAAAATACCTACACGTCTCTTTGCTTTCATTGTCTTGATACCTTCTGAATTTTTGTTTGGGTAGGACTTACGCAAAACTCGCTGTGTCAGTAGCCCGACCGTAAGGAAGGGCTTGGTTTTGGTGAAAAAAAGCCCTTGCTTACGCGCGGGCTACCGACACCTGCGTAAGTCATTGGATTTTCGCTCGGCGAGAGGCGATGAACGCGCAAAAGCCCCGCGAGTGAAAACCGCTCGCGGGGCTTTTGAGAAAACTCTGTGCGAACGAAACGGGATGGTAGGTTTTGAAATGCAGGCTGTCAAGAATTGGTCACACCAACGCAGGCAATTCATTGTCGCTGTCCATTGAATAGGAGCCAGCGGGCAAAAAGGCACGCAACTACCAGATGCGGAAACACCATCAGCAATCCGAGCGTGGTCACGACGCCTTTCAACCAAAAGATCAAAAACACCGTGAAGACAGACGCCTTCGTGATTGCCGCGAATGCCACCAGCGGACGGTCAAGTTGCGGCTGGCGCACAAGCCACACATAAGCGCCGCCAAACAACCCGACAAAGAGCGCGCAGAGCGTGTTGTACAAATAGGGCGTTGGGTCTGGAAGTCCCAGCGCCGCTCCAATTCCAGATGAAGGAAAGGCAAACAGCATTGCGCCAACTCCGTTGAGCAGGACGCTTGCCCAAAGCGTCATTCGCATTGCAGCTTCAGTCATCGCGCAACTCCTTATTCCTGTCGAATGATTCGGAGCGTCGCCGATGCCGTTGCCACGATCGCCTCGTTGGCGTCTCGTAACTCTCCTTCTACAAAGGCGACTGAACTTGTCCGATGGATGGTTCGCCCAATCCCGCGTAGCTTTCCGGGCTTGCAGGCTCGGATGAAATTGACTTTTAGCTCAAGCGTCGGCCCGAACTCTCCATGCTGATAAGTAGTCGCCGGAGCCAAGCTCGTCACTTCGTCCAGCATCGCAGCTAGAAAGCCTCCGCCGATGTTTCCCAGCACATTGCAGAATTCGGGCTTGGCCATGAACTCAAGCGTGATTTGGCCGGAATCAGGAACGGCTTCGATAAACTCGAAGCCAAGAGTTTTCTCGGCGGGTGGCATGGGCACGTTGCCTTCCGCCATTTCCCAAAAGACATGTCGCTTACTCATATCTTCCTCCCAAATAGTTTGCCTTACGCGGTGATTTTGGCAGCGATCATTCCAGCCGCGCGGTTCGCAATCATGGCGACCACAGCGTTCGGATGACCTCTGGGAACGGCTGGCATAACGGAAGCGTCAACCACCCACAATCCGTCTACGCCACGAACCTGCAAATGCGAATCAACCACAGCGCGAGGGTCTTCTCCCATTCGGCAAGTGCTGGTTGGGTGATAAACAGTTTGAATTTCAGACGCGAGCTTGGCCAGTAATTCAGCATCATCAGTGAGTTCAGGCCCCGGGAAGATTTCTCCTTCCACAAACTCAGCCAGCGGCGAAGTGGTCACAATTTTCCGCGCCAGCCGCGCTCCGAACACTGTGGCCGCAGCGTCTTTGCCTTCCGGGTCGGTCAGCAATCCGAAATCAATCAGCGGAGCGTCCATCGGATTCGAGCTTCGCAATCGCAAACTGCCGCGCGAACGCGGAGCGACGACGGCTACGCCAATGCTGACGGCATCAACTTGCGGGTTTTCCAATCCCTGATTGCGCCATTCAAACGGAGCCAGAATCAATTCCACATCCGGCGCAGTTCCGCGCGCGCCGTTGGATTGCGTGAAGGCAAAGGCTTCGACGGCGTTGGAAGCCAGCATGCCTTTTTTGAAAAGCAGGTAACGAATCAGGCTGAGCGGCGATTCGGCGCTTTTGAGCGTGTTGGTTCCCCGCGTGCGAAAGATGGTGGCAACCATCGGATGATCCTGAAGATTCGCGCCGACTTCCGGCGCGTCGTAATAAACCGGAATTCCAAGCCGTTTCAGCGCATCCGCCGAGCCGATACCGG
Source organism: Acidobacteriota bacterium (assembly GCA_033763255.1). GTDB lineage: Bacteria > Acidobacteriota > Blastocatellia > RBC074 > RBC074 > RBC074. Next base: position 27,581 of record JANRKX010000128.1, on the reverse strand, counting down.
AAAGCATCAACACTTGCGGCGAACCGAATGCGCCAGCAGCCAAAATCACTCCGCGCGCCGAAAATGTTTTTTCAACTCCGCCTTGGCGAACGGTGACGCCGGTTGCGCGTCCGTTGGCAATTTCAACGCGCAACACCTGAGCTTCGCGCACGACTTCCAGATTCGGACGCTGCATCGCCGGTTTCAGGTAAGCGTCAAAGGCGCTGAATCGTTGGCCGTCTTTGTGAGCCAGTTCTGTCAGCCACGCGCCTTCAAAAGCATCGCCGTTGTAAGTCGGCTGATCGCCCAATCCCGCTGCGCGCGCCGCCGCTACAAAAGCCTTCGACAACTGGTGAGCGTTTTTGTTCGGCGAAACCATCATTGGGCCGCTGCGTCCGCGCGCGCCATTAGATTCTTCGCCCAGCCAGCATTCCTGTTCGCGGAAAGTCGGCGCGACTTCTTCCCATCCCCAACCTTTGGCTCCAGCCGCCGTCCATTCGTCGAAATCCGCCGGATGACACCACTGGTGAATCTGCGCGTTCATGTTCGACGAACCGCCCAACATCTTTCCTCGCGGAGTGAAAACTTTGCGCCCGCTGGCTGCGGTTTGCGGCTCGCTTTCAAAATTCCAGTCCAGCTTGCTCTTGAACAACTTGGCGAAGCCCGCAGGGATTTTGACAAAAGGGCTGGATGGTTTGCCGCCCGCTTCGATCAGCGTGACGCGAAGCTTACCGGAACTGGTCAACCGCTCTGCCAGGACAGACCCCGCCGTCCCAGCGCCAACAATGATGATGTCGCTCATAGTTCTCCTTTATTTTGGTGATTACAGTTTCAGACGTTGTAGCGGCCTACCTACAACTCTTTGGTCATAAAAACGCTGTTCGGGTCTTCTTCGTATTCGGCAAATGGCGAGCAAGACACAAACCCGAAGCTTTCATACAATCGGCGCGCTGGTTCAAATTCTTTCTGCGAACCGGTTTCCAAACTCAGCCGAGCGTAACTGCGCGATTTGGCTTCGGCGATGATGTGTTCCAGAGCTACGCGGGCAACGCCTTTGCGACGATGAGCAGCCGCCGTCCGCATGGATTTCACTTCGCCGTGCGTTAGATCAAGTTCGCGCAACGCTCCGCAACCCAATAACTCTCCGCCTTCCCACGCCGTCCAAAAGGTGATGTCGGGCTGCTGCAATTTGGCAATGTCCAAAGCATGCACGCTCTCCGGCGGAGAAATCTCGTGCATGTTTTTCAAATGTTCTTCCAGCAAGGCTCGAATTTCCGAGCCTGTCAGATCGTCAAGTTTGATTTGCATGGTTTTGGCCGGTGACTTTAAGCCGGCATCAACTCAGTGATTGAATTCAACCGCTTGCCAATTGCGCGCTCCGCTATTTTCAAATCATACGCAGCCTGAAGATTCAGCCAGTACTGCGGCGATTGCCCCAGAGCGCGCCCAAACAACAACGCCAGTTCCGCCGTCACAGGCCGAACGCCTTTCAGAAACTGCGAGATTCGAGACGGCGTGATGCCAATCGTTCGGGCAAATTCCGCTTGCGACACTTCAAGCTCTTCCAACGTCTCTCGTAAAAATTCGCCAGGGTGAATTGGTGGTAATCCATTTTTGAACATCGTTTTCTCCCTTCAGTGGTAATCAACAATCTCCACATCAAAAGCGTCGCCGTCATCGAACCGGAAACATACGCGCCATTGGTCGTTGACGCGAATACTCCATTGGCCTTTTCGATCTCCCTTCAACGCTTCCAACCGATTCGACGGCGGCAGCCGTAAATCCTCGATGCGGGTCGCTGCGTTCAATTGAGTCAATCGTTTCGCTGCGCGCGAGCGAACTTCAGGCGGGAAATAACGCGATTTCCCCGTTGAAAAGAATCGCTCAGTCTCTGAGTCGGCAAATGATTGAATCATAAGAAACGTTGATTGCGGTTAAGCTGTCGCTACTTCGCCGACTGCCGCAGGTGATTCCGCGCCTTTGAATTCCAGCGCGTCGTCTTCGATCGAACCGAAGCGGATCATCATCGTGTCGAAAAAGTAATTCTGGTAAAGCCGCCAGGGCAGCTTGGAACCTTGCCGAGGGAAGCGTTCCATTGCGCGTTGAACATATCCTGAAGTCAGATCGAGCAACGGCAGTTCCTGCACTTCGGGATCATTCAATCGCACAGTGACTTGGCGATAGTTATGTTTATCCATGTAATTCAACATTCGGCAGACATACTCCGACAGCAAATCGGCCTTCAGCGTCCACGATGCGTTGGTGTAGCCGAAGACAAACGCCACGTTTGGAACGCCCGTCAGCATGCAGCCTTTGTAATTCATCGTTTTGTTGAGTTCCACAGGCTGGCCATCCACCACCAGCGAAGCTCCGCCCATCGCTACCAAATCCAACCCCGTAGCTGTGACAATGATGTCGGCGTCCAGATGTTCGCCGGATTTCATCTGCAACCCCGTCGGCGTGAAGCTGTCAATCAAGTCCGTGACAATCGAAGCTCGGTTTTCGCGCAGGGCAATAAAAAAGTCTCCGTCGGGAACCAGGCACATCCGCTGATCCCAGGGGTTGTAAGGCGGCGTGAAGTGACGATCAACGTCGTAATCCGGCCCAAGTTCCTTTCGCAATTGTTTCTTGATCAGGCTTTTGACGAATTCCGGTCGGCGTTGCGATAACTGGTAAATCAGCATGCCGAACAGCACGTTCTTCAATCGCGTCAGCAGGTAAACCAGTTTTTCCGGCAAGAAGTGTCGAATGAAGTTGGCCAGCGCGTCAGAACCGGGCAGCGAAACCATGTAAGTCGGCGAACGCTGAACCATCGTCACGTGGCTGGCAGCTTTGGCCATTGACGGAATTAACGTCACGGCAGTGGCTCCGCTGCCGATGACTACGACACGTTTGCCGGAGTAATCCAGATTCTCCGGCCATTTTTGCGGATGAATGACTGTTCCCTGAAACTGGTCAAAGCCGGGAAACTCCGGCGTGTACCCCGCGTCGTATTTGTAATAACCGCTGCACATCATCAACCAATTACACGTGGCCAACGTAACTTCGCCGGTTTCGCTGTGGCGACTTTCCACCGTCCAGCGAGCGGTTTCGCTTGACCACGAAGCGTTGACGACTTTTTGGTTGAAACGGATTTTCTGCTCAATGCCGTATTCCGCTGCGGTTTCGCGGATGTAGTTCAAAATCGAAGGACCGTCGGCGATGGATTTAGGTTCGCGCCAGGGTTTGAATTTGTACCCCATCGTGTACATATCCGAATCGGAACGAATGCCGGGATAACGAAACAAATCCCACGTTCCGCCCATCGTCGCGCGACCTTCCAGAATGGCAATGGTTTTGTTCGGGCATTCGCGTTGTAAATGACACGCCGCGCCGATGCCGGAAAGACCCGCGCCGACAATCAACACGTCTACGTAATTTGAAGTTTGGTTCGACATTGTTATTCCCTGTTTCTCCCACGAAGCCACACGAAGAATCACGAAGAGGAAACATAGACAGGATTTACTGGATTATTCAGGATTTGCTTTCACTTGCTTGAACCTGACTCGTGCATATTCAACATCCTGTTGAATCCTGTAAATCCTGTCAAAAAATTCTTCGTGTCTTCTTCGTGTAGCTTAGTGGGCGAAAGTTTTCCTGCCTCACCGAGCGAATCGGAAGCTGCGCCGCGAAGTCCCTCCAATGGTTTTGCCGGTTGCATCCAGCGCGATGACTCGCCAGCGCAAGTTCGTGTCTACGGCTTTTGCCTTCAACCACGAAGGAGCGCGATAAGTTCGCACAGGCGCTTTCAACACGGCGGAGTGAATCAGCTTTCCGTTATCGTCTTCGATTTCCAATCGGTACAGTTTGGCTTGCGGATTTTCTGACCAAACAAATTCCGCAATCTGAGTTGCAGCCAGCGTTGTACCGTCTTTCGGCAACAGTGGCAAGAATTCTCCGGGGGCGGCGACATCTTGAGTGTTGTCTCCGCCGCCAACCACGTAACGCAAAACCGGCAGCGGGAATCCGGCGGCGGCTCCGCTGTTGACCGAACTGCGGCCAGCGCCAACCACAGACAAATCCGACGTGTTCAATCCGTCATCCGAAGCCTCGATTCGGAGCAAAATCAAATACTGTCCGGGAACCTGCGTCGGTAACTTCGATGCGTCAGGCCCTTGCAAAGTGTAACGTCCGCCCGAAGACAAAAACACGTTGAAACGGCTGATCTGCGTGAAGCGCGCTTGCGAACCGCGCTCTTCGACTGGCAATGAGCTTTCCGGCAACAGGTCGCGCTCATCCGGCAAAGGCTCGCCGGGACGAACAACTTCCCAACGTCCGCGCAAACGACCGGAACCTGTGTATTTGATTTCGGCGCGCACCGCCGGAGCTTTTTTGCCAGGTTCGATGAACAACACTTGAGGTTCCTGCCCGCTGGCAGAAATGCCCGTGCTCTGGCCAAAACCGAGTTGCACATCGGTCAGCGAAAACGGCGCAGCAATGCCGTTGCCGGTCAATCGCATCGTCACAGGGATAAACTGATCCAGGCCGCCCGTCGTGCTGACAAACCGGCGCACGTAAAAGAACTGCGAATCTTCACCTGCAGCGGCGGCTTGATACGCCTTGCGCGCCACCGAAGCCGGAACTGAAACGACATCGGTGTACCCGTTCGTTCCGCTGCGACGCGACACATCAAAGCGGCGCGGCAGCGTCCCATAAATAGTTCCCGGCACGCAGTTGAATCCCAACGCAGGCCGCGCTGATTGAATGTCTCCGCACCAGGTGGTTTCCGCCGGACGGTAATCGCCAAGATTGCCGTAAGTCAGAAAGACCGTCGTCGCGCCCTGACTGTAGACATTGGCGCTGGTCGGACTGACTTTGATTTGGTTTTGAGCCAGCGCCGATACTGCCAGGATTACAAAGATAAAAACTGTCGAGATAATTCTTTTCACGATAGCTCTCCGCTGTCGCGTTCGTAGTTCCGCCTTTAGGCGGCTGATGCCGCGCTGCCGCCTAAAGGCGGAACTTCGAACGCGCTAAAAGATGATGAAATTCAGCCCTGTATTAAACGTGTTCAGCTTCGTCAGGTTATTGATCCGTTCGACGAAGTTGTTCGTGCGAGCAAAACGATTCGAATAGCGGATGAAGTAAATCATCTGCACTTTCTTGAATTTGTTTTCGCTTTCGCGCGTCAGCCGGTAAGTCCATTGGGCGTCGAATTCGTCGTTGCGGCTGTTGGTCGTTCGCAGCAAATCGCCAGCGCCCAGCGTCGCAAACGTCACATTGACCGATTGCCGCGTCGTCGCTTGCCAGTTGGCGATGAAGCCCAATCGCAAAGTGCGATTCGTATTCGCCAGTTCGCGGTTGTTGGCGTCTTCGAAGTTCAAATCGAAGCTCAATTCCAACGTCGGCATCGGCGTGAATCCGAAGCTGGCCGTGTGAACGAAATTCTGCAAGTCGGCGATTTCTCTGCCAATGGCGCGGTTGTCTTGCAACGTGTGGTTCAGCCGATACGAGGCGCGATACTTTTCGGTCAACTGCCATTCGGCGGTGATGCTCTGGTTGATGTTCGCCTGATCTGGAATGGCTCCGGGTTGATCGAATCCGCCGCCAATGGGGATGAAGTCGGCATTGGCTCGTGTGCGTTCAAAGGTGTAGCCAATGCGCGGCAACAGAATGTTCGGCACAGCCGCCGGGCGCAGCTTGAACAAATTCTGCGTCGGTGTGTTGATGGCGAAAGTATCGCGTCGCGTGTTCGTCCGCAGAATCGTTTGAATGCCCGCCAGATTGTCGTTGAATCGAGTGTGCGAAGCCGTGAACGACAATTCGCCAAACGAGCCAACGAATTCGATGATGTTCTGATTCAAATCTGGCTGAGCCGCCGCGCCAATGCTGCGAAACAGCGGATCAACTCGTTCGTGTTTGACGTTCAACGTCAGGTTGAGCTTCTTGGGATCAGGCAAAGCGATGGCTTGAGCATCGGTTGTTTGTTGTTGTGCCACCGCTTCACCGTTAGCCGGTTGAGTTGCCGTCGGTTTCGCTTTGACGAAGGAGAGTTCTTTCAACAGGTCAATGCTGCCTTCGGCATAACGAGCATTGCGCGTCGTGACTTGGGATTGAACAACGTTCGCCGCGTCCTGATTCAGCAACGGGTCTTCCGGGTTGAAAAACTGGCTGCGCGTAAACCCTCCATCGAATCGCGCGCGTTCGGTTTTGTCTTTGGCCAGCAGACGAAAGCTCGCGCCTTTGCTGCGCTCGCTGTCGTTGATGTTTCCTTGCGTGAAGTTCTGCCGGTCAGCCAGAAACCAGGCATCAACGGCTCCGGTTTCAAAACGCAAACTGCCCGGTCGTTTGGAGAAAACTTCCAGACCGACGACTCCGCCGTAAAGACGATGCCTGGAATTCGCCAGACCAAAGAAGTTGTCAAAGCCTACGATGTTCGTCGAATTCATCGCCGCCAGCGAAACATCCAGATGTTCGCTGATCGGCACGGCGGCGGTAAATCCTCGACTGGCGAAACTGTTAATCAAATGCCGCTGTGTGCCAAAACTGGAATGTCCGACGCTCAGTTTGCGCGTTCCGTGCTGGAACTGCATCAGGTAAGACGACATCTCGACGCGGCGGGCGTTGGCTCCCTGTTCGCCAAATCGCAGAGCTTCGTTGCGAAAGCTGGAACCGACAATGTCGAACTGGTGCTGCATGTTGAACGTGCCGCGAGTCATTTCGCTTTTCCACGTTCCCTGCAAAGTCGCGTCGGCAAAAGTTGGCCGTTCGGGTTTGTTGGAATCGGGAAAATGCGTTTCGGCAAATTGCGATTTGAAGCCGATGTTCAGCGAAGGCAACATCTCGAATTTGTCGAAGCCAAAGCGGCGCTTGACCGGTTCGACTGGAGTTTGAGCCTGTGCCGCAGCTTGAGAAGCGTCGGCAGTTTGAGTTGCTGTCGCTTGTTCGGCATTCGCGGCTGGAGCCGTTTCGGCCACGACGGGCGCAACCGGTTCGGGTTTCGACGCCACTTTCAACTTGAAGCTGGCAATTTCTTTCCAATCGCCGCTCGGTGTAACCAGATACACCGTCAACGTGGTTTCGCCTTCGGGCAGCGGAAACGGTTTGGGCGCGTGTTTCAAGCTGTTGCCTTCGGCGAGAAACAAATCGCTCAAATCGGTTTGGCCGACGACGACAGCGATTCGGCCTTCAGAAGGCAAAGGCAGCCGACTCAACGTCAGTTCGATTGCATCGTCGGGTGAAATGGTTTTGCCGTCAAAGTCGGCCTGAATGGTCAAATCCTGTGAACGATTGGCGGCGACACTCGAACCAAGAGGAGTCAGTCCCAGCATCATCGCCAAACAAAGAGCGAGCGCCGGTACGAGTGAGAAACCGGCAAAAAATTTGTTGAGAGAACCGCGCATTTGATTTTCTCCTAAAAGGTACTTTGGAGTGCTGCGACCGGTCGCAGCTTTTCTTTGATCACCCAAAAATTACTAAATCAGAACAAGCAACATTGGGACACCCGTCTCACGCCAAGTCACAAAGATCACCAAGCCCCCATTTCCTTCTTTGCGACTTGGCGTCTTCGCGTGAGCCACTTCTGGAAAATGTGCCAATCCAGGCTGTTCTGATTTAGTAACTCGACAGCGGCTTTATTCAGAACACCAAAGCTGCGTCCAGCCGCAGCACTCCAAACTTTCCTTTACTTCTTTACTCCGGCGTTCGCGGGCATAGGAAACACGCCGCTCTTGCTGGCTTTGGAAGTTCCCTGTCCGCCTTCCCAAACGCATTTGCCCATCAACGTCAGCGTGTATTCGCGGGCAAAGACATCGTTTGGCATCTTCAGCATCAACGTGCCGGAAGTCATTTTTTCATTGAGCATCATTTTGACTTCACTGGTCGTGCCGTCGGTGTTGCTGGTTTTCAGCATCGCTTCCAGATTGATGAGCCGCGCTTCGCCTGCGGTTTTCCATTGAACTTCGACGGGGATTACGCGCCCCATTCCGTCGGGCGAAGGTTTGGCCATCGCGTCTTTTTTGGTGACGTTGACGATGGTGATTTCGACAGGCTCACCGCCAATCCGATCTTGTTTCTTCTTACTTTGCGCTACGGCCACAGTAGCCAGTGCCAGAATCAAAACGCCAAAAGCCAGAGCCAATTGCTGATAAAACCTGTTTGATTTGACGTGAAACATGGGAGCACCTCCGGTTGGTTTAAGGTTGAAAACAAAGCGGGACGCGGCCTTTCCCCTGACCATTGCCTTGCCGCGCCCCGCGTTCGGGGAGATCGTCGTTACTTGCCGGCGACGCGGAACATGCCGGTCTTGGTTTCGGTGGAGGAAACCGTGCGACCGGATGCCGTCGCGCACTTCGCATTGATCTTCAGCACGAAGTCTTTGGCGAACACGCCTTCGGGCATGGGCAGCATGATCGTTTCACTGTTGGCAGCCAGCGAAAGCATCTTGGAGACTTTGGTCATCGAATTGTCAGTGTTCGTGGTGCTCAACATGGCTTCCAATTCCATCAGTTTCGCGCCGGGCGACAATTTGACCTTCCATTCGACTTTGACCGGAACCAGACGGCCCGCGCCGTTCGGATTCGGTTTGGCATTGGCATCGTTTTTCATCACGTTCAGGATCATGACCTCAGCGCCAAGCTGAATATCACCAGCGCCGCCATTGCCTTTGTCGCCGGGTTTCATTCCGCCAGGCCCCATTCCGTTGTTGTCTTTCATTCCGCCGTTGTTCCCGGCAGGCGGAGTTGGACGCGGCAGAGGCTTCTTGCTCATTTTTTCGCTCGGCGACAGGTTTTGCGACTTTTCGGTGGCCTTTTTGCCAGCCACCTTTTCCTGTTTGGCTTTTTCGACAACTTCTTTTTCTTTAGTCGTCTCTTTCTGAGCCAGCACTGGCGTCAGCGTCAAAGCAGAGATGAATAACGATGCAGCAAATTTACGAACCATTGAAAAACTCCTTCTATGAATTGTTGTTGTTAATTTCAGGCAAAATTGCTCTCTGAAGACTTCCTTTCGCCGTAATTCCCGTTCCTTCTCCCAACCACGAGCGCACTTTAGCCAAACCGCTCACCTGAAATCTTGAGCGGCGATTGAAATTTTCTTGAAAGTGTTTTGAAAGCAGAAAGAAAACGCGGGGCGTGGACCTGTCCCCTTGATTTGCCTGACCACGCCCCACGTTTAGGCGGTAACTCTATTTTTTGGGCGTTGGCGGCGGAGGCGGGAAGGTTCCTTTCTTGACGGCGCTGGTGTCCATCAAACCTTCCGTTCCTTCACGCTGGAATTTGCCGCGCAAAGTCAGCGTAAAGCCTTTGGCAAAGACGCCTTCAGCCATTGGCAGATCAATCCGCGTGTCAATCGGTCGGTTCTCAGTCCAGTCCTTCAACTTCTTGGTGACTGTGCTGCGTTTGCCGTCGGTGTTCATCGTTTCCAGCACGACTTCCAGCGTGACCAGCTTGGCTTTGGCTCCTGTGGGCTGGCACAGCCATTGAAAATCCACAAACACAGTCCGCGATTTGCCGGGCGTAACCGCCGCCGCTGTGCGATTGATGGTGACGCTGTTGATGACTACGTTGACTCGATCCTGAGCCTGAACGGCGACGGCCAACATCGAAATCATCATTGTCACTGCGATTGAAAGAATCATTCTGCGAATCATGGAAAGCCTCCTCGTTGAACAGTGCTGTTTTAGTTTTGACGTGAGCAAGCCGGATGCTTTGCCCGACTGCTCACGCCCTCAATCTCACTCCTTCTCTCAACTTCGAGCGTGAAGATAGCCAAACCGAGCAATTGAAATCTTGAGCGTCGGCTGAAAGTTTCTTGAAAGTTTTTTGAATAGCCGCTTGCTACTGCGCGCGGTACGTGACCAAGCTTTAGAACAGCTTGCGTTTGGCGACGACATCAAACTGGCGACCGTCGTTGGCTTCCATTTTGGCCGTAATGGTGGCCAACGCCTGTTTGAACCCATTCGGCGCGCCATTGGTCGGCAAAATCGAGCGTGTAAAACTGCGAGATTGCGGACTGGCCTGAAACACTTGAGTCGTTTGCGTGTTGTCGGGAAAGATCGTCGTCAGACTGACTTCAAATGATTTGATCCCGCTTCCCCCGTCGCCATTGATCGCCCAGTTGACCGACAGCAGATTGTTCAAGCTGGCCTTGAAATCGCTGACCGCCAGATTGACGACCGGCAGCGGCGCGGGCGGGAAAACGTCTTCACGAATTTCGGTAATTCGATCTATCAGATTGGTGTTTCGATCACGAACGAATGCGACAATCACAACGCGAGTTTTCAGAATCGCCGAAGCATTGATCACTCCTATTTGCACGAAACTGAATTGCGTCGAACGGTCTGCCGGATTCCGAAGCTCACGCCCCTGTGATTTCTTCTCGACCGACTGACCTTTTTCCAGGTCGGCGGTGATTGTCACTGTGAAGCTTTCGACTTGGTTATTGGTTCCGACACCTGCCACATCCCAGAAAACAAAGGTGTTCAATCCGTTGATCTGAGTCGGTTTAATAGTGACGCGAACCGGCGCGGGCTTCGGCTGCGGAACCTGTTTCACCGTAACGGGAAAGTTCTTGACCGCGCCTTTGGCAAAAAGCTGGTTGTTGCTGAAGTCGCGGAATTTGACGGAGACTTTGGCATTGATATTGGTGAAATCGCTGGCCGGATGCTTGCTAACTTCGGCCAGAAACAGCGATCCACCAGTGACTGCTCCAAAGCTCTTTTTTTCTGAAACGCCGGTGTTGTTGCCCAAATCGCCGATGACTTCCACGTCCACTGTTTCGACGCGACTGCCCTGCGGAGCGAAAAATTCCCACTTCACTTCGGCAAAAACGTTCGCGCCAACGGTTCGCACTTTGGCCGAAGTCACGGCGACTTTTGCCTTGTCTCGATCAACCGGTTCAGCGACTTGAATGCCAATCGGCGCAGGCGAACCGTTGCCCTGATTTTTCTTCTTGCCCTGAGCTTGCGCGCCAGCGAAATTGGAAATGAGAATTGCGATTGAAAAAAGAATCGCGGTGAAAAGTTTTGATCTCTGCATTGCTTGCCTCCTTGTTTAGCCAATCAATAATCCGGTCGCTACAGCTTCCGGTTTCTGTTCCAACGCCGCGAAAAATACTCAAACCGGCCACCTGAAATCTTGAAGCGGATTTGAAATTCGCGTGAAAGTCTTCAAAAAAAACTCTGCCCGAGATTCTCCGGTAGCTCAGGCGGCCATCTTGTGTGCCAGGACAAGAGCCTGGCTGGTTCAGGCCAGTCAGGCAGCAGTCAGTCCACACGCAGACCGCCTGGGCTATCGGATTGGGCAATTCAATCGAAAAAGACCGCTTCCCGCAGAGCGGTACTCGCACCGCAGGTTTCAAGGAGGCTAAAAACTGCGGGAAGCGGGGTTGGAAAAGTTGAGCGATAGCTTGCCGTAACTTTCAATGACCTTTGTCTTGTCAGCATTGGTCAACATTGAAAGAAACTTTTTCAACTTTGAGTGAAGTTATTTGGCAACTACGCGGCCTTTGAGTTCGGCGACCACCGCAATCGGCTCTGCCTTGGAGCCTGACCGATTGCCCACCTGAGCGGGTTTAACACCAGCCGGATTCTCAAATGGGTTGACCTGTTTCAACAGCGATTCGCCAACCAGCGCCATCTCGCCGACGTTGCCGTTGATTTGCGCCCGTTTGCCGGAAAGCGAGCCGATTGCCGTCCTGACCTGTTCGGTGTTGAGCGGTATTTGAAAAGACTCTTTCTTGCCGTTCACTTCCACTTCGAGCGGTAGCCGTTCTTCGATGGCTCCGTTGGCTGGGTTGAAACTGGCCTGCCCTTGCCCCAGAAGACGAACACGGAAGTTTGTGCCTTTGGCCGTACGGCCGCTCCAGACGAAATCGCTTTTGATAGTTTTGCCACTTGCCAGATCGGTGATATTGAACCCGAAGCGAAGATTGGCGGTCACAGTATCCTTTACTACCCAACCGCCCTTGCCGTCCGAACCGCAAATGGAAAGTTTGATCTGGCCGTCAAAATCGCGCGGCTTGGTCACTGTGTCCGCAATGATCGCTCCGAATGCGACCAAAATAATCAGCGCAGTGGCCATCACTTTTCTAGCTTTGGTTTTCAGCGGAGTAAATTTGAGTTGCATGTTTGATCTCCTTATTGAAATCGCTGGCGGCAAGGCGCACGCTTCCCTGCCGAACGTGTCAATCGGTGATTTGCAATGAGGCGATGAAGACGAGTGCCGCTTCTTCGCTTGATTGCACGCCGTTTTGAAAACGTGCGCTTTGCCGCCAGCCAGTTGTTATCAGCTATCTCATTTCTTGGTTGGGGAAACCGGTGATTGAATGTTTACACCGCCGGTGTCGGTTTTGGTGAACTGTTCGCGGTTGCCACCGCCGTTGATGTTCACCAGTACGTTGGCAATTTGTTGACCGGCGATCTTGTCCACTGACAGTCGAACCGGGCGGAAAAGATTGCCGACTGTTCGCGCGGTGTTGCGGCGAACGCCGTTGGCGAAGATGACTTCCATCGAAACTTTGAACTGCCCTGTCGCTTCCGCTCCGCGAAGTTCGGCGATGATGTCGAAACATTCCTGCCCCGACGCGCATTCTGTCGCCAACCGAGCCACCGAATTCAGATGGATCAGCTTTTTGGCTTGCAGCGCATTGCCGCGAGCGCCTTTCAGCCTCATTTCGCCAGTGACGGCGTCGGTCGGTTGAATGAAATCGCTGAATGCAGCCAGGTCGTTTCCGGCGGCGAACTTCGCGTTGATGCGAGCGCGGAGGGTGGTTATTCTGACCTGCTCCGGCTTCGGAGAAGGTTTCGGCGTGGGCTTCGGCGCTACCGGAGGAATCACTGGCTTTGGAGTTGGAGTCGGTTTGACCGGACGAATACCGTTATTCCCTTTATTCGAGCCAACGCCAGGCCCAATCGGTTCCTCATTATTGTTTTTGCCACCGCCAGAGATATTGCCTTGTCCAAATTTGCGCGGGGTTTTGTCGTCGGATTTATTATCAGCCGACTTCGAGTTGGAACTCAGCTTTCCTTTGTCAGATTTACCATTGAAAGTCACAGGTCCGATGTCGCCGGAATTTCCGCTGCCGGGTTTTAGGCCGTCGTTTGAAACCACCAGCAAATTGAATTTGAAGTTGCCCGACCGCGCATCGCCACCAAAAGATTTGTTGTCAGTTTTAGTGCTTCCATTGCTTAATTGGGCCTCTACCAGAACATCAAATCCTGTCGCTTGCACACCTGTCGGAAGCTGGACACCCCAAGTAACCTCAACCAAATCTTGCGAGTTGATCAGACGAACGCTGTTGATGGTGACGCTAGTCTCATTTTGGATAGACGATCCACCACCGCCGAATTTCACTTTCTTGTCCTGAGCCATTGTCGCCAACGGCTGGGCAATCATCACAAACGCCAACATCAAACTGACGAACAAACGAAAATTCCTAAACATTGATAGCCTCCTTTTTCAGTTACGACGAACCATTGAGTTTCGCCACTTGAAGGGGGTCTTCAGTGACGGGTGATATCACTTCCTAAAGATTTAATCGTCCAGATCACCAGCGGCGACCTGCGAACGTCCCAGAATCTCAGCCGAATAAAGCGTCAACGAACATCCGACGGGATTGATGATTTCGTTCAGCGCACGCGAAATGATCGTACCGACAGACATTGGTGAAGCCATTCCCCAAGCCATCGCGCCAATCAGCACCGCGCCAAACACAATTCCGATCACCAAACCGGCTCCGGCGTGAGCCAGCGCCTTGCCCCAAACCTGTTTGCCAATCCACATCAGCAACGCGCCCAGACAGCCGTATTCGACGCCTTTGATCAGAGCCAGCAACACGGGCGATCCTGCGCCGCCCTGAAAAACCTTGATGAACAGAGCTTCCTGCACCCCTTCGTGCAAGCTGCGCGCAACGGCAAATGCCGCCGGAGCCGTCAACAACCCAGCCGCTCCGACCAACACAGTTTGTGCCGTTGCGGCAAACAACCTGGTTGCGCCTCGCGCCAGCGCCAAGCCCATACAAACGATGACCGACCACGAAACTTTTTGGGTCAGGTCGGCCAAAAATGGTTTGGCGGCCAATACGCTGCCGAAACTGGCCGCAACGATCAGAATCAAGGTTTCAACAATCAATCCCAGCAAAATCGCCATCCAGGCGACGTGTAACAAAGTGCGGCTGAACGAAGCTTTATCCGCCTTCGGCAACTTCGTCTCTGGCAGTTTTTCAGTGACTGCCGTGTAAATCGGATCAGGAACAGCATTGGTCTGTCTCATTCGGTTCACCTCCTCATTGCGAATGGGAATTTAGCCGGGACTGTCGGACAAAGTCTTAAAGCTGTTTTGAAATTAGCTTGAAAGTTTCCTGAAAGAATCCTGAATGATGTGAAAATTGCACAGTTTTGATGGCGAGTTTTGTTCGTTAATGGTACTTTTAGCTCGGTGGTTCTAAATACCTTCGGCGTTGGAGCAGCAATTTGGTAGGAATTTCCAGCCTTCCCCTCATCGGAATGACTGGCACAGGCAGGAATTGTCGGCGTCGGGTTTTAGACTACAATCAGAATTATTCAAAATCAGTCGGATCTGTTGTTATGGCCTATTTGAAAATAAAGCTCCCGGCCTTCATCGTCATCGTTTTGTTTTTTTCCGCCTTGCCGGGACTGTCGCGTCTTGTTTCCATTTCTGATGCCTCGCCTTTACCTGCTTCCCTTTCAACTTCAAGTGAACCCATTCCTGGTTCCACACCTTCCTCCGCTGGAATAGACCCTGCTCAGGCTTATCACTTGCGGTTCATGTTGAACAACTGGAGTTCCGATCAGGGACTGCCTCAAAACTCCGTGGTTGATCTGGCTCGCACAAAAGACGGGTACTTGTGGATTGGAACTCAGGAAGGCGTATCGCGGTTTGACGGCATCAATTTCAAAACCTTCAAAGACCCGAAGTTTTGGGCGGAACAAGCCATTTTCACCAACGTCATTCTTGCTGCCAGCGACAGCAGTCTTTGGGTGGGAACCAGAGAAGGACTGAATCAAATCAAAAACGAACAGTTCCGAACCTACACGGCAACATCAGGGCTTCCCGGAAAATACGTTACAGCTTTGGCAGAAGATCAATCCGGCACAATCTGGGTAGGCACGCGAAACGGAATTGCCAAAATAACAGGCGAACAAATCACAACGATCACGTCCAAAGACGGACTGATTCACGACGACATCAGAAACATCGCCTTTACAGATGACGGCAGCGTCTGGGTTGGTTCAGACCATGGATTGAGCAGAATCAAAGACGGCAAATACGAACACTTCACAGAGGAAACCGGGCTGACCAACAACAAAATCACCAAGCTTTTTGTCAGCCGCGACGGAGCTTTGTGGATTGGCACAGAGGGCGGTTTAAACCGGTTCAAAGACGGCCTGTTTTCCGCCTACACCATCAAAAATGGATTGCCGAATAACAGCGTTTACTCGTTGGCCGAAGACGCCGAAGGAGCCTTGTGGATCGGAACAGGAACCGGGCTGAGCTACCTGCTTAACAATCAACTGGTGGATTATTCCAAAGCGGTCAACGCTTTGCGCGATCAGATTCACAGCCTGCTGGTGGATTATGAAGGAATCTTGTGGATCGGAACCAAAAGCAATGGTCTGTATAAGCTGAGAAAATCCAAGTTCAAAGTATATGGCGAAGCCGAAGGCGTTCCACGAGACGACATCTGGTGCGTGATGGAATCGCGCGATGGCAGCATCTGGATGGGACTTGGCGCAGGCGGCGGTCTGGCCAGAATGAAAGACGGAAAGGTCCAATCCTGGTCAATCAAGGACGGTTTACCGGACAGCGAAGTCCTGGCTTTATACGAAACCAAATCCGGCGATCTGTGGCTGGGAACCGGTGGCGGTCTGTGCAATTTTCAAAACGGGCGCTTTAATTGCCTTTCCACAAAAAACGGTTTGATTGATGACAAAGTCACTGCCATCAGCGAAACCTCAGACGGAAGTCTCTGGATCGGAACTTACAACGGAGTCAGCCGCTATAAAGATGGCAAGTTCGACAATTCGTGGAATCAGTCAGGATTGGGGGGCAATTTGATTGGCGACCTGTTGGTTTCGCGTGATGGCAGCGTCTGGTTCGCAGGAATGCCAAATGGATTGTTCAGAATCAAAGACCAAATCGTTACCAGCTATTCGACAACGAAAGGCATGCCCGATCAGCCGACGGCAATTTACGAAGATGCAGCCGGGCATTTCTGGATCGGAACCTACCAAAATGGTTTATGCCGAATGCGACCGGATGGAACCATTACCACGTATTCCACCGATCAAGGATTGCTGGAAAATCAGGTTTTCGATACGGTGGAAGACGGTTTGGGTTACATGTGGCTGACTTCCAATCACGGCATTTTCCGCCTTCTCAAACAGCAGTTCGATGATTTGGACGAAGGGAAAATTCCAAGATTAACCCCGATTCGTTATGGAACCTCCGACGGATTGCGAACCGAAGAATGCAATGGCGGGTCTCAACCATCTTCGTGGATTACTCGTGATGGGCGAGTGATGATTACCACCATCAAAGGATTGGTCACGTTTGATCCGCGCTTAATTCTGGATGAATTGACTCCACCAAAAGTGGCGATCAACCTGATTAAAGCCAATAACGTCACGATCCCTGTCGGCCAGACGATAGAAATTGGTCCGGGATTGCAAAGCCTGGAGATCCATTACACCGGATTGAGCCTGATAGCGCCGAAAGAAATTCAGTTCCGATACATGCTCGAAAACTGGGACAAGGATTGGAACAACGTTTATGACCGACGAACGGCGTATTACACCAGTCTGCCGCCGGGCGATTACACATTCAAACTTTCAGCCGCCAACGCCGACGGACGATGGGGGCAAACCTTTGTTGCGACTTCTATTCACGTCAAAAAGCTTTTCTACCAACAATTCTGGTTTTACTTCCTGTGCGCATCATTGTTGGGACTGGCGACGTTCGGTGTTTACCGATTCCGCGTCTCAAGTTTGAACGAAAATCTGCTGGACAAGATTGTGCGCTCAATGCCGATTGCGATGGCTGTGCTTGACGACAAAGATTCGGTCAAGATACTCAACAACCAGTTCACCAGAGATTTAGGCTACACCATTGAAGACGTGAAAAACCTGAAAGAATGGTTCGGTCGTGCTTACCCCGACCCGGAACTTCGCCAGCGCGCAATCACCAGTTGGGCCAAGGCGGCGTCTTCGACAACTCCAAACGAAGAGCTGCGACAGATTTCCAGAGAATGGCACGTCCGCTGCAAAAACGGCGCGGAGCTTGATCTTGAAGTCCGTGTCGCTCGAACACTCGACCGTCGAATCGTCACACTCAACGACATCACATTTCGAAAGCATGCCGAAGAAGCTCTGAAAAACTCACGCGAGCAATTGCGCGAACTCGCCGCCCGATTGCAGGAAGCACGTGAAGAAGAGCGCGCCTTCATCGCCCGCGAAATTCACGACGAACTCGGCCAATTGCTGACCGGATTGAAAATTGACCTGAAATGGTTTGAAAAACGGTTGCCGCAAGACGCCGACAATTTCCCAATGCTGAAAGAAAAGATGGCTTCGATTCTGGAACTGGTGGATGAAACCATCGTCGCCATGCGCCGCGTCGCCACACAGTTTCGCCCCGGAGTGCTGGATACATTGGGATTGATTGCCGCCATCGAATGGCAGGCCGAAGAATTCAGCAATCGCACCGGCATAGTGTGCGAATTCAACGAACAGTTGCCGCAAAAATTGCCCAAGCTGGAATGCGAAACCGCCCTGTTCCGAATCTTTCAGGAATCGCTGACCAATGTTGCTCGGCATTCGGACGCCACAGCCATCAAAGTCAGCCTGACCCGCAAAAATGGTTCCTTGACTCTGCAAATTCGTGACAACGGCAGAGGCATCACCGAAAAAGAAATCAGCGATCCGCATTCGATTGGCTTGCTGGGTATGCGCGAACGCGCACACATCTTCGGCGGAGAGGTTAAGGTTTCCGGCCTTCCTGGTCGAGGAACTACCGTTATCGCCACCATCCCGATTGACCACAAATCCGAAAAAAACAACGGCCACCCCGCCAGCATAAGCAAATCCGCCTGACACCTCGCCAACCAAAAATCGCTGTGCTATCTTTTGCGCCGTCACATTGGATTTACCAATTCCTTCACGGTCAGAATCGCTGATCGAGTTCATCAACAAGCAATCGAATGTCTGTCGAGGCACTTATGCGTCGAGCTATCAAACTTTTTGTCACCGGACTTTTTGTCACCGGATCGTTCTTCGCGGCAATGGTTTCAGCCGCTGCTCTGATCTTGCCGAACGCGCTTGCTAACGCGCGCGGTACTGAACAAGGGGCGATTGATTTCAAACGCGACATTGAACCGATCTTCGCCGCCAGTTGTTATCAATGCCATGGGCCGAAAAAAGCTGCAGGGCAATTGCGACTGGATTTGAAAACGACGGCGATGAAAGGCGGCATCAGCGGAGCCAACATCATTCCCGGCAACAGCAAATCCAGCATCTTGCTGAAACGAATTTTGGGCGAAGGCGGCGAAGCTCGCATGCCAATGGGAGGCGATGCGCTGAAGGCCGAGCAGATTGAATTGATTCGCCAATGGATAGATCAAGGCGCTGTCTGGCCATCGGACGAATCCGCAACCCGCAATTCTCAATCTGCAATCCCGCAGCACTGGGCTTATGTAAAACCAGTCCGCCCGGCAATTCCACAAGTCAAAAATCAAAGCTGGGTTCGCAATCCGATTGATGCTTTCGTGCTGGCTCGATTGGAAAAAGAAGGCTTAACTCCCTCGCCAGAAGCGTCGAAAGAAACCTTGCTGCGCCGCGTGTATTTGGACTTGATTGGCTTGCCGCCCACCGTCAAAGAGATTGACGAATTCCTGGCCGACAAATCGCCCAACGCTTATGAAATAGTCGTTGATCGTTTGCTCGCGTCGCAACATTACGGCGAACGCTGGGCGCGTCCGTGGCTGGATTTGGCGCGGTACGCCGACTCGAACGGCTATGAAAAAGACAACCTGCGCGTGATGTGGAAATACCGCGATTGGGTCATCAACGCGCTGAACGCAGACCTGCCTTTCGATCAATTCACGATTGAACAGATTGCCGGAGACATGCTTCCGAACGCGACGACTGAGCAAAAAATCGCCACCGGATTTCATCGCAACACTCAGCTCAACACCGAAGGCGGCGTTGATCCCGACGCGGCTCGGTACGAAGTGATGGTTGATCGCGTCAACACGACCGCAACCATCTGGCTGGGCACGACACTGGGCTGCGCGCAATGCCACAACCACAAATACGATCCGTTTTCTCAGCGCGATTATTACCGGCTGTATTCCTTTTTCGACAATTCGGCGTATCAGATTCAAGGCTCCGAAGCGTTTAGCCGAGTCGCTTATGAACCAACGCTGGAACTGCCTACGCCCGAACAGGAAACCAAGCGTAAAGAACTCAACAGCCAGATCACCAAGCTGGAAACGACGCTGAAAACCCAAACGCCGCAATTGGACGCGGCTCAAGCCGAATGGGAAAAAGAGATTCTTGCCGAACCTGCCAAATGGACGACGCTTGATCCAACTGATTTCAAATCAACCGGCGGCGCAACGCTGACAAAGCTTGAAGACAAATCCTTGCTGGCTTCAGGCAAAGACCCTGAGTTCGACGAATACGTAATCAAAGCCAAACTGCCGCTGGCAAAACTGTCGGCGCTGCGAATCGAAGCGATGCCTGACAAGAGTTTGCCGCGCGGCGGGCCAGGCCGTGACCTTTACGGCAACTTCATTCTTTCAACAATTGAAGTCACAGCTTTCACATCAGAGGGTGGCCAGCCGTTGCGATTCACAGATGGCGGCTGGGACGACGGCCTCAGCAAAATTGATCCGAAGTCGTTTTTCAATTACGAGATGCTGAACGTCAGCGACCGTCCGCGCGGCTGGTTGATTAACGCGATGAACGACACGACTCGAATGATGCGCCAGGCTGCTTTCGCGCTCGACAAACCGTTCGCCTCGAATAAGCCGGTCGAACTGACAATTCGGCTGCGTTTTCTGGCCGGTGGTTTGTGCCAGAGCATTGGCCGATTGCGACTGTCTGCCACCGACAGTGAAACTCCGCTGAAGCTGGTCAACGTTCCCGCCGGATTGAAACTGGTAATGGCGAAATCCAGCCGCACAGAAAAAGAGAAACGAGACTTGTCAGCCAATTTCCGCAGCACGACTCCACTGTTGAAAGCCGAGCGCGACCGGCTGAAAGATTTGCAGGACGCCGCCAAAAATCTGGGCATAGTCACCGCGTTGGTCTTGCAGGAAAAACCCGGCTACGACCGGCCTTCGACTTGGGTGCGCGAACGCGGCAACTTTTACAGTCACGGCGACAAGGTTTACGCCGGAACTCCTGCGACCTTGAATCCAATGCCGGAAAGCGCGCCAACCAATCGGCTGGGCTTGGCGAAATGGCTGGTAGACGAAAGCAACCCGTTGACTGCGCGCGTGACCGTCAATCGTTTCTGGGAGCAATTCTTCGGTCGCGGTATTGTCGAAACGTCAGAAGATTTCGGCACGCAAAGCTCTGCGCCTTCGCATCCTGAGTTGTTGGATTGGCTGGCGGTTGAGCTAATGGAAGGTCGGTACGGAACCGGGAGCGGTAGCGACCGGGTCGGTTCCAGCAATCTACACTCAAGCCCTAACCCCGTCGCTACCGCTCTGGGTTCCGTACCGCAGGCTTGGAGCATGAAAAAGATTCATCGCGTGATCGTAACTTCAGCGACTTATCGGCAGGATTCATCGGTCAGCGCGGCGTTGCAGGAACGCGATCAATACAATCGGCTGTTGGCGCGTGGCCCGCGTTTCCGCGTCGAAGCCGAAATGATCCGAGACTTATCGTTGACGGCCAGCGGATTGCTCAGCCGCAAACTAGGCGGCCCCAGCGTCATGCCTTCGCAACCCGAAGGCGTCTGGCGCAATCCTTACAGTTCGGAAAAATGGTCTGTCAGCAAAGGCGAAGACCGTTATCGCCGAGGCCTGTACACCTTTCTGCGCCGCACTTCGCCGTATCCGGCAATGATGACGTTTGACGCCACCAGCCGCGAACAATGCACAGTCCGCCGCATTCGCACGAACACTCCGCTGCAATCGCTGACGCTGCTCAACGACGAAGCCGCGATGGAAATGGCGCGCGCGCTGGCCAAACGCATATTTCTGGAAATCGAAGGTGACGTGAAAGCGCGGCTCGATTACGGCTTCAGGCTTTGCACCGGTCGCCACGCCAAGCCGGCGGAACTGGATCGGCTGGCTGCGCTCTACAACCAGCAACTGGCGAATTACAAAGCGGCTCCGCAAACTGCCGACCAATTGCTGAAAGGCGAAAACCGCGAACTGCCCGCGCCGGAACTCGCCGCGTGGACGCTGGTCGCCAACGTGCTTTTGAATCTGGATGAAACGCTGACCAAGCAATGAGCGCGACTGCTTTTGGCTGCGCCGATGATTTAGAATCGCAACAGGAGAAACATCATGGCGAATCTACAAAACACACTGACAGCAATGACCTTCACCCCCGAAGAGGAGCAAAGATTCCTGAACCCTGAACCTGGCACGGCTGGCTGGCGCGCGAAAGAATTCGGAATTGACCTGACCCTGACGCTCGCCAGTCTAAAAATGACTGTGGAGGAAAGAGTCGAAACCCTTGAAGGTTTGCGTGAATTTGCCAGAGAAGCCCGTCAGGCGATGCTTCGCGCCCAAAATAAACTTGGTGCCCAATGAAGGAACTCGAACCACAAGTTGCCTTGCTAGTCGCTTTTCAAGTTGACTTCGTCATCATCGGCGGAGTTGCAGTTATCATGCATGGCGCGGTTCATCTGACCTTCGATCTTGACGTTTGTTATTCGCGCGCGCCGGAAAATCTCGAAAAGCTGGCAACGGCGTTGAAATCAGTCAACGCAAGATTGCGAGGTGCGCCTGAAGGTCTGCCTTTCATTCTCGACGCTCGAACACTCAAACAAGGCTTGAATTTCACGTTTGAAACCGACATCGGAGCGATTGATCTGTTAGGCGAAGTAGCAGGCGTCGGCGCTTACCCCAATGCCATAGAGCAAGCTGTGCCGATTGAGCTTTTCGGATATGAAGTGCGAATCCTCTCGCTCGAAAAACTCATTGCGGCCAAGCGCGCCGCCGGTCGCACAAAAGACTTGATGGCGCTTCCCGAACTGGAAGCAATTCTTGAAACCCAGAAATCGAAAACCTAAACCCAACCAAGGAGCAAATCACCTTATGAAACAACCCGTGTCGAAAATTCTGAAGCTGGCGATGTTCACCATTGTCGCAGCGTTCATCATTGCCACTGCGGCAATCAGCGCCAGTCGCGCTCAACAGCAACCGCAACAACAACCGCCTCCGCCGCCATCACAACCGCCTTACCCGTCGCCGAAAAAAGAACCGCCGGTCGTCACTGCCGGAGCCAAGCCGGGCGACGCGCCTTCGGACGCAATCGTGTTGTTCGACGGCAAAGACCTGTCTGGCTGGAAGTCCTTGCGTGATGGCAGTGACGCCAAATGGGCAGTCAAAGATGGTTATATGGAAGTCGTTCCGCGCACCGGCGACATCGCCACCAAAGCCGAATGGGGCGATTGCCAGTTGCACATCGAATTCGCTACGCCCGCCGAAGTCAAAGGCGAAGGCCAGGGGCGCGGCAACAGCGGCGTTTTCCTGATGGGACATTACGAAGTCCAGGTGCTGGATTCGTGGCAAAACCCGACGTACTTTCACGGGCAAGCGGCTTCGGTTTACAAACAACACCCGCCACTGGTCAACGCTTCCCGCAAACCGGGCGAATGGCAGTATACGACATCATCTTCACGTCGCCGCGCTTTGACGAAATCGGCAAAGTCACCCGCCGCGCTCGCGTGACGGTCTTCCACAACGGAGTGCTGGTTCAAAACAACGTCGAAATTTATGGTGAAACCTGGCACGACCGCGCGCCCAGCTACATCGCACATCCGAACGTCGGCCCGCTGAAATTGCAGGATCACGGAAACCCGATGCGCTTCCGCAATATCTGGATCAGGAAGCTGTAAACGTCGCTGTCTCCTCCATAAGGCTGCCAAAACAAAACTGGCAGCCTTATGGTCTCGCTTAGCGATTAACATAATAGTTATGCCTGGCTTGGGGGGCTTTTACTTTTCAAAACACTAACTACTTCTATGAAGCGCGCAATTGTTTTTATACATGGACTTGGCGGAAACGCGAAAACGACTTGGGGTCTATTTCCCGAGTTAATTAAGAATGACCCATACCTTGGCAAAAATTACGATATTGATCTTTATGGCTATTCAACCAAGCTTTTTAGCTTACCATTCTTCAACCTTAGCCCTAGAGTTCAACGACTAGCCGAAGGCTTAAAAACGTTCTTGAATAACCGCTACAGTGATTACGACGAGGTGACTTTAGTTTGTCATAGCTTAGGCGGCTTAGTCGCGCGTCAGTATGTACTTGACCAAACTCTTGATCTGGTACTTCGCACGTCTTCAAATAATGACACTGTAAAGATCCGCCGACTTCTTCTGTACGCAACTCCTAATACTGGCTCCGAAATAGCTAATGTAGGAAAAAGCGTAACTTGGTGGCAACCGCAGATTAAACAAGCTTGCAAAGACTCAGATTTCATAACCACACTCAACAAGCTTTGGCTTTTACTGTTGAATAAACAGAATTTACTTACCCCCGTGACGTTTATCGTTGGAGATAAGGATAATATTGTTTCCACTGATAGCGCCCGCCCAGAGTGGGTGAACAACTATTCGCCGACTATACCTGAAGCTAGTCATACGGATATTGTAAAACCGAAGGGATATGGCGACGACCGATATTTAACATTGCGCAGAATATTACTGAAAGAAGATTTCCAGATAAACTCAGCTCGACAAGATTTACCTGTTAACTACGACCCAGTAATTGAACCAGTGGCTTTCTTTTCAAAATTACTGAGGTCTAAAATTGCCTGGTCAACAATGGCAATGATTGCCATCTTGACGGGGGCTTTCCTTGTGAAGCAATACTTTCCTAAACCACCACCAACACCCAAACCATCTATATCTGAATCTGACAAAATAAAGATAAGCCTTGAAAATGTGTTCGCTCAAAACGAGGACCAAGCGAAAAAATGGCTAAAAGAGAAAAAAAAGTTATATGGTGTAGACGATAAAGCTTTAGTGCGTGAATTAGAAAATACGTTACCTCTTAGGCCCGAAATGGCCGTTGAAGACTATGCACGCTGGGCTCGAGAAACTTTGGACAAAAACGAAGTGATATCAAAATTACGTGAGCTTTCTGAAAAGAAAAACCCGCCTTTCCATACTTTTGGAGAGGAAACAGATGTGGAATATGGTAATTGGGAAGATCCGCTCATCGCTCTTGTACCCAAAGAGTATCCATTGAACGAAAAGGTAGTTCAAGTGTCCTATCAATCTCGCAGTATTGTAGTTCACGCATGCAATGGCATCCCTCCTGCCAGAGGCTCCTTAAAAATCCAGGTTAATAAACAAGCGTGGGACGAGTTATTGGGTACTGAGAATTACAAGGGAAATGTAAAGAGAGCAGCAGTAATTTGGTGGAATGCAGAGGACGTCCCTAACCTTCCAGCTGCCAAAGTGACGTGTCCGAAAACCTCGAATAAGGCACGGTGAGTTACTCCCTATGAACAATTATGACATTTCACTCCAAGCTTTAACCCGCCGCCATTTTTTCAAACAAGCCGCCGGATTCGGCATTGGTTCAATGGCGCTCGGTTCGTTGATGAACGAACAGCTTTTGGCTTCGTCGGTCAGCGCGATTGCGCCCAAAGCCAAACGAGTCATCTACCTGTTTATGGCCGGAGCGCCGTCGCAGTTGGACATGTTCGATTACAAACCGGCGCTGCAAAAACACGACGGCCAGCCGATTCCCGAAGAGTTCATCAAAGGCGAGCGCTTCGCTTTCATTCAAGGCCGTCCGAATCTGCTGGGCACTCCGTTCGAGTTCAAGCGTTATGGCAAGTCCGGTCAGGAAATGTGCAACCTGTTGCCGCATCTGGCTCGGCACGCGGATGACATCGCCATCATTCGTTCGATGAAAACCACGCAATTCAATCACGCTCCGGCGCAGATTCTGCTGGCGACAGGCCATCAGATTCCCGGTCGTCCGAGCATGGGCGCGTGGCTGAGTTACGGACTCGGCAGCGAAAACAAAGACCTGCCGGGCTTCGTCGTTTTGCTTTCGGGCGAAAACAACCCCGACGGCGGCAAAGCCTGCTGGGGCAGCGGCTTTTTGCCGACGGTGCATCAGGGCGTGGAGTTCCGCTCGAAAGGCGAACCGGTTTTGTTCGTCAACAACCCTGAAGGAATCAGCAGCGAAGTGCGCCGCCAATCGCTGGACGCGATTCGAGACTTGAACCAGATCAACCGTCAGGCCATCGGCGACCCTGAAATTGATACGCGCATCGCCGCCTACGAAATGGCTTATCGAATGCAAACTAGCGTTCCCGAACTGACCGACATCGCCAAAGAACCGGCAAAGGTTCACGAAGCTTATGGCACTAAACCGGGTCAGACTTCGTTCGCTAATAACTGCTTGCTGGCTAGGCGATTGATTGAACGCGGCACTCGCTTCGTGCAGTTGTACCACTGGGGTTGGGACATGCACGGCAACGGCGTGGGCGTGGACATCCCGACCAAGCTGCCGCGCATGTGCCGCGAAATTGATCGCCCGATTGGCGCGCTGCTGGATGATTTGAAGCAGCGTGGCTTGCTGGAAGACACCATAGTCATTTGGGGCGGCGAATTCGGACGCACTCCGGTCAACGAAGCACGTTCGGGTTCCAAGCTATTGGGACGCGATCATCACCCGCGAGCGTTTGCTTATTGGGTCGCTGGCGGTGGCATCAAACCCGGAACGACCATCGGCCAAACGGATGAACTCGGTTACAACGTCGTCGAAGATCCGGTTGAAGTTTACGACCTGCAAGCGACAGTGCTGCATTTGCTGGGCATTGACCATCTGAAACTGACGTATCGTTTCCAGGGGCGCGATTATCGGCTGACAGACGTTCACGGGAATGTGGTCAAAAAACTACTTGCTTGAATTGTTGAGGTTGAAAGCAAATTGAAAGCTGTATTTGGATCACTCGCTCTCTTCCTATTTCTCTTGGCTGGCGGCCTATTCATTTACGGAGATATGAGGCGCACTTCAGATTTCATAGATGAATACGAAAACACGGCTTATGAAAAACGTTCTGCGGTTGCTGATGCTTTCAGACAGTCGTCAAAGGTTGATAGATGGAACGTAGCTTCAGTTTTTTGCATTTGTGCTGCAGTTGCCTCTGGTGTGGCATTTTTTAGGCTGACGATTAAGTCAGACAGACCAAAGTAACTTATGAAAAATCTGAAACTGATCTTCGCCGTTCTGGCTCTTTTGACTCTGACGACTTCTTTGGCCGAGGCGCAGAGCGAGCAGAAATTTGCTGAGCTTGGCGATTTCAAGCTGGAAAGCGGCGAAGCGATTCGAGATTGCAAGCTGGGTTATCGAACCTTTGGCACGCTGAACGCCGACAAATCGAACGCAGTTCTCTTCCCTACCTGGTTTGGCGGCAAAAGCGAACAGCTCGCAGGCAATTTCGGAAAAGGCAAAATGGTAGATGACACACGGTTTTTCATCATCGCCGTAGACGCCATAGGCAATGGCATTTCGTCTTCGCCGTCGAACAATCGCAAACAACCGAGTGAACAGTTTCCGCGCTTCACCATCCGCGATATGGTCAATGCCGAGCATCAACTGGTGATGCAAACTTTCGGCATCAAAAAGCTGCACGCGGTGATGGGCATTTCGATGGGCGGGATGCAGACTTTTGAATGGATCGTCGCCTATCCCGAAATGATGAAGCTGGCGATTCCGATTGTCGGCACAACGCGCCAGACGGCGTTTGATTTGTTGCTCTGGTCAACCGAACTGAAGGCGATTGACGAAGCGCGCAAATTGGACACCGCCGACAACGCCGGAGCCGCGATGGTCGCGCGCATTCACGCGCTGGCGTTGTTCACTCCGGCTTATCGAAACTCCGCGATTTCGCCGAAGGAGTTCGAAGCCTTCGTCAAAAAAGAAGAGCAGAATTACCTGGATACGTTCAAAGCCGATGACTGGGCGTCGCAGCTTCGAGCGATGATGGCGCACGACGTTAGCAAAAAATCCGGCTCAATGGCCGAAGCCGCCAAAACGGTTAAAGCCAAAGTTCTGGTCGTTGTCGCTCGGCAAGACATGATGGTCAATCCCGATCCGGCGATTGAGTTTGCCCGATTGCTGAAATCTGAATTACTGGAAGTCAACAATGCTTGCGGCCACGTTTACGCCACTTGCGAAGGCGACAAGGTGAACGCGGCGGTCACAAAGTTCTTAACCCAATAACTCCTACCTCTTCGCCGCATAGCGGCGGCTGATTTTAGATACTGTCTCGAAAGTCAACCCGCAAAAACGAGATCCGGGTTAAACGAGCAATTATTTTTCAAGACGCCGAAGGCCTGATGCAGCAATTTTCGCATCGCGGCGCAGACAATTTGCATTGAGGTCTTGCCGTT
>JANRKX010000127.1:0-4621 GCA_033763255.1 Acidobacteriota bacterium | reverse complement strand
GTAGCGTTTTTTGGCCGGGCCTTGAAAGCGTTCCCAATCAAGTTTGCCTTCAAGCTGCATTTTTTGCGGCATAGGTTTGCGATTCCAAAAC
Source organism: Acidobacteriota bacterium (assembly GCA_033763255.1). Taxonomy (GTDB): domain Bacteria; phylum Acidobacteriota; class Blastocatellia; order RBC074; family RBC074; genus RBC074. The sequence continues at coordinate 4,530 of JANRKX010000127.1, read as the reverse complement.
CATTGCGCGCGAGCCATGACGACTTCGCCTAATACTCCGTCGTCAACGATTTTCTTTGCGCCGCGAACGGCTTCGGAACTGCGACGTTGCATGCCGACTTGAACGATTTGCTTTGTTGCGCGAACGGCTTTGACCATCTTCGCGCCTTGTTCGATGGAATAAGCGAAGGGTTTTTCGGTGTAAGCGTCTTTGCCGGCGGCAACGGCGTCAATCAACACATTGTGATGCCAGTGATCGGGCGTGGCGTTCAAAATGGCGACAACGTTTTTGTCGTCGAGCAACTGGCGATAATCCATTGTCGTTTTCGCGCCGGAGCGCGAAAGCTTCAGCGCGGCGTTAATGTTCGGTTCATACACGTCTGCGACGTGTATGAATTCAATTTGGTCGTTGAATTTGTTGAAAGAATTCATCACGCTGCGCCCGCGTCCGCCGGAGCCAATGACTCCCATTTGAATGCGGTCGTTCGCGCCCAGCACGCGCGAATACGATGCCGCCGTCAGCACGCTGGCTCCGGCGACCGTAGCTCCTGCTTCCGTGATGAACCGTCGGCGATTGAGATTCTCTGCCATTGATTCGTCCTCCAGATTGTTTGGGTGAAAAAGGAATGAAAACTTGCGCGTCCCGCAATGTTCGCGCAGGCAGCATAGTAATGCCGTCAGAGCATGTCGGCAAGTTTGTCTGCTCATTGGCTTCAAGAGCAACCGGAGAAATTCTTTTGCGCCGAAAAGCGTTTTGATTTCCGAAAGTTCGATTGCTAGACTCCCCGCTCATTTACGAGGGAAAGTTTTATAAGCAAGGAGAACTTTTTGTTCTGATGCAAGCACTGATCTTGGCAGGCGGCGAAGGAACGCGCCTGCGACCGCTGACCATTTACACCCCTAAACCTGTTGTCCCCATCGTCAATCGCCCTTTTCTCTATTACCAAATTGATCTGCTGAAACGCGCCGGAATCAAAGAGATCACGCTGTCGTTGTCATACAAACCCGACAAAATCAGCGACATTTTCGGCGACGGCGAAGATTACGGCGTGAAGATTTATTACGCCGTTGAAGCTTCGCCGCTGGGAACCGCAGGCGCTTACAAAAATGCCGAAGAGCATTTGTCGCAAACTTCTGTCGTGTTCAACGGCGACGTGCTGACCGACATAGACATTGCCAAAGTCGTCGCTTATCACCGCGAACGGCAAGCAGCGGCGACCATCGTGTTGACGCCGGTTGAAAATCCTTCGGCTTATGGACTGGTCGAAACCGAAAGTGATGGCCGAGTGCGCCGGTTTTTGGAAAAACCCAAGCCGGAAGAAATCACTTGCAACACGATCAATGCGGGCATTTATGTGCTGGAACCGCACATCCTGAAATACATTCCGAAAGATGAAAAGTTTTCGTTCGAGTATCAGCTTTTTCCGGCGCTGCTGGCGAATAACGAACCGTTTTTTGCTTACACGATGTCGGATTACTGGCTGGACATCGGCACTCCGCAGCGTTACCAGCAAGCCAACGACGACCTGATTAACGGACGCATCAAATCTTTCGATGTTGAACGCAAACCGGTGACGACGGCCGGCACGTCCAATCTTTCCGCCGACGCCGAACCCGCCAAAGTGGATGCCGTTTCGGTGGTGGATTCGAGTTGTTCGCTGAAACCCGGAGTCGAAATCATCAATTCCGTGCTGGGCGCAAACTGCGTGATCGAAGAGCGCACCAAAATCGAAAACAGCGTGGTTCTGGCCGGAGCGCGCATTGGCAAGGCTTCGGAAATTCGCAATTCAATCATCGGCAAAAGCGCCATCATAGGTCGCAACTCCAAAGTGGAGGGAGCGGCGTTGGGCGACAAATCTTCATTGACGGATTACTCAATCGTTTAGCTATGGCAATTATCAAATTCGGAACTGACGGCTGGCGCGCGCGCATCGCAGAAGATTTCACTTTTGCGAACGTCGAAATCGTCACGCAAGCCTTGATTGATTATCTGAAAACTCAAAACACCAGCGGCAAATTGTCTGTGTTGGTTGGTTACGACCGGCGGTTTGCGTCGGAGTTGTTCGCCCAGCGTTCGGCGGAAGTCTTCGCGGGCAACGGCATCGCTGTGGATTTGTTCGATTGCGATGTGCCGACTCCGCTGGTGTCGTTTGAAGTCAAACGGCGCGGATTGGACGGCGGCGTGATGATTACGGCATCGCACAATCCGCCGGACTTCAACGGTTTCAAGTTCAAAGCGCCGTTTGGCGGTTCGGCGACTCCGGCGATTACGAATCAGATCGAACAACTGGTGGGCGCAACGGCTCCGCAACGGCTGCCTCTGGATGAAGCGAAGAAGCAGGGCATTGCCCACATCATCGCTCTGCCGGACGATTACCGTCGCCATGTGGAAAACCTGGTTGCCATCAACGATCTGAAAAAGGCCAACGTGACGGTGATTGCCGATCCGATGCACGGAACCGGCGGACGCTGGATTGAAAATTTGCTGGCGGGCGGCAACATCAAAGTTGAAACCATTCGCGCCGAACGCGATCCGATGTTTGGCGGAGTTTTGCCGGAGCCAATGCCCTGGAATCTGGAATTGACCAGCCGCGTCATACGTGAGCGCAGCGCGTTGATGGCCTTGGTGACGGACGGCGATGCTGATCGAGTCGGCGCAATGGACGAACGCGGGGAATACATCAACACGCATCAAATTTTGATGATCCTGTTGTTGCATCTGGTCAGGAACAAAGGCTGGAAAGGTTCGGTCGTTCGCACGTTTTCGCAATCTGTGATCGTGCGGCGCATTGCCGAAAGTTACGGCTTCCGGCTGTTTGAAACGCCGATTGGATTCAAACACATCGGCGAAATCATGCTCGACCCGGCGAATGACTTTCTGACCGGCGGCGAAGAATCCGGAGGCATAGGCATTCGCGGCCACATTCCCGAACGCGACGGCGTGTTCAATTGTCTGATGCTGCTCGAAGCAGTGCTGGCGGCGGGCAAAACGCCTTCGGAAATCATCCGCGACATTTGGAAAGAGTTCGGCGAGTTTCACTTCGAGCGCAACGACCTGCACGTGCCGATTGAATCCGGCCTGAAACTCGTTGCCGCAATGCGCGACAACACGCCGGACGAGTTCGCCGGATTCAAAGTTGTCGGCACGGCTACGCTCGATGGCACGAAGTTATTCTTTGAAGACGAAAGCTGGATTCTGTTTCGTCAGTCAGGAACCGAACCCGTGCTGCGCGTGTATTGCGAAGCGACTTCCGTCGAAAAGATGAAGACGTTGATGAATGAAGGAGTTCGGTTGGCGAAAGGATAATTGCCAGCCGAATTGATTGGACAGTTTACTTTTTGCTCAGCCTGCCTCTGCGGCGATCAGCCGTAATGTTTTTCAACATCATCGAATCGCCAAATCACCTCATGTTTTTTCCTGGCGGGCTGCCGTTCATCTGGCAACGCAATCCATTGAACGGGAATTCGCGGCAGTTTGTTGAAAAGTTGTCAGCCAAACATCGGCTCGATGTGTGCGTAATGGAAACCGCGCAGGTCTCGCGCCAGCTTAGCCATTGCGTTAAGATGCCTCCGCAGTAACTCGGCAGAGACGCCAACAACACAGCCGCGCCGCCCCGCGCCATCACCCAACGCTTTCGGCTTTTTTAGGAGACCGCATGGCATCCCACATCTTCATTTCGCACACCAGCAAAGATGACGGCTTCGTCAAAGAACTGCGCGAACAACTCGCCGCGCACAAACTCACCTTTTGGGACGACGCGCGACGCTTGCGTGGCGGCGCACGGCTTGCGCCCGAAATCAGCGAAGCCATCGCCACCGCACGCCAGTTCATCGTCGTGTTCAGTCAGAACGCGATTGATTCCGATTGGGTCTTCGATGAAATCAAACAAGCCTTGACGGTCGAACAAGCGCGCAAAGCGGATGGATATAACGTCATTCCGCTGCTGCTGCCCGATTTCAAACCGGCGATGTTAAAGCGTCTGTCGGTCTTTCCCGACGAACGGCTCGGCCTTGCCATCGCCGGCGGAGCAAATGGTTTGTCCGATGCGATGCCGCAAATTCTGGCGGCGCTCGGCGAACGCGCGCCTGATGACGTCACGCCCGCTGTCGCAGCCGATGCTCAACTGCTGGCCGAACTTATTCTCGAATTGCGCGACGGACGCATCGAACTCAACGAAGGCAAGACGCGCGTCAAGGCTACGGCGACGTTGGTTTATGAACCGGCGGACAAGTCGCGCTCCGTCAAAAGCCAACGCTTTTATTTCAGCGCGTCGCTCGGCCCAATCGAAGCTGGTGAATTGCGTTGGTATTTGGAAGAGTATCACCGCTGGCCTGCCGGACTGTTTCAGGAACGCGCCGCCCGCGTCGAAGCGCAATTGCCGCAATGGGGGCAGATGCTTTACGCCGCCGCGCTATAGCTTTCAAGAAAATGTTTTTCCTTGTTGACGATTTCAGACGGTCAGCGACAGTTCGGTTGGCAAGCCGCACAGTGCCAGGATTTCTTGTGGGGCGTTCGCAAATTTGAGCATTGCTTGTTCGACCCGTGCGGTCA
>JANRKX010000126.1:0-18094 GCA_033763255.1 Acidobacteriota bacterium | reverse complement strand
AGGCGTCAACGTCTGGTTGTACGCCGTGCCGACGGTTCCGACATTCAGCGAAGCCGGACTGACAGTGATCACCGTGCAACCGCTGGCTTGAGTGACATTGAAAGCCTGCCCGGCAATCGTCATCGAACCATTACGAGCCGGCCCGTTGTTCACCGCGACCGAATAATTGACCGCCCCATTACCCGTCCCTCCCGGAGTCCCACTGATCTGAATCCAGGAATTGTTGCTCGAAGCCATCCAATTGCACGACATATCCGTCGTGACGTTGACCGAATCGCTACCTCCCGCAGAAGTGAAATTCGCGGAAGTCGGATTGAGCACGTAGTTGCAACCACCGGTTTCGTTGAAGTTGAACACTACCAGCGCGAAATGCTGATCTGTCGTATCGGCGTCGCCCAAAATGCCGTCGCCGTTCAGTCCAACAGCGCGAACGCGAACCGTGACAGATGTCCCCGTCGTGACGCCCGAAGCCAGCCAAACATTTTCGACGTTGTTGACGATGTCTGCCGAACCGCCAGTCGCCGACAAACCTCCGGTGAAAACGTTGCCTTTGTAAGTGTTGGCTCCGACCGTGACCTCCAAATCAAGGTTGTTGACCAGCGCGGGATTGGAAACTCCAGGCGGGTCAGTCCATACCAGCGTCGCGCGAAAATGCCGCGAATTGGTGGCGATGGTTCCGTTGTAAACAAACTCCTGGCCGTTGGTAGTCAGTCCGGCAGTCTGGTTGATGTACTTTGTGGCGACGCCTGTGTTCAAGACGTTTTTCAGGTTCAAACGTCCCCAGCCTTCGGCGCCATTGGGAATCGTAGCCGTCACGCCGGTTCCGCCCATTTCCTGGCCGCCGTTCAGGATGGCGGCTTTGACCAAAGCCGGACTTGGGTTTACTCCGCCGCTGCCGTTTTTCCAGAACTGGGTGAACAACGCCGCCGCGCCTGCAATCTGCGGAGCCGCATGCGAGGTTCCCGTGCTCCAACGATGATGAGTATCTATGTTGCCGAAAAGTGAATCCGTGCCAGAACGCCCTCCGCTGATTCCAGTTCCCGGAGCCGTGATGTCAGGTTTGATGCGCCCGTCTGCGGCTGGCCCTCGGCTGGATGAAGAAGCCAGGTCGTCCAGGTTGTTGGCGGAACTGGTCAGTTCCGGGCGAAGGTTTTCAGAGTTTGCGGTGGCAATGACATTCTTGGCGACTTTGGGTCGAGTCAATCCGCTTGTGCCTTGATTGCCAGCCGAAAAGATAATCAACAACGGATCAATCGTCGCCGCCGAAGACGAATCTCGAACAAAACCGTCGTACTGTGCGGCAAACGAATCATACGAATTGCCGTTCAGCCCGGCTCCCCAACTGTTGTTGGAGATAAATCCTTTGACTCCGTTTGGCCCGTTGGTAGTGACTGTGTCATTGCAGGTGTCGGCTTCGCTTCCGTTGTATCCCACACGAAGCAATGGGATGTTGATGATGTGAGATTTTCGCGCGACACCAAGTCCGTAATTATGTCCTGTCGGATCGAGCAAAGACGAAAATGGCGTGTCACCCGCAATGATTGAGGCGTTCAGATGGCCGTGTCCTTCGGCTCCGGCAGGCGCTCCGCGTAACGGCGCATTCACAGTGTTACCGGACGTAACATAAAACCCGCCATCACCCGGAATGCCTACGCCATCGTCAACCACGGCAACCGTGACGTTCGCGCCGTCCACACCAAATTGCGTCAGCGAGTTATATCCCGGCCCCGAAATCGTCGTGTTGTTGGTGAAGTTTCCGGCGACGATGTGCGCCGCGCGCTCGTCTTCCTTTTCCGGCCTGATATATGGATCAATCGTGAACACGCCGGCAATTTGGGCGACCGGCAAAATCAGTCCGGCATCCATTTCCACGCGAATGACGTTGAAGTAATTCCCCGGCAACACAATGCGATGTTTGATCGTCGCGCCGAAATCGAAAACCGTCGTGGCCGCTGCTTCCAGGTTGACCTGTTTGAACACCGCAATGTCGAATTCTCCACGATTCGATCCGGTCACTGATTGCGTCAGCGCCAGTCGCCGCATTTCCGGCGACAGTTTGAACAGCGGATGAAATGCCCCAGTCCAGCGAACGCGCGGATGATTTTCAATCGTCGCCATCGCTTCGCGCGAAGCGTAAACAAAAAAGGCTTGATGAGGCACGTACTGCAAAATTTCAGCGCCAGCCGCGCGAAGCTCGTCCAGCCATTCATCACGCGCCGGAGCAGCGAATTGCACGATGTAATAATCCGCGCCGTCGCCGGTCGGTTTGACCATGCCGTTGATTCCGGCAAAAGCGCGTTCGGCGGATTCGGTCAGTGGCTCGAAACTGTGGCCGGGTAAATTGATCGTCGTTTCAATCTTGTCAGCCTGCTCAAAGGCTTTTCCGCTTGCTTGCGCTTGACTGACGGCGACCACGACAAAGGTTCCGTAATCTTCGACAACAGTGCCGAGCCGCCGTGCAGCTTCGCGGTCTTCTTCGCTGCGCGTTGTGATGCGAATCAATTGGTTCTGTGAATCGCGCACAGCCAGTGTCACGTCATCAGCGCCGGTTCTGACTTTTGCTTTAATCGGCTGTTGCTGTTCGGCGGCTTTGGAAGTTGCAGAACCAAATTTGATTCCAATCGGTGTTGCCCAAATCAAAGCCAGCAAGGCCAGAACAACGCACAGAAAAACTGCGGAGTGGAGCTTTTTCATAGCTGAATTCCTCTTTATTGACGGTGAACCTTTGTTTCTCGCAATTTCCGTTCGAACGTGGGCGGCTTGAACAAGCTACGAACAGAATTCACAGAAAATCTTGTGGCGAGTCTTTAAGATGATTCGTTTGTTTGTCTTTGGCGCGGCGAACTATAGTGCAAATTAAATGCTCCCACAAACCAGCGGCCTGGATTGATCGAACAAATTTTACAGCAAATTTTTTTCCGGTCGAAAACCGACTTACCGCGACTTCAACAGGCTGGCTCGGTTATGATTCGCGCCGACAACTTCCCATCACTCCATTGAAAGGCAAATTATGAATCGTCGAGAGTTCATCAAAGCAGGCACGTCATCCGCCATCGTCTTGACCGCTTCAGGCATGACCGCGAAATCCTATGCGCGCATCATTGGAGCAAATGATCGCATACGGCTTGGCGGCATCGGCCCCGGAGATCGCGGCAGTGGTCGCGTGGCGACAGCGCAAAAACTCGGCGCAGACATTGTCGCTCTGGCCGATGTCAACAAAGGCATGCTGGCTGTGGCACAGAAACGGCTCAGCGCGCCGGTCGAAAAAACCTATATTGATTACAACGAATTGCTGGCGCGCAAAGACATTGACGGCGTCATCATAGCCACGCCGGATCATTTGCATCATCAATGTCTGGTGGATTCGGTTCGCGCAGGCAAAGACGTATACATCGAAAAGCCTCTGACGCGCACCATCGAAGAAGGCGAAAGCATGGTTGCTGCCGTCAAAGCCTCGAAACAGATTGTGCAGGTTGGTAATCAACGACGCAGCGGCGACCATTTCAAAAAAGCTCGTGACATCGTGGCGTCAGGCGGCATAGGCGAAATTCGGTTCGTCAGAATTTGGGACTTCCGCTACCGCCCGGTTGATCCTTACATCAAACGCAGCAAAGACCAGTCGCTGTTTGCGCCGGAGTTGATTGACTGGTCGCGCTTTCTTGGCAAAGCGCCGAAACGTCCTTATGACGCGAAACGCGCTTCGGGTTGGCGTTGGTATTGGGATTACGCCGGAGGGTTGACGACCGACATCGGGCCGCATTGGCTGGATGTGGCGATGTGGATTACCGGTTGCGACGGCCCGAAAACCGTCAGTTGCAACGGCGGCAAATATCAAAACACCGACTGGGAAACGCCGGATAACGTTCACGCCATTTTGGATTGTGGCACGTTCGCCATCGTCTTTATGGTGCAATTTATGAACGGCCAGGAATATGATGGAGCCGCGTTTTACGGGTTGGAAGGCAGCATCGTTCAGGAAAACAATCGCGGGATGATGGTTCGGTACGACGCCAAACGCAAAGAAGTCGAAAGCTGGAAAGTCACAGACGAAAGCACTGCACACATGCAAAACTTTCTGGATTCGATGAAAAACCGTCAGCAGCCGAATTCGCCAGTGGAATTGGCCAACCGCGTATTGGTCGGCGCACATCTGGCCAACGAATCCTTCAGATCAGGTAAGCGTGTCAACTGGGACACAGTGAAGTGGCGACACGCTTGAACTTACGGATCGGCTTCAACCACAAAAAGCGCAAAAGGCACAAAGGGATCATCTTTCCTTTTGTGCCTTTTGCGCTTTTTGTGGTGAATGAAATCTTCAGGATTGAAAGAACTCAAGCAACCTCTGATTCACGTCTTCAGCTTTTTCGATGAAGAACAGATGACCGGCTTCAGCGAATTCAATCAGTCGAGAGTTCGGAATGCGTTCGGCGATGATTTTGGAATTGCCGGGAACTACCAGCACGTCGTCAGTTCCGGTCATGACCAACGTCGGCACATTGAGTTCCGGCAAACGATCAAACGCATTGAATTCCCAAATCGCATTGAGCTGTCCGGCATAACCGTGCGCTCGCTGGCGGTTGTCCACGAACAATGGAACCAGCGATTCGATCAATTCCGGTCGGCGTTGTTGAGTTTGCGGCGAATAATTGATCGGCGTGCATTCGCGCACGACCTGCTCACGAGGCTTGCCGGGCAGGCTTTTGAAAATCTCAGTCACCCACGCCGGCGAAGGCACGCAATGTTTGATGCCCGGATGAGTACAGCCCAAAGCCAGCTTGCGGACTCGTTGCTGGTGACGCAAGGCAAATTCCTGAGCGATCATTCCGCCCATCGAAATGCCAAAGACATACGCCGAAGCAACGCCCAAATGATTCAGCAATGCCGCCGCATCATCTGCGATGTCGCCGAGCGTAAATGCAGTTTTCGGCTGATCGGTTTCGCCTACACCACGATTGTCAAAGGTGATGACTTGGAACCGCGACGACAAAGCTTCAACTTGAAACTTCCAGTTGTTGCCTCTGCCCGCCAAACCATAAATCAGCAACAACGGTTCGCCTGAGCCTGCAACTTCGTAAAACAGATTGATTCCGTTGACTTGAATTGTTGCCATTGCTCACACCTGAGACCGGCCAAAATCATCTTGAAGTCGAACAATGTCGTCTTCCCCTAAATACCCCCCGCGTTGAACTTCGATAAAAATTACCGTCTCTTCCCCCGGATTTTCAATGCGGTGCGCTGAGCCGATGGCGATGTCCACGTATTCGCCAGGCTTCAGAAAAATGTCTTTGCCATCCAGCGTGACTTTTGCCGTTCCCGCCACGATAAACCAATGTTCGGCTCGTTGAGCATGTTTTTGATAGCTGAGCCGTTTGCCGGGCAGCACTTCAATGCGTTTGACCTTGTACCCGTCGGCTTCGTCCAACACTGTAAATGTTCCCCACGGACGTTCGTCGTACTTCGGTGAATTGGTAATCGTCATTTTATTGTGATTCATTCGGTATCAAATTCCTTTTGCCTTTGTCGCTGGTTTCCCAGCATGTATTTGAGTGACAACATCATTGCCGAATCCGTCAAAATCTATCAACTGGCGGCAACCGCTAAGAAAAGAAAATTGTGAATCGTGTTGGCTGATCAGGCAGGCTTTCAAGCGAAAATTCAAATCCGTGCCCCTCCAGAATTTCCTGCACCAGAGTCAGCCCGATTCCCTGACCATTCTCTTTCGTGCTGAAAAACGGAGTGAATAGATTGGCTCTGACCGTTGGCGGGATGCCGCCACCAGTGTCTTCGATGGCGACAAATGGCTTGTTGTTCAATTTACCGAATTGCACCGTGATGGTTCCCTGCTCGCCAATCGCTTCCAGCGCGTTTTTCAACACGTTGATGAAGACCTGCTCCATCTGACTTCGATCCAGCCTGACCGGTTGCAGTTCCGATTCAGAAACGAACTTTATCTCAATGTTTCGCTTGACCAGTTCGGCGCGAAACAACAGCGTTACAGTTTCAATCAACAATCGCAAATCACACGGCTGCAAATTTGGTGATGGCAACCGAAACACATCCGCGAAGTTTCGCATGAATTGGTTCAGATGATCGGTTCGGGAAATGACGACGGCCAGCGCGTTTTCAAAATCCTGGCGATCTTCGGCGCTCAACTGGCTGGCATAATGCAAACAGGAATGCAGCAGCGAATTGGCCGAGCCGACTGAATTGTTCACTTCGTGCGACATCATGCGGATGATTTTTTCAAACGCGGTCTTTTCCGCCTGGCGCAACTCTTCGGTCAGTTCTTCAATCAGCAGGAAATCGCGCGTAAACCCTCGATCCAGAAATTGAGAACGATAACAACGAACCCGACGACGACCAGTCAGCGGCAAGACCAGCGATTCGCCCAGTTTAATGCCTTCCAGCGCCTCGGCAATCGTCGAATCCAAATCGCTCAGCCGTTTGCCAATCAACTCCGACGAAGTCAATTGCAGCATTTGCTCAACAGCCGGATTTGCCATCGCAATTCGTCCGTCAAAATCCAGTGTGACAACTCCAGACGGTGACGCGATCAGCACCTTGTCCAAAAAGTAATTTTGCTCCTGCATACGCGTTCGCTCTTCGCGCAGGTGATCCGCCATTCGGTTGTAAACGGCAATCAACCGATCAAGTTCCGGCTGGCCGACTTCGCTGAAACGCGACGTGAAATCGCTATCCTGAATGAACTGCGCTCCGGTGTTGACCAGTTCGATGGTGTTGAACAACTGCCGAATCAACCGCAAACCGACATACAGCGAAACGATGAACACCGCCTCCACCGCCAACAACCAAATGCGATGTTTCATCAACAGATAAATCGCCACTCCTGCGAACAGCAGATGAACGGCAATCAGGTACAAGATGAATTTGAAACGAAGACTCATGAAGGGGTGCCGGCAATGAAACGAAGCGCCGCCGGTTTGATCGTCAGCCGTGCGGGAGTGAATCCGGCGGTTTCGCCGTCCACGTCCACCGGCAGCGGCGGCCAGGCATTGATCGTCACGCCAGAGCTTTTGACCAGCCGAACTTTCGGATTGCAAAGGTGCGCGCCAAAACGAATTCGCGGCAATTCTTTCAGAATGTCGAATCGTTCGGCGCGATCGGTCAGCACCACGTCCATCAATCCATCATCCAATTCAGCCAGCGGCGCGAACTTCATGCCGCCGCCAGCAAACCGTCCGTTGGCCGCGACGAGGAAATTGGAAAAGATGTAACAGTCTTTCGCTTTGTTCGGCTGATCTTCAAATTGAATCTGAACCGGCTGATTGCGATAAGTTTTCAGCGCCTGTAAAGCAGCCAGCACAAATCGCACGTGGCCGCCAATCCAGCGCGGCCACGTGTTGCGCCAGCAATTCACCAGCCGAACAACTTCCCCGCCCAAACCAAAACTGACGACGTTCAGCGAATACCGCGAAACAGGTTGGCCGTCGTGACCGGTCAATTCGATTTTGACAACATCAATCAGGCGATTGCCGCCAGTGATGATCGCCCGCAACGCCGTTTCTCGATTCTTCAACCCGACCGAACGGCAAAAGTCCGAACCGGTTCCGCAAGGCAACAAGCCAATACAAGCTTGCGGGTTCACCGGCTGACCGGCTTCGTCGAAGTATCCGCTGACGACTTCATTGAGCGTTCCGTCGCCGCCGACGGCAATCACGCAAACTTCTCCCGCCAGCAAAGCCTGCCGAGTCACTTCGCAAGCTTCGCCGGGACGCGAAGTCAGATGTTCATTGAACTTGATGCCTCGTTCGCGGAGTTCTCGCTGAGCCTTGCCCCAGTCCCGCAATGCCCTGCCACGCGCGGCTGTCGGGTTAATCACAAATAGCATGCGAGTTATTCGAGCAAGTCAGGTTGCTCTTTGGTGATGCGTGCGTACAGCGGTTGGAATTGAAACCACCCGGCGACGGTCGAACCTACTTGGTGGCTGGTCAGTTTGGCGCTGTCCGGCGTAATGAAATGTGGCTCTCCGGCGGCTTCGGCCAGCAATTGCGCCTGGCAGCTTCGCTCCATGGTGATGAACCACCACGCGGCTTCGTCCACGGTTTTGCCGACGGTGAGCAAGCCGTGATTTCGCAAAATGACGGCTTTGCAATTGCCGAGCGCGCGACCAATTCGTTGGCCTTCTTCCAGGTCGAGCACCACTCCTGTGTAATCGTCAAACAGCGAATGGTCTTCGTAAAACGCGCAAGCATCCTGCGTGATCGGATCGAGCAGCCGTCCCAGCGACGACCAAGATTTGCCGTACATCGAATGCGCGTGCGCGGCGGCAACGCAATCCGGACGCGCGGCGTGAACTTGCGAATGGATGGCGAACGCCGCACCGTTGACCGGCATGTCGCCTTCGACGACTTCGCCTTTGTGATTGACCAACACCAGATCGGAAACGCGAATTTGGCTGAAATCCACACCGAACGGATTGACCCAGAAATGATCCGGCTTTTCAGGGTCGCGCGCGGTGATGTGACCCGCGACGCCTTCGTCAAAGCCGAATTTGGCGAACAATCGAAACGCGGCGGCCAGCCGCTGTTTTCGATGCAACCGTTCTTGTTCGGGCGTTTCAAACACAGGCATCTGCGGAATCCTCAACGATTGCGGAGGAACGATCATTGCAGCTTCAGACATAGTTTTTCTCCCATCGAAAAAAGATAGAGCAAACTTCTCAGCTTGCTCCGGTTTGACGCCGACAATTTGCGGGAAACCGAGCCAAATGAAAAGTTTGCTCACCAAAAATTGCTGATTTTTTTCGCAGCCGAACCTGCTTGGCCAACGCCGGCAAGTCGCTACTTCAACGACACAGAAAACGGATCGCCGGATGGTTTCGAGTTCGAATTTCCGATTTCGATTCGTTTGGGCGCAGGTTTGCCGTCAATTTCCAGCGCGAATTTCAACGACGTAACGTTCTTGTCCACCTTGAAATCAAACCCGTCAATGTCACCGTCATTGACGGACAAAAAGTGAATGCGTTTGTCGCCGTCTTTTTCGATCTTGTCCTGTTCGCGATTGACGACCACCGGAGCGCGGCCGCCGCGAACTCCAACGACACGTCCGCGCGGCCCACGAACAACATGCGGCGCTCTGCCTGAACGTACGACTCTGCTTTCCGCTTCGACATCAATTCGCTTGAGCGATTTCAATTCGCCGCCTTCAGACAACACAGAGCCGTTGAACCGATGAGCCGTGCCGTTGGTTGTCCAACGGACATGCCATTCGTCGCCGTCGCGCCAAACGTAATAGCTGGTTTCATCGCCTTTGGAAAAATCCGGTTTGCCGTCAAAGCTCGTAGCCGATTGCGCCATCGCCGCAGTCGTCATCACAGCCATCAAAAAACCAACCATCAAAATCATTCGCTTCAGCATAAAAAGCCTCCTCGTCAATAAGCTCTCCCACGAAGTCACACGAAGTATCACGAAGAAACACCAAACTTCTTTTCCCCCTTCGTGCTTTCTTCGTGTGCCTTCGTGGGAGAATTGTTCGTTATTCAGGAGCGAGCGTTCGCATCTCGTTCTTGATTTCACTGAGCCGTTTTTTCAGAACCTCGAAATACTCCAGCGCGCTGCGTCCGACTTTGCGGTCGGCGCTGCCAGCCATACGCGACAACGCGCCAAGCTGATCAATCAGCATCGGCTGCGGATAAGTGATCTGCGCCGTCACCAATTGCGAGCGAATCGCCTGAAGCTGTTTGACCTTTTCAGGCTGTCCGCTCTGCTGTCTGAGGGCAACGCTCAGACGTTCCACCAACTGGCGCGCTTGCGTAGTCGTTTCGCGGATTGCCAGCAACAACTCCAACTGTTCTTTCAAATCGGCCACAGTCACGCCGTCTTTCGCCAATCGCGGATCGAGTGTGACTTCCAACGGCTGCGTTTGAGTCCAGCCATCTGCCGAAAGTCTGACTTTATATTTGCCCGGCAGCGCCAACGGCCCAAATCCGTCGTAACGAAAGTCCCACGCAAAGCGATTGTGCCCGGCGCGTTTGGTCAAGCCGGCAGCCGCTCCGCCAAAACGCGGCCCACGCATTTCGTCTTCGTCGCCTTGCATAACGCCGCGTCCAGCCGGAGCCGCCTGACCCGCTCGGCTGGTCACTGTGCGAATGACTTTGTCAGCAGCATCCAGAATTTCCAGCTTCAATTCGCCTGCCGGTTCCGCAGCCAACACATAATCAATCACAGCCGATGGCGCGGGGTATTCTGGCGAAGCTCCGCCGCTTCGTCCGCCGCCACTTGCTCTGCGAGTGCGAATCGCCGTCGCAGGTTTGAACAAGGTCGCCGCCGAAGTTGCGACCGCATCCGTGATCTGATGCAGCGGAGAAAGATTGTCCAGAATCCAGAATGAACGCCCCATCGTCGAAAGCACCAAATCTTTGCGATGCACTTTGATGTCAGTGATTGGCGTCACTGGCAAATTGAGCTGAAAGGATTGCCAGTTTTTGCCGTTGTCGAACGAGATAAACATTCCGAAATCGGTTCCGGCATACAGCAAACCTTCACGGTCTGGGTCTTCGCGGACGACGCGCGTCGTGAAGTTCGACGGGATGCCGTTCTTGCCATCGGTTAATCGAGTCCACGTCGCGCCGTAATCGTTGGTCGAGTAAATGTACGGCTGCCAGTCGTTCAGCAAATACCGATAAACAGCTATGTAGGCCGCGCCTTTGCGGTGCGGCGAAGGTTCAATGTTTTGAACTCGACCGCCGGGCGGCAAGCCTTTCGGCGTGACGTTCTTCCACGATTTGCCGTTGTCGCGCGAAACGTGAACCGGCCCATCGTTCGCTCCTGACCACAACACGCCAGCTTCCAACGTGGATTCGCGGAAGGCGTAAATCGTCGAATAAACCTCTTCGCCAGTGATGTCGCGCGTGATCGGTTCGCCGCTGATGACCTGTTTGTCGGGTTCGTTGGCGGTCAGGTCAGGACTGACAACCGTCCAGGTTACGCCTTCGTCGGTGGAGCGGTGAACTACGTGCGAGCAGTGATAAAGCACGCGCGGATTGTGCGGAGAAACTTCAATCGGCGAAACGCGCTGAAAGCGGTAAAGAATATCTTTGGGGTTGTGGCCGTACCGGTTTTGCGGATGCACCCAGTAACTGACCGTCTGGCCGGTCTCGAAATTCGTGCGGTAAAACTCGCCTTTGCAAGCGCCATAAACGATGTTGGGATTGAGCGGGCTGGGCATAATCGGCCCGGTTTCGCATCCCGGCCCTTGTTTCCAGAGTTGAATCGGATCGTCGGCGCGTTCCATCGTCGCGGGCAAACTCGGCACAATCAGAGTCGTGTTGTCCTGTTGCGCGCCGTAAACCGAATATGGAAATTGATTGTCCACCGCGACTTGATAAATCTCCGCCGTCGGTTGGTTGTAAATCGTGCTCCATGTGCGCCCGCCATTCAGCGTGACGTTGGCTCCGCCGTCGTTCGATTGAATGAAGATTTCAGGATTGTCTGGATTGATCCACATCCCCTGATTGTCTCCGTGCGGCGTAGGCATTGACCGAAACGAAGCGCCACCATCGGTAGATTTGTGGAAGCCTAGATTATTCACGTAAACCACATCCGGGTTCTTTGGATCAACGTCAATGTAGGTGTAGTAAAAAGGCCGCGAAATCAGCGAAGCCTGCTTGTTCACCAGCGTCCAAATTGAACCCGCATTGTCTGAGCGATAGACGCCCCCAGCCCCTTCGGAAGCCTCCATAATCGCGTAAAGCCGTCGCGGATTCGACGCGCTAATGCTAATGCCGACCTTACCGATCAATCCCTTTGGCAAACCGCGGCTCAAATGCGCCCAGTTTTCGCCGCCATCCGTGCTCTTGTAAATTCCGCATTCGTTCGCCGGACCACCACTAATGATCGTCCAGGGCTTTCGTACAGCTTGCCACGCGCCTGCATAAACTTCATCTGGATTGGCCGGGTTCATCGCCAACGAAACGGCTCCGGTGCGGTCGTTGATAAACAGGACTTTCTGCCACGTCTTGCCGCCGTCTTTCGTGCGGAACACACCGCGTTCGGCATTGGCTCCGAACGGCTGACCGAGCGCGGCGACAAAAGCGACATTGGCATCGCGCGGATCAACTTTGACTGAGCCGACTTGACCGGCTTCGCGCAAGCCAATGTGCGTCCAGGTTTTGCCCGCGTCGGTGGATTTGTAAACTCCGCGACCCAGAATCACATTGCTGCGAATGGCGGCGCTACCCGTGCCGACGTAAACGACATTCGGATCGGATTCGGCGACGGCAATCGCTCCAATCGAAGCCGTCTCGAAAAATCCATCGGAGACGTTTTGCCAACTCTGCCCGGCGTCGGTCGTTTTCCAAACGCCTCCGCCGGTCGCGCCCATGTAAAACGTGTGCGGCTGTCGGCGATGACCGGCGACGGCGGTCACGCGACCACCGCGAGCCGGGCCGATGGAACGATAGCGCAAGCCTTGAAACAACTTCGCATCAACGCTGGCGGCGGATTGCGCCGCGACGCGCACCGCGTCTCCGCGCGTGGAAAGCAACAACCCAAACGTGACGGTCAGAATCAAGCCAAATCCCAACCAAAGGCGAGGCAGCTTTGCCATTTGAAAAACTCCTGTTTGTAGAAAATGGGTAACGAGTGAATGCAGCTTTAGATACGTTTTCTGGCGAGTCGCGGTTACAGAGCTTCTTTGTAACGGAGACACAATCGCCGGTTTTCGTCCTGAAAAGGACGGCGGATATTAGCCGGTGGTGAGCGCAGCGTTACCACCGGAACGACGCGAAATTCAGTTTCCAGCCCTGAAAGGGCGACAGGCCGAGCTTCGTCTGACGCCCTTTCAGGGCTGGAAGGTCTTTTGCCATTGCTTCCGGTGGTTTCGCAAAGCCTGCACCACCGGCTAATTTCCGCTGCGCCTCCGGCGCAAAAACATGTATCAATCTTCATCCTCAATCTTCATCCTCAATCTTCACCAAAGATACTTTTCATCGTAATCAACGCCGCTCTGCTTCAGAAACTCCAGATACTCTTCCTGGAAAGTTTTCTTCCGATGATGCTCTTCCTGATTGGCGATGTACTTTTTCACGGCTTCGAGTTGTGATGGGCTGACGGTGAAAGCGCCATATCCTTCCTGCCAGGAAAACAACGGCTTTTTCAATTCTTCGTGAACCCATTTTGAGGACGAGGCTTTGATCTCGCGCAAGACATCGGCCAGACGATGCGTAGCACGCAGCCCAACCAGCAAATGAACGTGGTCTTCGACGCCGCCGATTATTTCAGGCGCTCCGCCCAAATCATTAACGATACCACCCATGTAAGTGTGCAACCGTCCGCGCCAATCCTGGTGCATGTGGGCGATGCGGTCTTTGGTGCTGAAGATCAAATGGTAATGCAGGCTCAGGTGAGTTGACGGCATGGCTTCCTCCGGGTCTCGTCCTGCGCTCCTGCCGGAGCGCGGTTTCTGGTTTCACGGTTCCGGTGATTTCATCACCGGCTAATTTCCGTCGCGCTTCCAGCGCAATGAAGAATCCTCGCGGTAGATTTCAACGGTAATGCATAATCGAAATTGGTTTTGCTTTTTCGTGCCGGAGGCACAGCGGATATTAGCCGGTGATGAAATCACCGGAACAGAACCGAAAATGGTGTCGCGTCCCGGTAGGGACGCTGGACTACCATTCTCAGCCCGGCGCTCCTGCCGGAGCGCGATTCTTATTCGCCAGGTCCCTGCGGTTTCACCGCAGGCTAATATCCACCGCGCTGCCAGCGCGAAGAAATCGAGAAGGTGAGCCTGAGCGAACGTTCGACCTCGACGGCCTACCAGCCCACTCAGGCTCGGTTGATTTTCGGATGCGGTCGCCCACATCGCTGGAACACGAACTGGACTCCACTTGCACGCTCGACGAAATCCCTTCCGCCGATTCTGGCCGCGGGGAGTGCTCGCAAACAACACAACACGAAAACCAACATTGTTGTTGATGTCGCCGGGCGCGTTCCTGTTACGGTTGGCGGAGCGGTTATTGATATTGTTGCCCCACGAGCCGCCACGCAACACCCGGAAGTGTCGTGTCCCAATCCCGCCCTCTCGCCGTGACTTCGCGAACTCAATCGCTACTAACGAGAAAGGCGAAATCTCAACGATGGTACGGAACCGAGAGCGGTAGCGACCGATGGTACGGAACCGAGAGCGGTAGCGACCGGGTTCCCGGAATGTACGATTGCCAAAATACCCAGTCGCTACCGCTCCTGGTTCCGTACCAAATCACGAATGTACGATTGCCAAAAATACCCAGTCGCTACCGCTCCTGGTTCCGTACCAAATCACGAAATCTCAAAAAATATTTTCATGTCGCTCCGCTCTGCTCCGCTCCAAAAAGGGATCAAGAACCGAGCGAAAAGGGTAAAAGGGTAAAAAGGGTTCAAGGGTTACGGAGCCCTCGCAAACAACACAACACGAAAACCAACATCGTAGTCGATGACGCCGGGCGCGCCCCAGTAACGGTAGGCGGAGCGGAAAGTGATACCGCTGCCCCACGAGCCGCCACGCAACACCCGGTCAGTTCCCCTCGTTGGGCCTCGTGGATTGACCGCAATTCCCTGCTTGCTCAATTCCGCGTAGTAATTTTCGCCGTACAAATCCGAACACCATTCCCAAACATTGCCGTGCATATCGAACAAACCAAACTGGTTTGCCTTCTTCGTTCCTACCGGATGAGTCTTGCTTCCCGAATTGTCGTAGAACCACGCATAATCGCCGAGCAGTTTTTCGCCATCGCCGAAACTATATTCCGTGTTTGTTCCGGCGCGGCAGGCATATTCCCATTCGGCTTCGGTCGGCAATCGGAAGTTGTAGCCGGTCGCTTGCGAAAGCTTTGTGCAAAAAT
Organism: Acidobacteriota bacterium; assembly: GCA_033763255.1. GTDB lineage: Bacteria > Acidobacteriota > Blastocatellia > RBC074 > RBC074 > RBC074. The sequence continues at coordinate 3,252 of JANRKX010000126.1, read as the reverse complement.
CATTGGCCTGTTGCCAGGTAACGTTTTCCACCGGCAGATCGTCGCCTTTGAAGAAGCTGGGATTGTCGCCCATCACGACATGCCATTGAGATTGAGTGATTTCGTATTTGCCGATGGAAAAGGCCGACAACCGAACCTGATGCGGCGGCTTTTCATCGTCCTCACCTTTATTCGATCCCATCGTGAATTGGCCGCCTTGCAAAAGGACAAATTCCAGCGGACGAATGCCTCCGCCCAGACTGACCGAATACCCGGTCGGAGTTTGCGAGACGCCGAACGCGCCTTGCCCTTGTGGCGCGGTTTGCTGAGTTGGGTCGAACGGAATTGGGGTGACGGTGACGGTCGGTCTCGGCGTTCGAGCGACGGTCGGAGTCGGCGTCACGTTCGGCGAAATTGCCGGAGTCGGTGTGACAGTTTCGTTCGGCGTGGCGGTCGGCGTCGGAGAATTCTTTGCCAGATCATCCGGTTTTGGCTGCGGCGGTTTCGGCCACAGAGCGAACAACAACGTTCCGCTCAAAGCCAAGGCCGCAACGCTGACAGTTACCGCGCGCAACCCTAAAGCCGCCAGACCTTCGTTGAACAAAATGCGGCGCAGCAAATCCGGCGGATTGACTCCTAACCGTTTGCGCGAATGCCCGGCCAGAAAGCTGAGCAGGACGAAATCGCGCAACGGGCTGTCTTCTTCCTGAACCTGAACCAACCGAGCCAGGTTTCGGCGTTCGCGCCATTGGTTGAATCGCGCGGCCAGCCGTTGGCGAAAGGCTTGCCATTTTTGGCTCGGCGGTTGGGGTTCGGCGAATTCCAGCGTCAACGGCTGGTCAGGATGTTTGGTCACGCGGTTCAACAAATCGCGGACGATTTGACGAACCCGGCGTTCCTGTTCGGGAGTGAATTCGGCGATCAAACGGTCGCGCCACCAATCGGGCATGCGCCCGACCCGAAACCACGGCAACCGCACCAACCGCAAGACGCTTTCCGCCCAATCCTGCATCGGTACAGAATCCTGCATCGGTACAGAACCGAGAGCGGTAGCGACCGGGTTGGCGGCCTGTTTAGCGGATACCCCGTCGCTACCGCTCTGGGTTCCGTACCGAGTGGTTCCGTACCGTTCAGCGGATACCCCGTCGCTACCGCTCTGGGTTCCGTACCGAGTGGTTCCGTACCGTTCAGCGGATACCCCGTCGCTACCGCTCTGGGTTCCGTACCGAGTGGTTCCGTACCGGGTGGTTCCGTACCATTGAGCCAATCGCCCGCCCAGATACAGCGTGATTTCCCAGCGGATTTGCGGATACACCGCGCAAGCCATCAACCACAACCATCCGTCATCGCCCAGATAAGCTTTGGTTTGCGCCACCAACCATTCCACGTCGTCGGCGTCGGGCGCTTGGCGATCCAGCAATTGCCGTTTGTCGTTGGCGGCCAGCGGAGGAAACGGCGCGCCGTCGTCTTCGGGTTGTTCGGGCATCAATTCCGGCAACAAACCTACGTTCAACAATTCACCCAACGCCGACAGCCCGGCGATTTTGGCCGGAATCAACACAAAGCCGAATTGTTCGGCCAACGTGAATTCGTAATAGTTCCAGGCGGCGGGCGATTCCGGCGTCAGCAATACGCGATGCTGCCAGTAATCGAATTGCTCCAACCAGGTTTCAGGATCGGCGGTGAAGGGATCGAAAAATCCTTTGCCGTCGGAAAACACCAGCAACCGATGATCGGGAAATCGCGCAGACAATTCGTGCAGCGTGTACGACGACGGCAAAGACTTTCCAGGCAATTCCGGCGCTCGGCACAGCCGCGCGTCGCCCTGGAAATAAAACCGGTCAACAAAAACTCCGTCGGCTTCCAATCGCAAAGCCAGTTCTTCGGCGACGCGCGCCTGTCCGTCGTGAACGCTGTCGCGGTCAATCAGCAACAGGTATTCGGGCAAGCTGCGCCGCAGGGCGTAACGCGGCGTGAAATAGCCTTTGTGAATCGTCGCGCCGACCGTCGCGGCCACATCCAATTCGTGATGTTCGACGTGGCGATGGCGACGAAGCTCCTGCGCCGCTCGGCGAAACGGCGCGGAAGAAAACAACGGCAGGTCTTCGCGCTGAAACCGAAGTTGATGCAATTTCAGCGCGCCGCTCATTTCCAGCTTTCGCAACATCATGCGGCGACGAATCCAACGCCACACCAACCAAGCCAACAACGCCAGCAAAGGCAACAAACCAAGCAAAAGCGTTCGCCACGGAAACGGCGGCTGTTTGGGTTGGTCAACCGGCGGCGGAGTTTGGGTTTCAACCGGCGGAGGTTGTTCGATTGGATTTCCGCCCGATTGCAGAAACTCGCGCTTTTCCAGCGTGGCCGAAATCCGTCCGGGGGTCTGAACCGCAATGACCGGAAATTGCGGGTTGTGACCGATTTCGCCAATCGTCGCCGGTTCAAATTTGATCGTGCTCAGCCATTCGTAAACTCGAAGTTGATATGGAATGGCGAATTTGCCTTCGCCGTCGGTAGTGGTTGTCTGGTTCAGGAACGTGACTTCCGCGCCGGGCAACGGCGTGTCGTTGGTTTGGCTGAACACCTGGCCTTGCAACGTGCGATCAATCTTCAACAACAACACTCCGGCCAGCAATGCCAAAAGCAACATCGCCGCTGCTGCGCTCCACGCCGGATGTCGCCGAATCCAGCGCAACAAATCAGCAAAAGTCAGCGGCTGTTTCGGTGGATTGAATGTGGCCGGTTTGGGTTCTTCGGCCTGTTTGGCTTGTTCGGCTCTGGCGGCGAGTTCGGTTAAACCAGGATGCCGTTTTAACCAGGATTCAAAATGTCCGGAGAACTGTTCCTGCTCCGTCGGGTTCGTGCAGAAAATTGGAGCCAGCAACGATTTCCATTTGCGTGGGTTTTCGGGCAATTGGCCATTGGCGACCAACGCGATCACCAAATCCTGAGCGGCAATATGTTGTTGCAAACCGATATTGAACCGCGCCGCGCGCAATTGTTCGGCCAGATCGAGCAGGTATTCCGGCAGGTCTTCAGGATTGAAAGGATGTTCGACCATAAGAGCTTTTCCCGAACACGCAGCGCTTCCAGCGCTGATTTCTACACAAGTTTTTGCGCCGGCGGCGCAGTGGAAATTAGCCGTCTATGAAAACAGTGCTGGCGTCAAGCGAAAAATGGCAACACTTATTGATCTCTGCCGAAAAGCAGTTTTTTTGGTAGCCAGTTGATTGACAAATAAAACGCACAGCAACAAGTGACGAAAGAGTTTCT
>JANRKX010000125.1:0-16093 GCA_033763255.1 Acidobacteriota bacterium | reverse complement strand
ACTCTTTCGTCACTTGTTGCTGTGCGTTTTATTTGTCAATCAACTGGCTACCAAAAAAACTGCTTTTCGGCAGAGATCAATAAGTGTTGCCATTTTTCGCTTGACGCCAGCACTGTTTTCATAGACGGCTAATATCCGCTGCGCCTCCGGCGCAAAGAAGAAAGATGTGGGTAATGACAAGGCGATTAACATCCCTCCCTTACTCTGCTGTGTCTTCATGGGAAAAACCTGTCTTTACGGTTTTCGTTCCAACTTCAGCCCGCGAACTGCCGTGTCGAATTCAGCCGATAACCGGGCCAGTTCAGCTTGCGCTTCGCGTTTTTCTTTGGCGATGGCTTCCAGCCGCGTTTCCTGTTCGCCAGCTTTGGCGATGTAACGAGCGACAAGCTGTTTGGCTTCGGCTGTGTTTTTCAACGTGCCGATGTTGTCGCGCAATCGTTTTTGATCCTGGCTGATTTCTTCAGCTTCTTCTTCCAGAGTTTTGACGCGCTGTTCAGCCTGAAAAATTTTCGTTTTCAGTTCGATCAGTTTTTCCAGTTCAGCTTTGATCGCGGCGTCAATGTAGTTGCTGGTAACGAACAGTTCCACGTCGCGCGAACTGAGATTGCTGATTTGGTAACTGTCCATCAACGCCTGAGTTTCGGTCACCGGCAGTTCCAACGTTTGGCGCGGTTCCAGTTCGACGCGGAATCGGTAATGGTTGACGGTCTTTGACGCCGGAGCCTGGGTATCGCTGGCCAGCGCCCAGCCTTCGCGCAGCGGATGTTCGATGTACACCGTTCGCTTTTTATCGGTTTGGTTTACCAGCGTGTAAGTCTTCTTTTCGCTGCGGTAATAGTGCGCTTCAAAAATTCCTTTTTGCGCTCGAACCAGAAAGACGGGGCGGCGTTCGCTTTTGAACTTCGTTGTCACCAGCGTGCTCAAATCCAGACCGAACGAGATAAAGCGTTGTTCGCCAGCTTTCAGCCGTTCCATCAAGGCTTCGCCAGCGTAAGCGTCGCCGTCCAACACGGTCAGTGAGCCGCCTTCCAATGTCAGCGGCGAAGTGTTTTTCAATCGAATGCCTGTCATTGGGCGATCTTTGCGGGCGGCTTCGTTGTAAACGGAAACGCGCTCGCCTTCCATTTTCGTTTGCAGAATCGGAATCAACGCCGAACGGTCGCGGCGCACGGTGACGGGTTGTTCGATGCGATATTCAAACAACTCGCCGACTTCGCTGCCGGTAGCGGCAGCTTCAACGCCGGATTCTCCGCTGGTGATGGCGCTGCTGACACTGGTCGTCGGACGAACGAAGCCAGTGGAGTTTTCCGCCATCGTAAAGTTTCTGCTGTTCTGTTGAAGCTGCTCGTCTGCCAGGGGCTTCGGTGGAGGAGGCGCGACGCCAACACCATGCCCTATTCCAACTCCGCTGCCACTTCCAACGCCACCTGCGACACCATTTGAAATTCCGTCAATTGAAGAATCATAAACCTGCGGATCGAGGTTCAAATCTTCAGGAATTGGAATCACCGGGCGATAGCGATACAACGGTTTTTGAATTTGTTGAATGAACGACACCGGAGTGCCGGACACCAATGACAACGACACGCTTTCCCAATCTTCTTCGCCGACGTTGTCCACAACCGCCCAGCCTTGAAAGAAGGGTTTGCCTGCCGGATCGAGAACTACGCGATAAGTCGTTTTCCAGATCGGAGCGGCGACGGTGTAACTGACCACCATTTCGCGCTGAGCTTCGCCGTCGGAATTGATGGTGATGGTCTTGGCGTCCCGTCGGCGCGCCGAAGCCGAAGCATCAGCGAATTGTGCGATGTCCTGGCGCGTGCCGTCATCCAACAATTTGACCGAACGAACTTCAGTCAGATCGAAGCTCTGCAATTCTCCGCTTTCCGTAGCAATCACCAACGTGTGCGTTTTGATCGCGGGTTTGTCTTTTTCCCCTGATGGCAAAGCCGGGATCTGGCGTTCGCCGATGGTCAGGATAGAACCAGTTGCCGAACGGTTGTTGGCCGTGACGGCGATGCGCGCGCCTTGCAGTTGTTCCAGCACTCCGGCCAATCCGCCTGTGGCGTCGCTGCCGGTTGAGGCTTCGACGGAAAAAGGAATCTCGTTCAATCGCGCAGAAGGCGGGGCTGAAGAGTTATAGCTGACTTCGCCGACGCGACCTTTGCCCAGATCGAGCACGACCAGCGATTTCAGCACGTCGTCCACTTGCGATTGTTTGAACGACAAATTGATTTCGGCGCGTCCGCTGACCATTCCTCGCCGCTCGAAATAAGCGACGCCGTTGCTGTACAAAATGGCCCGGCGCAACGGCAACTGGTTCGATTGCGGAGCGCGGGCTTGAGATTGCGAATTCGGCGTCGGCGTATCAATCGGCGTTGGCTGCGATTTGGCGACGGGTTTGCGCCGTGCGGACGATTGCGCCACCGCAAACAACGAAATCGCCAACACGATCAAAGTGGCAACGGCTGTTCGAGTGAATTTCGGCATACGGTTCTCCTGTTCGGAATTGATTGGTTGATGAAGCGGGGGCGGCGTCTGCTGAACGAAACAGAGTGCCTGTGTTTGCAAATCGCCCCATTGAGTTAAGACGCCGGTTCGGCGGCAGAGTTCCGCGCATTGCCTGACTGAAACTCAGCGGATAAAGTTCGCAGCAATTTCATCTCTCAATAACAGGAGCAAAAATGAGTTTGCAGATCAAATCAAAAGACGAATGCAAATGGGATTTGGTGGCGTTGGGCGAAGTGATGCTCAGGCTTGATCCGGGCGACAGACGCATTCATACGACTCGCAATTTTCAAGTGTGGGAAGGCGGCGGCGAATACAACGTCGCGCGCGGATTGAAACGATGCTTTGGGATGAACACGGCGGTTGTGACTGCGTTTGCGGACAACCCGGTCGGGCGATTGGTGCAGGACTTCATTTATCAGGGCGGCGTGGATCAATCGCACGTCAAATGGGTGAAGTACGACGGCGTAGGCCGCGAGTCGCGCAACGGGTTGAACTTCACCGAACGCGGATTCGGCGCGCGTGGAGCAGTTGGCTGTTCAGACCGTGGACATACGGCGGTGTCGCAATTGAAGCCCGGCGACATTGATTGGGAAAAGATTTTTGGTCAGGAAGGCGCGCGTTGGTTTCATTGCGGAGGCATTTTCGCCGCGCTGTCTGAAACGACTCCGCTGGTGGCGAAAGAAGCTATGGAAGCGGCGAAGCGGCACGGCACGATCATTAGCTACGATTTGAATTACCGCGAATCGCTGTGGAAAGGAATCGGCGGCCACGGCAAAGCGCGCGAGGTTAATAGCGGCCTGGCTTCGCTGGTGGATGTGATGATCGGCAACGAAGAAGACTTCACGGCGGCGCTGGGCTTTGAAGTCGAAGGTGTGGATGAACATTTGTCAGAACTCGATCCGACAAACTTCAAAACGATGATCGAGCGCGCGGTTGGTGAATACCCGAACTTCAAAGTCGTCGGCACGACTTTGCGAAATGCCAAGACGGCTTCGATCAATGATTGGGGAGCGATTTGTTATGCCGACGGCCAGTTTTACGAAGCGCGGTTGCGTGAGAATCTGGAAATTTATGATCGCGTAGGCGGAGGCGATTCGTTTGCTTCGGGATTGATTTACGGCTTCCTGACCGGGCAAGGCGCGCAACGCGCGGTTGAATACGGTGCGGCTCACGGAGCGTTGGCGATGACTACGCCGGGCGACACTTCGATGGCAACGCTGACCGAAGTCGAAAAAGTCATGAAAGGTGGCGGCGCTCGCGTGGCGAGATAGCAGCAATTGCCAGAACTCCTTTATGAAAAAAGGCCGGTCAGTTGACCGGCCTTAAAGTTTTTATGGGATGCAACAAACGAACTTAGCAGTTCGGCGGGAAGACCGGGATACGCATCGAAGCGTTCGGAGCCAGTCTCATAATGTGCAGATTATGCCCTTGGTTGAACGCCGTCGGCGAAGCAGAAGCCGCCGGGTTGAAGTTGATGACTGAACCCAGCAACGGTGCGCCAGAGTAGTTGAAGAACTTCATCCAGCCGCTACGCCCACTCGGAACCACAGTCGTGAATCGCGGTGCGGTGCGCGGTGTTGAGTTATTGATGCTGAACTTCAACTGGCATTGACTGCTGCTGAACGTAAAGCTGTAAGCGTTTTCAGCATCGTTGTACAAGATTCCGGCAATCGCTCCGATGGAATTGGCTCCGATGCCCAGGTTGCCAGACGGATTGATCAGAACCAGCATGGTGTCGTTGCCGTCAACGCGGCTGGCAATGTTGTCAATCGCCACCGTCTGCGGCAATTGATCGTACTGCATGCCGTTAAAGGCAAGCGTCACATCCGTCGTGGCGGCATCACAAGCCGGAACCGCTTGAGCGGCAGCGGCGACAGCTTGCAGGTTGGCTTCGTGACCGGACGAGAATTTGACGTATTCATCACCAATCAAAGCGTTATGAACAACCGGGCAGCCATTGTTGTCAATTGCGACGACAACCAGATAACCCATTGTTCCCGGATCGAAATCCGAAGTTCTGAAGCTCGTCGTTTGGCGAGGCGTCAGACAAATAACGCTGTCAGCCGGGCTGCATGAAGCGCCGTCAATGAAGAACAAGTGAACGGCAACTGCGCGCGTATCGGATGCGTTGGTGATATTGATTCGAGTGTTTTCAGTCGCCGGACTTGTCGCGCTGGAAGTGTAGACGTTGTAGATCAAAACCGAGCCGGCTTTTTGATCGCTCACAACGCCATCAAGTGAATACTGAGTGCCAGGATCGGCAGCGAAAGAACTGATGGCCAACATCATGAGTGCAGCCAGTGTGGTGAATATCAAGGTGAAACAGCGTGAGGTTCGCATTGTGTACATACTCCTTAGGTTATAACAATTGTGTCGAACAATTGGCTATCAACTATTGTGCCAGGTTGAGGCTTAGCCGATTTCGGGGGATCAGGTAAAAGCCGATAAATGGGTTTATGTGGAGGGCACCAATGACAACCTGTGGGCTTTACGTGCGCCTAAAATAAGGCGAGCAGGCCAGTCACGACGAAATTTTCAAAACGTTGATTCGTTATGTTTCGATGTCTCAAGACAGGTCCAGTGATGAAGGAACAGGAAATTTAGTTCGCCTGCTTGATTATTAAATAGCGGCTTTTGACGGGGTGTGCCGCAAGGTCGGCTCGGTTGAGAAGCAGTTTTCTTAGGACACTGCTGAACGGGGAAGGCAAAGTGTCGGACGAGGCAAGAAGTTCGTTTGCAACCAACTTAATCGCTGCTCACTCGGTGAGGTGAGCCGATCACTCGTGCGGCAGTCTAAGCGAGGGTCACATGCGTGTCAACAGATTATTGATTCTGGTGTCGTAGATTAATCTTTATGGCTCTTGAGTTTGCAACCAATCGTCAATTCGTAATCAACCGGTTACACGGGGTGACAGGTAACGAAAACAATCGGCGTCAAAATGTTTTCCCGATGAAGACATCGGCTTGCCAGATGAGGCCGGTTCGAGTGAAATGCGTTCTTGCAGACTGTCCGCAACAAACCATTCTGACAATTCGGAGAGACCAATTTATGAAACGAACCTTTGCTGTGCTCCTGATCTTTGCTTTTGTTTTGCTGGCCGAAAAGTCGTTGTTGGCCCAAAACGCGCCAAAAGCCTCAAGCCCTACCACGAGTTCTAATGATGCGGTTACTGAGCGAGCGAAAAAGATTCATTTTTCCTCGCTCGTGCTCGACACTCACATTGACGTGACTCCCAAGCTGCAAGGCAATTGGAAATTCGACGAGCGACACAATACCGGTCACATTGATCTGCCACGAATGAAAGATGGCGGATTGAATGGACTGTTCTTTTCGATCTACATGTCCGGCACAGTCACAGGCCACAAAGCGGTCAATGACGCTGTTCAACGAATCGCAGCGGTTCACAAACTCGCCGAAGACCTGCCTGACAAAGTCATGCTCTGCCGAACGGCAGCGGATGTTCGTCTGGCTCATCGGCAAGGCAAAATCGCCGCATTGATGGGTATGGAAGGCGGCCACATGATTAACAACAGCCTGCCGGTGTTGAGGATGTATGCCGAACTCGGCGTGCGATATTTGACGCTGACACATTCGGTCAACACGGACTGGGCAGATTCTTCCGGCGATCAGCCCAAACATAATGGCCTGACCGATTTTGGCAAAGACGTAGTGCGCGAACTGAACAAGCTGGGCGTGATGGTAGACATCTCCCATGTTTCGGACAAAACCTTTTGGGATGCACTGGAAGTCAGTAAGGCCCCGATGATTGCTTCGCATTCTTCCTGCCGGGCCATCAGCGGGCATCCGCGCAACATGACCGACGAAATGATTAAAGCCTTGGCGGCCAAAGGCGGCGTAATTCAGATCAATTATCTTGATAGCTTTATTGACCCGGACCTGTTCGCATATTCGCAAAAAACTCAGGCTGCACAACGAGAGCTAAGACAGAAATACCAAAACGAACCGCGCGAAACGGCATTTCCGAAAATCCGCGAAGAACTGGCAACGCAATTCGGCGCTCCGCCCAAAGCCAGTTGGGAACGAATCGTCGAACACATTGACCACGCAGTGAAACTGGTCGGCGTGAATCATGTCGGATTGGGATCGGATTTCGATGGTGGCTCAATGCCGGTCGGGATGGAGGACTGCACGAAGCTGCCCTTAATCACCGATGCGTTGTTGAAAAAGGGCTACAAAGAATCCGACATCAGAAAAATCCTTGGATTGAACACAATCAGGTTGCTTGCTGATGTCGAGCGCGTTTCCAAACAATTGCGTCAGGCAAAATGAAGCCTCAGAAATGGCCAAGTGACTGATACTGAAAGATTAAATTTGCTCGCACGGCCATAAACCTGTGGACGGCTGCTGTCAAAATGCGTACACTCTGCCGCCGGATGAGTTCCTCACAATCGCCTCAATCCTTTAGGTAACTCATCCAGTTCAAGTCTTCAGGTCTGGCTTTGGCGTTGTTGTTTTAACTGTTAATTCAATGGATTAACGGAGGGCAAACTGTCACAAGCCTGCTGTGACTTTCCCTCAAAAAAATCCCTTTGCAATGCCCCGCCAGATGACATCCGGTCATTGATGTTTTGAATCAACCAGCGGCTATCGGAATTTAAGCTACCTCCATGAAGTATCTTAAATTCTCTGGCCAACCTCTGCTTGGTTAATGGCGTCTGAGGCGTTCTCGATTACGAATCGTCTCTCCGACGAAATCAAAATAACCAATCACTGGGGTTGTTCACTTTTTTGCCGATGATGCTCTCTCCGCGCAATCACGGCGTGCCCAACAGGGTCGCAGAAATTTTGAACTTCGCTGCGGCTCATACTTATTGACAATTACTGAATCAAGATCGGCTCAACAGATTAAGAGAACGCGATGGCATCTCGTCTCTCTTTCTGAAAACCGACCTATCCAATCAACGCTCTCAATTGTCTGCTCTATTCAACTGCTACCTCATAGCAATTGAAACCGGTTTCGACGATTGGGAAGAACTATTTCAACACTGAATCATCTGCGTTTTTCCGAAGATGGAATCGGATAGCAGGCAAAAGAACCTCACGAGGAATCGGTCACTCGTTTGATCATCCTCCCGACCTTCTTCAAGGAGACAGTTCCATGCGAATGAAAACTACGATACTCACACTTTGCCTTACGCTTAGTCTGATTGCGGCAGCCAAGTGGAAACCTGCGCCCGCAGCGGCAGAAACGTCGGCAGCAATATGCGGAATAGTGCAATCATTTAATCCTGCCACCGTGACGACGGCAGGTTCAATCAATCTGGGCGGAACCACCTACACCATCGCTCCGGGCACAACCATTGCCGGACAAGCGATCATCGCCGCTGGCATCAATCTTTGTATTGATGCCGTATTCAACAACTCCAACCAGATCATTCCACCCAGTGCGGTCAGCGGAAACATCGTGACGGTTTGCGGAGGAATCAATAGTTTCAAAGCCGCGTCGCCCAATCTTCCCGGAGCGATTTCAATCGGCTCTTCCAACTACGTCATCGCTCCTCTTGTCACGATCAAAGGCCAGAACAACGTCAATGTCGGGTCGAATATGTGCCTGACGGCGATTTTGAATAACGGCGGCCAGGTCACGCACGGCAGCGCAATCGTCGTCAATGTCACGACGCCGATATTTGCTTGCGGCAATGTCAGCAGTCATCTGGCTGCAACTGCTAATTCGACCGGTGCAATCACCATCGGCGGTATGAGCTTTACTATTGCTCAAGGTGTCAGCCTGGGAACAGTCAGCGTCGGAACCAATCAATGCATGGCTGGAATTCTGGACATCAATGGTCGTCTGGTTGCACCGAGTTCAATCGGAGCAAACGCTGCCAACGAAACCAAAGTGTGCGGCGTAGTCACGCAGTTCAAAGCCCCGCTGGGCGGGGTGCAAGGTTCAATTACTCTGGGCAGCGTGACGTTGCCGATCGTGCAAGGAATCGCTCTTCCCGGACAAAACAGCCTGGCCATTGGATCGAATGCCTGCATTTCGCCGTTGGTATTGAGCAATGGTCTGGTTTCGCCGGGTTCGGTCATCACCGTTGGCGATTCGGCTTGTTCACAGTTTACGACTCCGGTGGCCGTTCACGGATCAGTGAATGGTGAAGACGACAACTTCCTGCTTCCTCGCCCATTGAGCTTCCTGGTGTCGGCATCGAATTCAGCCGGAGTCGCGGCTTTCGTCGCCAATCAGACCAACTTCGGATTCCGTCCGAGCATTGTCGGAACCACTCCGCAAGGAATCATGGCGATGACCCCAAATACCACCGTGCGCGCACTTTCCTGCACGGACAGTTTCTGGGATGTCTTTTTCGCCATCGGTTCCAAAGGAGCAACTGAAGGCGACATGATTACGCTCTTCACTCAAAACCCGAATGGTACTTACCAGCAAGTGCTGGCGATGTTCACTGTCCAAAATGGCGGCGTGGTGATTAATCAAATTCACCCGCGCATCAGCTTGCTGGTCAACAACAACGGCCCGTACAGCGCCGGCCAATTCATTCCGCTGATGATTCCAGCCGGTTCCGCCGGTTTGCGAACGCCACCACTGACTATGATCTTTTCGACCGACCCGGCTTCACCGCTCAATGGATGCTTCCAGCTTGGCACGGACATCAAACGAGTTGGCGGACAGGGAATGACCAGTGTGGCCATTGATTACGTCATCGTGAAACGAATGGGCGACGAAATCGAAGGTTCAGGTATTACGACGGGCGGTATCGGTTTCTATCCGAGCGGTCCAATCTGCGGGGTCATCTGCGACGGTTGCTTCCTGCAACCTACACCGACGCCTTCTCCGACTCCAACGCCAACTCCGACTCCGACGGGAACGCCAACGCCGACGCCTTCTCCGACGCCAACTCCGACGCCGCCGCCAATGCCGTTCAAATGCGACACGATCTGTTTCCGCAGTTCATTTGACTGGTTGCAAACGTCATTCAATCGCTGGCCGAACGGCGCGATTTTGGTGGGCGGTGTGAACTTCAACAGCCCGATCAGCATCAAGCGTAATGAATCGTTGATTCGACAGGTGCTGCAAGGCGGTTCAGGTCCATTGCAACAACTCAATAAAGAGTTCGTCGCACTGCAAATGAGCTTTGCCGCTCACGGCGGAACCGGTTCGCCGGTTGTGTTCAACGTCTTCTGGAGTCCGTTGCGCTGTTCCGGTCTTAACTTCACGCAAGTGACGTTGTCGAACGGAGTCACGTTGAACCGCGACTCCTTGCTGGACACACTGTTTATGCAAAGCACGTTGGCGATCAAAGAAAACCGCACGCAGGATATGGTCGCGTTGGCTCAAATCCTCGCGCTGCTTAACGGGCGCTGCTAGTTTGGCGACCACATTGATCCACTAAAACCAACCAACGGCGAAGCCTCACATCTTCGCCGTTGGTTCAAACTTCACTTTTAAGAAACAGGCGCTGGAATAAATTCACTGGGGCACAGCGCCGTCAGCCGTTAGCCCTTCTTCGCGCAAGCCCTGAAGAGCCTCTTTTCTAAACCAAACATACAAGCGAGCATCGCTGCGGGCTTTTCGCCAAACTGATGCTTGCACCGGCTTCTTTTTGGAGGAATTAAAAATGAGAAGACGAACCAAGCTTTTTCTGTTAGTTGCGACCTGCTGTCTGGCATCACTGTCTTTGTCTGCATCTGGAATCATTTCGGCTGTGGATCAACTGGTGACCAAAGCAGCTTCGGCGTTTGCTCCACCACCCGCTGGCGCAAAAATTTGTGGCGTGATTTCAAGCTACGTTCCAACTGTCGGAACAACTCCCGGTTCCATCCGAATCGGTGGTCTGACCTATATCATCGCTCCTGGCGCTTCGCTGAAAGGGATTGTTGTTGGAGCTGACCAATGCTTCAGTTTCTGTTTTGACGACAATGGCCAAATTGCCAAACAAGACGGCGAACCTACTGCCGGCCAAAACTTCCCGCAAGTTTGCGGAATCGTCACCAGCTTTTCGCCTTCACTTGGCGGCGTTAGCGGTTCAATCACGATTGGCGGTGCGAAGCTTCGCATGATTCCGGGAATGGCTTTTCCAGGCCAAGCCCAGGTCGCTCCCGGATCGAACACTTGTGTCTACACAGTTGCTTCCGGCGAGTTGATCGGTCCGGGCAGCTACTTTTTCCAAAGCTCATCGCCCAAACAAATCCGCGTTCCGCAACTGGTCAATGGGTTTTCGTTTGACACTTTCAGTGATAGCGATTTGTTCCAATTGCCAAATCCCATGATTCTGACTCTCGATTCGGATCAGGCATCTGTTTTCAGCGTTGGAACACAAACATTTGGCCGCCAACTTGCTCCTTATCAACCGAGAGTTGAAGCGTTTAGCTACTCGGTGCCGAATTCCACAGTGCAAGCCGTTTCTTGCTCCGATAGTCCCTGGGATGGCGAGTTGGAAATTGCCAGCAATGGATTGACTGATGGCGATATGGTCACGCTCAACTTGCTGAACCCTGATAAATCCGTTGCTCAGCAATTGGCGATGTTCACGATTTCCGGCGGCGGAGCGGCTTTGTCCAAATTACACCCGGACGTGAAGATGCAAAGCAATGGGATGGGAACTCAGGGAGTTGGCCACTTTTCCCGGTTCCTGTTTTGGGCAGGCAATGCCGGTTACAGAACTTATCCTTTGACCTTCATTCTCTCGCCTTCTTCCAGAGCGTTTAGCGGCTGTCACCAGTTTGCGGTTGAAATCAAACGCGCCAACGGAACCGGCACAGTTTCCGTTGCGTTGAACAGCATTACCGTCAAACGCATGGAACAGGACAATGACCGTTTGATTAGCCACGGCACCGGTTTGCTGAACGGGCAAATGGGCTGGTACCCGACCGGCAGAATTTGCGAATTCGTTTGCTGGCCGTGCAACGTGCTCCCGCCACCGCCACAACAAGCTGGCACTCTTTCGGGTTTTGTTTATTGCGACAGCAACGACAACGGAATCAAAGAATCCGGTGAAGGCGGGTTGGCGAACGTCGAAGTCAAATTGCTCGACGCCAACGGACAATTTTTACGAAGCGCCACCACCGATGCCAATGGCTTTTACTCATTTAACGTTGCATCTGGCACTTATCGGTTGATGGAAGTGCAGCCCACCAGCAGCACGGTCATGGCTGACGGCAAAGACAAAGAAGGAACCTGTGGTGGAGTTGTCGGTGACGACATCATCACCAACATCTTCGTTCCTGCCAATGGCGCTTGCTCGAACTACAACTTCGGCGAGAAATGCGTCAGCACCAAGTGCTCCACGATTTGCTGGCGCACGACTCAACACTGGATCAACAACTCGCGTTACCTTCCCGGCGGCACAGTGTTGATTTCCGGCGTCAACGCTAACAACCCAGTCGGCATTCAGCAAAATCTGCCAGCCGTTCGGCAGGCATTGCAGGGCGGTTCGAGCGCCATGCAACGAATCAACAAGGAATACGTCACGGCTCAACTGAGTCTGGCGTCCCACGGCGGCAGCGGCTCGCCCGTGGTCTTCGACACTTTCTGGAGTCCGCTTTCGTGTTCGGGCGTTTCCTTCTCGCCTGTAACTTTGAGCAATGGCGTTACGCTGGCTCCAAGCTCTCTGCTTGACACACTCAACACGCAAACGGTTTTGACGATCAAAGAAAATCGCCACGCCGACATGTTCCTGCTGGCCAACATCTGGACGTTGGTCAATGGCCGCTGCGGTCAATAAGCGATTAACCAATCTGGCCTAAACAACTCAGCGCGAAAGAAAACTCTTTGGAGTTCTCTTTCGCGCTGAGTTGTTTCTGCTCCTTTACCTGCCGCGTTATTCTTTTGAAACCAGTTCAGATCATCTTTTGCCAATGTCCCGTCGGAACTGCATTCCTTCAAATTCGATTTTGCCAACCGCTTCATAAGCTCTGGCGGTTGCGTCTTCTAAATTCGCGGCTCTGGCGGTGACGCCGAGCACTCGCCCTCCGGCGGTGACGACTTCGCCAGCAGCATTCAGTTTCGTGCCAGCTTGAAAAATAGCGACGCTTTCGACCTGCTCGGCAGCGTCCAAACCGTGAATGACTTTGCCGGTTTCGTAAGCTCCGGGATACCCCGCCGAAGCCATTACCACACACGTCGAAGTTTCATTGCTCCATTCAGTTTTGCACTTAGCAAGTTCGCCTCGAGCAACGGCCAAGGCGAGTTCTGCAAAATCGCTATCCAGCCTTCGCAAAATCGCCTGAGTTTCCGGGTCGCCGAATCGAACGTTGTATTCCAATGTCTTCGGCCCATCGTCGGTCAACATCAGCCCGCAATACAAAACTCCGCGAAAAGGAAAACCGTCGGCGCGTGTGGCTTCGAGCGAAGGCGCAACAATTTCTTTGACGATTTGGGCTTCCAGTTCAGGATCAATCAATCCCGGCGTGGAAAATGCTCCCATTCCGCCGGTGTTCGGCCCCCGGTCGCCGTCGAACGCTCGTTTGTGATCCTGAGCCACAGGCATCGCGGCAAAATCCTTCCCGTCGCTGAAAACCAGATAAGACAGTTCGCGGCCAACCAGACACTCTTCAATCACCAACCGTTTCCCTGCTTCGCCCAATTTGCGATCAACCAACATATCCTGAACGGCTTGCCTCGCCTCACCTTCGTCGGCGGCAACAACCACGCCTTTGCCGGCAGCCAACCCATCGGCTTTGATGACGACCGGAAATCCAAATGCACTGACGGCTTTGAACGCTTCGGCGGTATCATCAACGACAACATATCTGGCGGTTGGAATGTTGTGCCGAGCCATAAACTCTTTGGAAAAAACTTTGCTGCCTTCCAATCTTGCCGCCGATTGCGAAGGCCCAAACACCGCAATTCCGCGCGCGGCCAAAGCATCGGCCAGTCCATCAACCAACGGCTGTTCCGGCCCTATGACAACTAAATCAATGCGTTCGCGCGCGGCGAACTCGGCGATTGAGCCAACATTCCCGGCGTCAACATCGGCAGCGGTCGTCAACTTAAAAATCCCCGCGTTGGCCGTAGCCGAATAAATCCGTTTTACTTGCGAACTACGACTGAGCGACCACGTCAACGCATGCTCGCGCCCGCCAGCCCCCACTACAAAAACTTTCATTGAAGTACCCGAATCAAATTGAAGGAGTTGCGAAAGAAGGCGGCCACTTTACCCGCGAAGCCCCAAACTTCAAAGCGAACTGCACGAATAAACCTCATCTTGCTTCGCCGGATAATCTGTTGTAGCTTGAACTTTCTCTACAATATCTTGTGGCGTGGTTTTCTGTGACAAAGCAGTTCAAAGCAATTTTCATTCTGATCGTTGGGGCCGGACTACTCTACTGGTTTTTCAGCCGCCTTGACTGGACAACCGTCGGCTCGCATTTGCGTAGCGCACACATCTGGCCTTTGGTGCTGGCAGCGATACTCATCAACTTGACACTTGTCGCTCGCAGCCTTCGCTGGCAGGCTTTTCTCTCACCAATTGCCAAAGTCAGTTTGAGCAATTTGATCGCAGCCACGGCAGTCGGCTTCGGCGGATTGTTCGTCATTGGCCGGGCCGCTGAAATCATCAGACCAACCGTGCTCAGTTTGCGCGAAAAACTGCAACCCAGTGCAACTTTCGCCACGATTCTGATCGAACGGATTTACGATACGGTGACGGTCGTAACCTCGTTTTCGATTTGCCTATTGCTCTTTGAACTTCCACCCGATCAGGCTGCCGCGTGGCAAAAAGTCGGTGGAACCAAAACATTCGGCACAGTGTTACTGGTTGGAATCATTACCGGAGTTCTTGTGCTACTGCTTCTTAGGCTCAAAGCAGAGCCGATTCTGGCCTGGTTCAGCCGACAATCAAGTCACTTGCCCAAGAAACTGGCTCAACCAATTTTGAACTTCCTCAAACATCTGGCAGATGGCTTATCCATCCTGCTCAATGTAAAAGAACTGATTGTAACCATTTTTTACACATTGGTAGTTTGGGGGCTGATCACTTCAGCGACCTGGCTGACTCTTTACGCTTTTGGGCTTAATTTTTCCATCATGCAGATCATCTTCATTTTGGGTTTTGGACTGGTTGGTTCGGTAGTGCCAACACCTGGAGGTTCGGCTGGAGCCTTTCACGCAGCCGCAGCAAAGGCGCTGGAATTTCTCGGCACTGATCCAAACTTGTCGGCCAGTGTCGCCATCGTCTATCACTTGATTGCCTTTGGGCCGCCGTTCGTGATGGGACTTTATTATTTGATTCGTCACGACATCAGCTTTCATCAGTTGCGCGAAATGATCGCCAGCGAAAGCAAACCACAAGCATTGACTCAAAACTGAGTTGCGAAATTGATCCTGGCAAGTCTTTTGCCGATTTGTTCTGTCTGCAAGTTTTTTGGAGGACACATTTTATGAAGTGCCCGTTTTGCGGCCACATAGAAGATAAAGTTGTTGACTCCCGTGAATCGCGCGAAGGTGATTCAATACGCCGCCGCCGCGAATGCCTGAAATGCGAGCGACGCTTCACCAGCTACGAACGAATTGACGAAATTCCTTATATGGTCGTCAAAAAGGATGGCCGGCGCGAACCGTTCAGCCGTGACAAGGTAATGGCTGGATTGCTAAGAGCCTGCGAAAAGCGACCTGTTTCCACAGCCAAGCTCGAAGCCATAGTCAACGCAGTCGAAGCTTATGTCCAAGCCTCGCCGGAGCGCGAACGCCAGACCTCGAAAGTCGGCGAAATGATTATGCGCCGCTTGAAAGACCTGGATAAAGTTGCTTATGTCCGATTCGCGTCTGTGTACCTGGAATTTCAGGATGTTTCTGAATTTATGAATGAATTGAAGGGGCTGATTAAACTCAGGAAGTAGCTGTGGACAGACTTTCAGCAAAAAATCTCATTTTTAGAACTGCCGGATAGTGCCTGATCCTTGCAAAATAAAAACTCGATTGTTAGTATGCGCGTTTTGATGGCCACGCTATTTTGATACAGAGCCTATCCAAGAGGAATTGAAGTCAGATTTCCGCCGGTGTAGCTCAGTTGGTAGAGCATCTGATTTGTAATCAGAGGGTCGCAGGTTCAAGTCCTGTCACCGGCTCTTTATGTTGTTCTTTATTCGCAGGGGTGGTCGAGTGGTTAATGGCACCGGGCTGTAAACCCGGCCGGCTAACGCCGTACGTAGGTTCGAATCCTACCCCCTGCATAGATTGCAATCTCAATCTTGAGATTTTGAAATTCAAGCGGGCGTAGCGCAATGGTAGCGCACTAGCCTTCCAAGCTAGGTGTTGCGGGTTCGAGTCCCGTCGCCCGCTCCATTGATTCTCAATTGGTACTCAATCCCAAAATTCGGTTGAGTTTAAGCCCACATAGCTCAGTAGGTAGAGCGCGTCCTTGGTAAGGACGAGGTCACCGGTTCAAGTCCGGTTGTGGGCTTCAGTTTTTGGTCGCGGGCATCAACGACCAATTCAAACCTTAATCAGGAATAAAAAGTAGTTATGGCGAAAGAGAAATTTGACCGAAGTAAGCCACACGTCAACGTCGGAACGATTGGTCACGTTGACCACGGCAAAACCACTTTGACCGCCGCGATCACCAAGACGCTGGCCAAGCATAATCCCAAAATCACGTTCCGCAG
>JANRKX010000124.1:0-4001 GCA_033763255.1 Acidobacteriota bacterium | reverse complement strand
GATCTCAGGTCAGAAATGAATTTGACTTGGGCGAGTCTTCAGATTCCTAAGAAATTCGCAGTTTCTCAATTCGAAGAACAAAGGACTCTCCCAGTCAGGTGTCAAGCGAACTCGGACAAAAACGACTTTGCAAAAGCCCTGCAAAAAAATCCCCAATAACTGGCGTACCTCTTGACAACCCTAACCTCGATCCCTATATTCCCACCCTTTGCGAAGCCACGTCTTCGCAATTCAGGCAACGTCAGCGGGTCTCCTAGTGCAGAGGCGTTGCCGGATTCGGCGGGAAAGACCATTCTGTAAGTCATCCTTTAGAATCATTTATCGAGAAAGTATTGTGGCGTATCAATCCTTTTCAGTAGTCAATTAAAAGGATTTTCTGAAACGTCGTTGCTTCCTGGGAGGAGGCAATAGTCATCTTGAAATGACGCCACAGAAAAACTCGGCGGTTTGGGACGCCACGATCTGCACGCTTTCGCAAGACATCCCAAAAATCATTTTTTGTGCTTAGCACCAACTAGATACCTTAACGGGTAAAGCTCTCTTGTTAAAGGGCTTGGTATTTTGCGGCCAAGTCGTTGTTTCAAGGTTGAGCGATTGAGTAACGAACTATGCCTACGATTAGTCAATTAGTCCGAAAAGGCCGTAAACAGGTCAAATACAAAACTTCAAGTCCGGCGTTGCAATCCTGTCCGCAACGTCGCGGAGTTTGTGTTCAGGTGAAAACTCAGACGCCGAAAAAACCCAACTCGGCTTTGCGTAAGATCGCCCGTGTTCGCCTGACGAACTCTGTCGAAGTGACTTCCTATATCCCAGGAATCGGTCACAACCTACAGGAGCACTCAATTGTATTGGTGCGTGGCGGGCGTGTGAAAGACCTGCCTGGAGTGCGTTACCACATTGTTCGTGGCACGCTTGATTCTGCCGGCGTGGCGAATCGTAAACAAGGTCGCTCCAAGTATGGTGCGAAGCGTCCGAAGGAAGGTGCTGCTGCGCCCGCCAAGGGCAAGAAGTAAGACTGGCTTTCTCTCTGTTGATAAGAGTGAAGCTTCCAGGTGACTAAATATGCCAAGAAGAAGAGAAGTTCCGAAGCGCGAGATTTTGCCTGACCCTATTTATAACAGTCCGCTTGTCGCCAAGTTCATCAACGTCATGATGCTGGACGGCAAAAAAGCTGTTGCTGAAGGCATTCTGTATAGCGCACTCGATAAGATCAAAGACAAATCGCAGGAAGATCCGCTGAAGATTTTCAAGAAAGCAATTGAAAACTTGCAGCCGAAAGTTGAAGTCAAGTCAAAGCGCGTTGGCGGTGCCAACTATCAGGTTCCTGTTGAAGTCAGCGCCAGTCGCCGCACTGCTTTGGCAATGCGCTGGCTGGTTGGTTACGCGCGCGACCGGGGCGAAAAAACGATGGTGGACCGTCTGGCTGCCGAGATTATGGATGCCGCTTCCGCCAAGGGCAACGCGGTCAAGAAACGCGAAGACGTTCATCGTATGGCTGAAGCCAACAAGGCGTTTGCTCATTATCGCTGGTAAAAACGTACGACGGCTGACTGATTTTTAACAGGAGAAGGATTCAAATCAGGCTGAATTTAGAGACATAGAACTGGGATGACCAGTCGCACAGGTTCTGATTTTTAGCATTAGAGTTTCAGGTTTTTATGGCAAGACAAGCACCGTTAAATCGGTTCCGCAACATCGGGATCATGGCTCACATTGACGCCGGTAAGACGACGACGACCGAGCGCATCCTGTTTTACACAGGCGTCTCTTACAAAATCGGCGAAGTCCACGAAGGCACTGCCACGATGGACTGGATGGAGCAGGAGCAGGAGCGCGGAATTACGATCACTTCCGCCGCTACGACGTGTTTCTGGAAACGCAACGGCGACGAATATCGAATCAACATCATTGACACTCCCGGCCACGTGGATTTCACCATCGAAGTCGAACGCAGTTTGCGCGTACTCGACGGGGCGGTGGCCGTTTTCGACGCGGTGGCCGGCGTCCAGCCACAGTCCGAAACCGTTTGGCGTCAAGCGGACAAATATAACGTTCCGCGCATTGCGTTCATCAACAAGATGGATCGTCCGGGCGCGGATTTTGATCACGCGGTTGACACAATTCGCACTCGGTTGTCGGCCAACCCGGTTTGCATCCAAATACCGATTGGCGCTGAAGATCAATTCGGTGGTGTGATTGACCTGATCGAAATGAAAGCTCTCACCTGGAAAGATGACAAGATGGGAGCAAATTACAATGTCGAAGAAATACCGGCGAATTTGACCGATGCGGTGAAAGCGGCTCACGACAAGATGGTGGAATCCATCGCTGATGCCGATGACGAAATCGCCATGAAGTATTTGGAAGGCGAAGCAATCAGCAACGATGAAATTCGTGCTGCACTGCGTCGGGGCTGTATTTCTTTGAAGCTCGTTCCGGTCGTTTGCGGAACCGCTTTTAAGAACAAGGGCGTTCAGCCGCTGCTTGATGCTGTGATTGATTACATGCCTTCGCCGATGGACATCAAAGCGGTTGAAGGAGTGACCCTGAAGGGAGAAAAGGTTGAGCGTCCGGCAGATGACAAGTCTCCGTTTTCAGCGTTGGTCTTCAAGATTATGGCCGACAAGCACGTTGGCCAACTCTCGTTTGTGCGCATCTATTCAGGAACTCTGAAGTCCGGATCGTATGTCCTGAATTCCACCAAAGACAACAAAGAGCGTGTTGGCCGAATTATGAAGATGCACGCCAACAAACGCGAAGATGTGGAAGAAGCTTACGCGGGCGAAATCGTGGCGGTTGCCGGACTCAAACAGGTGACGACTGGCGATACGATTTGCGTCGAATCACATCCAGTCATTTTGGAAGAGATGGAATTCCCGACGCCTGTTATTTCGTTGGCCATTGAGCCGAAGACCCGTCAGGATCAGGAAAAACTCGGTATCGCCATGGGCCGTCTGGCTCAGGAAGACCCTTCGTTCAGAGTCACTACTGACCAGGAAACCAACCAGACGATCATTTCCGGAATGGGCGAGCTTCACCTGGAAATCATCGTTGACCGATTGAAACGCGAATACGGCGTCGAAGCCAATGTCGGCAAGCCGCAGGTTGCTTACCGTGAAACCATCCGCCAAGCCGCCAAAGGCGAAGAAAAATACTCGCGTCAAACAGGCGGTCGCGGTCAATACGGACACGTGGTTTTGGAAATCGAACCGAACGAACCAGGAGCCGGTTTCGAGTTCATCAACAAGATTGTCGGCGGCGTTATTCCAAAAGAATATATTCCGGCTGTCGAAAAAGGTGTCCGCGAAGCTCTGGAAGGCGGCATTCTGGCCGGTTACGAATTGGTGGACATCAAAGTCACTTTGACTTTCGGCAGCTACCACGAAGTGGATTCGTCTGAAATGGCGTTCAAGATCGCTGGTTCGATTGCTTTCAAAGAAGCCGCCAGGAAAGCCAAACCAGTGCTGCTTGAACCTGTGATGAAGGTCGAAGTTGTGACGCCCGAAGATTACATGGGCAGCGTGACCGGCGATTTGAGTTCGCGTCGTGGCCGTATCGAAGGCATGAATTCACGACCTGGCACTCAGATCATCACGGCGATGGTTCCCTTGGCTGCAATGTTCGGTTACGAAACCGATTTGCGTTCAATGTCACAGGGACGAGCCGCTTCGACAATGCACTTCCACCGTTACGAAGAAGCTCCCAAGAGCGTCAGCGAAGAAGTGATTGCGAAGGTTCAGGGCGCTGCAAAATAGTTTTTCTCGAACCGCGAACGAAAACGAGCGCGGTTGATTTCAGCGGAAAAGTTCCGCGCACTGTTATTCAAATTCGATTCAATTTGAAACTTTAGGAGCGATAACTATGGCGAAAGAGAAATTTGACCGAAGTAAGCCACACGTCAACGTCGGAACGATTGGTCACGTTGACCACGGCAAAACCACTTTGACCGCCGCGATCACCAAGACGCTGGCCAAGCATAATCCCAAAATCACGTTCCGCAG
>JANRKX010000123.1:0-15284 GCA_033763255.1 Acidobacteriota bacterium | reverse complement strand
TCGTACAACTTGAGCTTCTTCATCAGGCTCATGCCGGCCTTCTTGGACGGCTCCAGCCGCGAGAGGATGGCGAACATGCTGGCGACGCGCAGAGTGTTCGGCGCCACATGGACGCCTTGGAGGTTGCTGTGACCGATCAGCTTCTCGTAAATCTTGACCTCTTCGGTCACGCGCAAGTTATACGGTACTTTGATAAGGATGATGCGGTCGTGAAGCGCCTCGGACTTCTTGTTGCCGATGAACGAGTTGTACTCATGCTCGTTCGTATGTGACACGATCACTTCGTCTGCGTAGATCATGGCAAAGCGACCGGTCTTGATGTTCTGTTCCTGCGACAGCGTCAACAGTGAATACAAGAACTTCTCGTCGCACTTCAGGATTTCGATGAACTCCATCATTCCGCGATTTGAAATGTTCAGTTCGCCGTCAAAGCGGTAAGCACGCGGGTCTGATTCGACGCCAATTTCGCCAATGGTCGAAAGATCAATCGAACCGGTCAGTTCGGTGATGTCCTGAGATTTCGGATCGCTGGGCGCAAAGGTGCCGATGCCGATGCGGTCTTTTTCGGAAAAGGCGATGCGTTCGATCAGCACGTCTTCGTGTTTGCCATGGTAAACGTGGTCAAGGTTGTAACGGCATTGCGGGCAAAGTTCGCCTTCGATGTACAGGCCGTAATGCTTTTCGATTTCCGGTCGCAATTCGGCGGGAATCAAATGCAGCGGTTCCTCGTGCATCGGGCAGCCCTTGATGGAGTATACGGCTCCGGCTTCGGTGCGCGTCCAGTTTTCCAAACCGCGTTTGAGCATTGCGACGATGGTTGATTTGCCGCCGCCGACAGGCCCCATCAGCAACAGGATTCGTTTGCGAACTTCCAATCGCTGAGCGGCTGATTTGAAATACTCGACGATTTTGGCAATCGGTTCTTCGATGCCGAAAAGTTCATCGCTGAAAAATTTATAGCGAGTTAGCTCATCACGCGTACCTTCGGCGATTTTTTCGACGCCCGGAGCCAGGATCATGTCGCAGATGCGCGCGTGAGAAAGCGACGCCAGCCGCAGATTGCCCGACACCAATTCGAAATAATCACGGAAGGTTCCTTCCCAAACCAAACGCTCTCGTTCGCGCCGATGCGCTTCGAGCAGCTCGCTGAGACTCAACTTCTTATCTTGCTCTGCCATGCTGCTACTCCTGGCCGTCAGCTCGCTGTTCAGGGTCGTTCGGTCTGACAGCCTGTTGTGGGTTTTTATTTTTCCCAGACGGGTTGCCGGGATTTTTAGAGAAGGAATTCGCCGTCAATTGAGGGGGACGACGGCATTTGTTTCTTTAATTTTTGGCCGGACCTTCAATACGTTTCTGTTATTTCCGATGCCATTTGGTCCGTGCGGGTAAACGTTTTCATTCGGCAAAATCAGTATAACACAGCCTCTGTGGATGCAATCAGCGCCGCCAATGTAAATTCCACAGCGCATTCAATCTGCTTCAATTGGGTTGTTCAGCCAACACTGCGCGCGGTCGCCAGACGGAATTTTCGGCATTGAATTCTGCGATTGCCAACAAGTTCCGCTCACCGTCGCAGAGTTTGGACAGCGATCCGGCTTGCCAGGTTCCCGTGCGACGAATTGAACGACCGTGCCCAACCGCTTTGCATTCTTCTTCCGACAAAATCATTTCCGGCAATTCGACCGCATCCGCCATTTGGGTCAAGACTTCGGCAAGTCTGCCCTGTTCGACCAACTCGCTTAACTGTTCCAACGTCACGGCTTCGGTCAGGCGACTTGATCCGGCTCGCGTTCGGCGCAACGAAATCAAGTGTGCTCCCACGCCAAGCCGTTTGCCGATGTCTTCGGTCAGCGTGCGAACATACGTTCCGGCAGTGCAAACCACACGGAACGAGAATTCCTGGGTACGCACGCTTCCAGCGTGCGAATCCAACACTTGCGAATTGGGCAACAGTTCCAGTTCTTTGATTTCGATTTCAATGGGTTGGCGTTCAATCTCTTCGCCTCGCCGAGCCAGTTCGTGCAGCCGAACTCCGCCGATTTTTTTGGCGGAATACATCGGCGGAATTTGTCGAATCCGCCCGCGAAACTGATTGAGAGCTTCGCGCACCTGCTCGGATGTGATCTGGCTGGCGTCTGTAATCGGCGACAGGGCTTCGCCGGTGAAATCGCCTGTGTCCGTAGCGAATCCCAGTCGCATGGTCGCCACATATTCTTTGTCGTCGCCGGTCAGGTATTGCACCAGTCGCGTAGCTCGATTGACGCAAACGACCAGCACTCCGGTCGCAAACGGGTCGAGCGTTCCGGTGTGGCCTACGCGCCGAGTCCGCAAAATCTTTCTGACCTTTGCAACAACATCGTGCGAAGTCCAGTCGGCAGGTTTGTCTATCACCAAAACTCCGTCGGCGGATTGCGGATTGTTAGCTCGGTTCATTCTCTTCCTCATTCGCTCGCTCAAGCGTTCTGACGCGGACGCCTTCGCGCCAGTTGGCGTTGACGCCGACCTGATACGCTTCGATTTGCGGCGACAAACACCGTGCGACAATCGCAAAGGTTCGGTGGAATCGCAAACGCGGAGCCACCAGATATAACAACGGCGATTGGTCGGCCAGTTCGACGCCGTCGAACAATCCTCGCCGCTCGAACTCTCCGCGCAGCCGTGCCTGCTCAACTCGCAGCCAGTAATCCAACCCTTGCAGCGGCAACTGTGCGTCTTCAGAAGCTTTGACTTCGATCACAACCAGACGGCCTTTGTGGTTGACCGTCAGCAGATCAATTACCGAACGTTCATCGCCTCGCCACGCCGGAATTTGTGAATAGACAAACCGATCATCGAACCCGGCGTCCAGCACGCTGATGTTTTGCCGCATCAACGATTCCAGCCAGGCTTCTTCGCGCAGCCGGTACAGCGGGTTTCGTCGGTCGCCGGAATTGGCAGAGCGATGTTCAGCAAGTTCGCCAACCAGCGTTGCCAGCCGGTCAAAATTCGCTTCCGTCAGGGTTGTCGAGGGCGTATCGTCCAGCCCGGCAACTCCAAACACCACACGAGGCTTTTCGCCGAAACTGGCGCGCGCAAATTCCAAACCGTTGATCGAATACAGTTCTCGTCCGGCGATTTGTCGAAGCTCTATGCGGTCAGGCGCAAGCCGCAAAATTCGCTCGCGCCACAGGTTATCGGCGGATTCAGCTTCCGGCCAGTCGAGTTCTCGCGGATGTGTGTTCAGCAATTCGCTTTGTGTGGCCAACGGCAGCGCAGAAAGTTCGCGGCGACGTTCGTCAATTTCATAGCATTCGATGCGCGCGCCCAGGTGAGCCGTGTCGAGCAAGGTCATTCGCTCAATGGCAGTTTGCGAACGTCCGACGGGCAAACAAAACAGCAACCGTTTGGCTTTTTGTTTGGCGTCGCGTTGCTGGTTGAATCCCGCCAGCCAGATCAATCCGGCGGCGATGACGCCGTCAATGTCGGGTTGGGTTTCAGCTTCGGTCGCGCC
This sequence comes from Acidobacteriota bacterium, assembly GCA_033763255.1. GTDB lineage: Bacteria > Acidobacteriota > Blastocatellia > RBC074 > RBC074 > RBC074. The sequence goes on along the minus strand of JANRKX010000123.1, from coordinate 11,794 downwards.
GATAGCCAGGACCGTTTCGCCACGCAGTTGCAAGATCAACCGTGCGTAGCGACCAGGAACCGAATGCGAATGATCCGCGCCTGTCGTGACGCGCTGAACTTTGGCGTTGAAAAATCCGCTGGCGAACATTTCGGCCAGCGTTTGCGCGTAAAGCTTTCGACGTTCGGCAAGCTCCAGGTTTTCAAATTCGACTTTTTCCTGCCAACGGGTTTGGTTTCGCAGCGTCAAAGTGGTGATCTCATTTTTCAATCCGCGCATCACCTGCAATCGCAATTCGGCTTCGTCCAATTCGTAAGCCGTCACTCGCCAGTTTTGCGAACGTTGATCGTCCCACCACGCGAAAATCAACTTTCCCCATTCAACGCTTAATTCGCAATTATCACGGGTGATAATTGCGGCCTGAACATCGCCGACCAGCAATTGCCATTCGGCAATGTCGAACATCGCTCGTTCGATTGCGTATCTGGCTTCGGCGGCGGTTTCATTGTTCGTGATTGAAAGCATGTTGTTCGATTGATGTTTGGCAAAGATGGCTTTGGCTTCTGACGACCTGTTCTGCTACCATCCGAACCGTAACGAGTCGTTGACATTCTACCGTCCTCGAACTAATCAATCTATTCTCTTCAATGCACGCAACTTGAATGAAAGAGCTTTCAACAACCGAAAGCCAGCGGCGTGCTGTTTGGTAATCCAATCTTCCTGCGGAACAAGGCCAGACCTTGATTCGCTGTTTCAGCCGTTTGCGCGGAGCGTTATGGTTTGTCACAACTGTGGGCGAGAAATCAAAGTCATAGGCAAAGTCCAGCGTCGAGACGAATGTCCGCACTGCGACGCCGATATGCATTGTTGCAAAAACTGCCGATTCTTCGATCCGGGCAGAAACAATCAATGCACCGAATCGCAGGCCGATTACGTCAAAGACAAGCTTAAGGCCAATTTCTGTGATTATTTTGAACCGAACAAGCGCGTTCCGCTGACTTCACGTGGCGGCGCGCAAACCGTGCAACGTGATGATGTGCGAAAGGCTTTCGACAAGCTTTTCAAAAAGTAACGATTTGCGCCGACAGGCGTGTGGACTTCCCCGAATCATTTTCTCTTTGCAGCAATTGTAGTTTTTGTATGGAGCAACGTTTTTTGTTTCCGGCTTCCGAACTCGAACGGCAGTCTGCCGCGCAAGCAGATGCCATGACCTTGTCTTCGCCCGAAGCGGCGACGCTGGAAGTGATTCCGGCGGAGCAATTTCGCCAGACGGAAATTTATCGGCTGCCCGATCATTTTCCGCTACTGGTTGCGCCGCAACCCAATCAGTTGACCGGCAAACAGGTTTTTCGCCATGTGTTGTTGGCGCTGGCGACATTGATCACAACAACATTGGCAGGGTTTTTCCTGTTCGGATCGCTGAATTCCGGTTTGATTTATTCGTTGACGCTGTTGGCGATTTTGACGGCTCACGAAATGGGGCATTACATCGCTTGTCGTTGGTACGGCGTCGAAGCGACCTTGCCGTATTACATCCCGTTCGTGCTGCCGTTTCCGGTGCTGCAAGTCGGCACGTTTGGCGCGTTTATCAAAATCAAATCGCCGATTCCTTCGCGTCGTGCGCTGTTCGACATCGGAATTGCAGGGCCGCTGGCCGGATTTGTGTTTGCGTTACCGGCAACGTTCATCGCGCATTATTACGCGCAGGCTTCTCCGTTTGTCGCTGGTGATGATTACATCAGTTTGCAAGACCCGCTGCTGTTCAAATTCTTCCAGCAGGCGCTGCATTTGCCGAACGATCTGTTGTTGAACCCTGTGATGTTTGCTTCGTGGGTAGGTTTGTTGATGACGGCGTTGAACCTGATGCCCGTCGGCCAGCTCGATGGCGGCCACGTCACTTATTCGCTGTTTGGCCACAGAGGTCATCGCACAGTGGCGCTGTTGTGTTACGTCGGCGTGGTGGCATTGGTTGTCTATTCAATTCAGTCCGGTTCGTGGAGCTATATTTTGTACGCCGTGATTTTGACGCTGATGATGCGAGTCGGGCATCCGCCAGTGCTTGATGAAGAAGATGCCATCGGTGCGGCTCGCATTCTTGTAGCTTTGATCGGCCTGATCGTTTTCATTCTTTGTTTTATGCCGTTTCCGATTTCGCTTTGATTTCGTCCCCCGCTGTTGGCCTGAGTTGTGTCCCGGATATGGAGAAACTTTTATGACGCTTCACGCTTCGGACGTTATGGTCAAAGACGTCATTACCGTTAATGAAAAGACGCCGCTCAAAGAAGTGACGAAACTTTTCGGCGAAAAACGCATCACGGGCGTCCCGGTGGTCAATGCTGACGGTCAACTGGTCGGCGTGCTTTCAGAAAGCGACATCATTCGCAAAACCACCAGTATGGGAGCGTGGTCGCCGACGCATGCCGGGCAGATCATGACCAAACCGGCGGTGACGGTTTTGCCGAACGAAACGCTGCAAAGGGTTTGCGAATTTATGCATGACCGCCGCATCCATCGCGTTGTCGTCGCCGACGATTCCGGCATTCAGGGCATCATCACGACGATGGATATTTTGCGAGCCATCGCCAATCTCGGAAAAGAAAAAGGCAAAGACGCATTCGAACGGAAAACCCAGTTCTGAGCATGCAAACCCCGTTACTGGAAAAAATCGTTTACGGCATGTTGCTGGCCTTGCTGGTGCTGACGCCGCTTCCTTATGGTTCGGTGGAAACCTGGTCCATCGCGTTGTGGGAAGTGCTGGTGTTTGCCACAGTCGTGCTCTGGGCGTTGCTGACAGTCGTTGAAGGAAAGCTGAAAATTCACCTGAACCCATTGGTCTGGCCGATGCTGGCGTTGCTGATACTGGCCGTCGTGCAGATTTGGCCGTTTGCTTCAGCCGCAAACGGAGAGCGGCAAACCATCAGCTTTTCGCCGTTTGTCACTTATCAATTCGCCGTCAAACTCTTCGCTTCGATTTGTTTCTTTCTGCTTTTCGCCACATTCATCAACAACGACCAGCGTCGAATGATGGCTGTCAAAGTGATTGTCGCCGTTTGTTCGGTCATTGCCATTGTCGGCATCGGCCAGGCGTATATCGGCAGGTTGCTGTGGCAGAGAGGCGCGTTCGGCCCATTCGTCAATCGCAACCATTTCGCAGGTTTTCTGGTGATGGGAGTCGCACTGGCCGGCGGATTGATGATTGGGCGCGTCGTTAAACAAATCTGGCTGGCGATTTATGCAAGCTGTGCGTTGGCAATGTGCGCCGGTATCGGTTTGTCGGCTTCGCGCGGAGGGGTGTTGGCTTTGGCGGCGGAAATCGTTTTTCTAGTGCTGATTGCCATTCCGACCTTTTTTCACAGTCGCCGCGAAGACAAAGCGCGCCGCGTTGGCGTGTTGATTCGCGCCGCCGCCGTGTTGCTGATCGGAACCGGAGCAATTGCCGGAGCCATGTTGCTGGTCGGTTCGGAAGGCTTGGTGGCAAACTTTTCTCAGCTTCAGGCCGAAACCGGCGGCGAGCTTCCGGCCAGCGAACGATTCAGTCGCCGCGACATCTGGCGCGCGACGACCGAACTCATCAAGGATCATCCGATGACCGGCGTAGGTTTGGGCGCGTTTCAGTTCGCATACACCCGTTACGACCAAAGCTCCGGCATTCAGCGCGTCGAACAATCCCACAACGATTATCTGCAAATCGTCGCCGATGCAGGCTTGATTGGCGGAGCCATCGCTCTGGTGTTTATTGTCTTACTCTTCGTTCGCGGATTCACCACTTTGCAAACCCACAACCGCCAAAAACGCGCCGTAGCCATGGGAGCGTTAGCCGGATGTTTTGCCATCGCCGTTCACAGCTTCGTCGAATTCAATCTGCAAATCACCTCCAACGCCCAACTCTTTCTGGCGCTGGCCGCGCTGGCAACAACCGGACGCCACAAACACCGCGAATCTGAGGACGAATAGCCGCTGGAGCGCGGATTTGTAATCCGCTGCCGGTCCGCGGACGTTCTCGTCCGCCTGTCAATGGCAAACTATACGACGGGCGGACTGGAAGTCCGCATACCAGGCGGATTGCAAATCCGCGCTCCAACGCCCAACTCTTTCTGGCGCTGGCCGCGCTGGCAACAACCGGACGCCACAAACACCGCGATCACGACGAATAGCCGCTGGAGCGCGGATTTGTAATCCGCTGCCGGTCCGCGGACATTCTCGTCCGCCCGTCAATGGCAAACTATACGACGGGCGGACTGGAAGTCCGCATACCAGGCGGATTGCAAATCCGCGCTCCGGCCGCGCTCCGGCAAAATCCGCGCTCCGGCAAAAAAAATATGGAAGAAACCTGACTCCATCTTCGTCTAATCCTCGAACGCGAACGAATTCTGAAACGATAAGGGCGCTGCAACGATGAACGAACTCCACAACGAAGAGCGGTTGATTGAAGCGTGCCGACAGGGCGACCGCGAATCGTTTCGGCAGTTGTTCGAACTGCACAAAGATCGCGTTTGGACGATTGCGCTGCATTTCATCGGCGACGAAACGGCGGCGCGCGACATTACGCAGCAAGTCTTTTTGAAACTGTTCACCGCCATCCGTCAGTTTCGCGGCGAAGCAGGGTTTTCGACCTGGCTGTATCGAATGACGGCCAACGCTTGTTTGGACGAACAACGAAGGCGACGGCGGTTTTTGTCCTTCGACATTTTCAAAACTGACGATGGCGAATTGAACCCAATGGACAAACAGCAGGCGCAACAATTCAAACTTGAATTGGTTCACGAAGACCAACTCGCGCAGTTGGAACTGTCTGCCGCCGTCAAATCCGCCGTCAAGGAGTTAAAGCCCAAGCTGCGAATCGCCATTCTGCTGAAATACTTCGAGGGGCTTTCATACGAAGAAATCGCCGCCGTGCTTGGCTGTTCGGCTGGGACTGTGGCTTCGCGGCTCAATCGGGGGCACAAGGAATTGGCAAAACGGCTTCAGCATTTGCGAAACGACATCTAAACAGGAAAGAAAACGATGTTTGGCAATCACGTCCACAAACAATTTTCGGCGTACCTGCACGGCGAACTTTCGGCGAGCGAGGCGCAGCGCGTCGCCGATCATCTACGCGATTGCCAGCGTTGCCGCGCCGAATTTGCCGAGATCGAATTTGGCGCTCAAATGGCCAGCCAGCTTCAGCACGAGCAAGCGCCGGATGATTTGTGGGCGGACTTGGAACTGGCGATTTCTTCTCACCGCAGAGGCGCAAAGAACGCAGAGATGGCGCAGAGGTCGTCTGGTTTTTCGTGGTGGAATTGGAAAGCTGGGTTGGTTGGTGCAACGGTTGTAGTAATCGCGGCTTTGACGTTTGTTTATTTGAATCGCCAACCGGAGCCGGGCGAACCGGACAATCGCCCGTCGTGGGAAGTCACGCGCATTGACGGTAATCCTGTCATCGGCAAACAGCGCATCGCCGAGAAAGGAAAATTGCCGCTCGGCGAATGGCTGACGACCGACGAAACTTCGCGCGCGCAAATCAGCGTCGGCCAGATTGGCGAAGTAAAACTGGAACCGAACTCACGCGTTCAACTGGTCACAGCGCAAGACGACAACCACCGGCTGGCGATGACGCGCGGCAAGATGGAAGCCTTCATCTGGGCGCCTCCGCGCAAATTTTTTGTCGAAACTCCGTCGGCGCTGGCTGTGGATTTGGGGTGCAGTTACACGCTGGAAGTCGCCGAAGACGGAACGTCGCTGTTGCACGTGACGATGGGTTGGGTGGCGTTTGAATGGCAGGGGCGTGAGTCCTTCGTTCCCGCCGAAGCCAAATGCGTCACGCGACCAAAGTTGGGGCCGGGCACGCCTTATTTCCAGGACGCTTCAGCGGAATTCCAAACGGCGTTGACGCAGTTCGATACCAGCTCAACCGATTCGCTGGATGTCATTCTGGCTTTGGCGAGAAAACGCGACGCGCTGACGCTGTGGCATTTGCTGTCACGAAACAGCGACCAAGCGCGCGGTAAAGTCTTTGACCGATTGGCGCAATTGATTCCGCCGCCGAAAAAAGTGACGCGCCAAGGCGTCCTCAGCAATGACCGCACAATGTTTGATCTGTGGTGGAAAGAGCTTGGGCTTGGGGATACAGAATGGTGGCGAATGTGGAAAGGTGATTTGCCTACGTCGTCGAAATAATCAGTCAGCGCCGCAACCGACAGGAAGCGTGGCTGGCTGATCAATCAAACTTGCCGAATTTGGAGGAAACGTTATGACTCGCAAAATGCTTCGTTCGCTTTCGATTGTCGCGGCTTTGTTGCTGACGGCTGCTGTTCAACAACCTGCTCTGGCTGGGCCGCCGTTGATTTGCCATCCGATTGAAATCGGCAACGCCAAATCTCTGGCCTGGAGCGGCCCCAACTGGCGCGACGTGAAAAAAGATTACGACCTGAACAATCTGGTCGCCGATACTTTGGCTTTACTGCAACCTGAAACTCCTGTGTTGGAGCGGATGGAAACTCTGCGCCGAGCGACTGTTTACGCCGTCTGGGCAAAGCGCGACAACGAAGTCGGCATCACTGTCAAAAGCAACGCCGTCGCAGAACAGTTGCAAGCCAAATTGATGGAGCGTGTTCGAGAAGCGTTTCGGCTCAACAAACCGGCGCCGCTGGCTCTGTTCGACGCCGGTTATCTGGACGCTTGTTACAAACAGGCCGGATACAAATCCAACGTCAACACGCCAAGCCTGGCCGAAGGTTACGCGATGGTTCGCAAAGGCTCGGCTCATATGGGCAACAGCCCGGAAATCGAATTCGCGCTGGCGATCATTTCGGAACATCCGCGTCAGGCTTCACACCAGGAGCATCTGCAAAAAGCCATTGCCGGAGCCAAAGACGGTTCGTTGCTGGCCATCAATCTGGTCAAACATTTTGGCAAGCCAGGGCAAAATTTGACTTCGCTGCGCGCGCAAGTGGCATCGGTTAGAAACTGACCTCTTGGGAAACTCAATCTAAAAAAAGAAAAAGCGGCTGCGTTTGTAATGAAAGCGCAGTCGCTTTTTGTTGTTGTTGGGTGTTGTTTGCCAAATCCGGCAAGGGTGTGAAGAATAACGGCTTCTTTTTGCAAAGAGTAAAAGCCAATGAACAAATTTTACGTCACAACACCGATTTATTACGTCAACTCGTATCCGCACCTAGGCCACGTTTACACGACGATCATTGCCGACACCGTGGCGCGGTATAAACGCCAACGCGGTTACGAAGTTTTCTTTCTGACCGGCACGGACGAACACGGCATCAACATCGAACGCGCTGCGGAAACAGCCGGTGTGCCCGTCAAGCAACACGTTGACCGAATCGTGGATTCGTTCAAAACCGCTTTTGAACCGTTCCAATTCACCAACCAGCATTGGGTTCGCACCACCGACGATTACCACAAAGCAGGCGTTCGCAAGCTCTGGCAGGCGGCCAAAGCGAACGGCTGGATTTACAAAGGCAAATACGAAGGCTGGTATTGCGGCAACTGCAACGAGTTTTATCAGGAAACCGAAGCCCAGAAAGGCGAAGGCGATGCTTTGCTCTGCCCAACGCACGAGCGCCCGCTCGACCTGCTTTCCGAAGAAAGTTATTTCTTCAAACTGTCGGCGTTTCAGGATCGGCTGATAGAACATTACGAATCCAATCCGCATTTCATCCGCCCGGAAACTCGGCGCAACGAAGTCTTGAGCTTTGTGCGCGGCGGGTTGAACGATTTGTCGGTCAGCCGCGTTTCCGTGAAATGGGGAATCCCGGTTCCAGACGATCCCGAACACACGATGTACGTCTGGTTCGACGCGCTGTCAAATTACATCACCGCCATCGGGTATGGAGGCTTTCAGAAGTTTGGGCAATTCGGCGGCGAAGAGCATTTCAACAAATTCTGGCCTGCGGATTTGCAGCTTGTCGGCAAAGACATTCTGCGCTTTCACACCGTGTACTGGCCTGCGTTTTTGATGGCGGCGGGATTGCCGCTGCCGAAAACGGTTTACTCGCACGGCATGTGGCTGTCGGGCGGACGCAAGATGTCCAAAACGCTCGGCAATGTGATTGATCTGGCGGTGCTGCACAAACACTTCACGCCGGAAGTCGTGCGATATTTCGTGCTGCGCGAAATGGTTTTCGGGCAGGACGGCGACTTCACTTACGAAGCCCTGCTGGATCGAGTCAATGCGGATCTGGCCAGCGGCTTGGGTAATCTGGCTGCGCGCACGCTGACGATGGTTCGCAATTTTTGCGATGGAGTGATTCCGGCAGCAGGCGAAGCAAACGCCGAACTGACCGCGCAAGCCAACGAAGTCCGCGAATCTGTCGCTCAAGCCGTTGCTGCGTTCGACCGTGAGTTCGACGAATACAATTTCAGCCGCGCGCTCGAAGCCGTGTCGAACGCGCGGTTCCGCGTGGACAAATTCATCTCCGACGCCAAGCCCTGGGATTTGGCCAAAGACGCTGCCAAACGCACCGAGTTGGAGTTGGTGTTGCACACGGCGGCGGAAAGTTTGCGCCACTTCGCCGCGCTGCTCGCGCCGGTGTTGCCAAACGCGACGCAGGCCATCTGGCAACAGCTTGGCGAATCCGGCCAGGTGAACGAAGTCATTCCCGCCAACTTGAATTGGGGCGGCGGAGCACAGCATAAAATCGGCGACGTGCAGCCGATCTTTCCCCGATTGGACAAAAAGAAAATTATGGAAGAGATCAAACAAGACGAAGCAGCGAGCCAGGCGGCTCGCGCACAGGAGACCAAACACGAAGCTCCGGCAACGCCAACGACCGAAACGAAACCTGCCGAAGTTGCGCCAGCGGCTCCGGCTACTGCGGTCAACGAACCGGCTCCGGGCGTGGCCTATATCGGCATTGAAGATTTTGCCAAAGTCGAACTCCGCGTGGCCGAAATCAAAACTGCCGAGCGCGTGCCGAAAGCCGACAAACTGTTGCGCTTCACGATGGACACTGGCGAAGCCGAGCCGCGCCAAATTCTGGCCGGCATCGCGCAGTATTACGAACCCGAAAAACTGATTGGTCGCAAAGTCATCATCGTCGCCAATCTGGCTCCGCGAAAGCTGCGCGGTTTTGAATCGCAAGGCATGGTTTTGGCGGCTTCGATTGGCGACGAAGGCCGTCCAATTCTGGCCGGATTTCTGGAAGAAGTGCCAAACGGCGCGAAGCTGAAGTAGAGCAGGTTTTCCAACCTGCTCCACTTTTTGTGCAAGCGCAACATCTGAAAATTAAGGCAATCGCTGGTTTTCCGCGTAAAGCCTGCAACTTGAAAACTAGAGCAGGTTGGAAAACCTGCTCTACATTCCAAGGAACAAAATGAAACATCACAAGCTGAATGAAATTCCCGAAGAGCACGTCAACAGCCTGTTTTCGCGTCGGTTTTTCACCGGCGAAAAAATCACAATGGCGTTTCTGGACATCAAAAAAGGCAGCGTCGTGCCTCGTCACAGTCACGACAGCGAACAATTCAGTTACTGCGTCAGCGGTTCGCTGAATTTCAAAATCGGCGACGAAGAACTGGTCTTGCGCGCAGGCGAACTGGTCGAAATTCCTTCCAACGTTCCGCACGAAGCCTGGGCGACGGAAGATTTCACAGGCATTGATGTCTTCAGCCCGATTCGCGCCGACTGGCGCGACGGCACGGACGATTATCTGCGCCGACAGAAATAAGGCTTTGCGAGTTTGGACGCTCGCATTTTCGACTCCCACTTTCGAGGGAGGAAAAATTGGCTCGCGCTGGTGATGTGCCCGCGCGAGCTTTTTCATATCATCGCCATCGTTCCAACGATTCCACGTTTTCAGGGAGAAGCCAATATGCGATTCAAAACGATGGCGACCATTACTGCGTTGGTCTTTGTAGCGGCTGGATTTGGTTTCGGTTTTGCCGAAATGAATCTGCTCCGAAACTTCGGACAAAACTTTCGACTGCCCAATCCGCTGCCTCAATCGTCGGAAACGAGGCAGGCTTATTTGATGATGTATTTCGGCATGAGGTCGTTTGTTCATTTGTTCGGCGTCATGCTGTTTGGCTGTGGTTTGCTGGCTTGGGCGATCAGAAATGTGAAAGATGCCGTCGCGCAAACCAATGCTTCGCTGGCGTTGTTCGGCTTGAATGCGATTGCGGGTGCGATGACTCTGCAACAGTTCCATCACAGGAAAGAGGCTGCCGGTTGGGTGATGGCGGGAGCGTTTTTCATTCAGGCTGTCGGATATTGCTGGCTGTTGGTGATGAAGTCCAAAGACGCAAATGCAAAACTCGTTGTCGCTGCCGAACCCGGCGCTGAGGCTTTGCGCGAACAGTGGGCGCAGCAAATTCACGAAGCAGCCGCGCAAGCCGAACGAAACCGACTGGCGCGCGAGCTTCATGATTCGATCAAACAGCAACTGTTCAGCATCAACGTCAACGCCGCAACGGTGCAGGCTCGCTGGGAAAACGACGAAACCGGAGCCAAAACCGCTCTTGAATCCGTTCGCAACAGCGTCCGCGAAGCAATGGCTGAAATGGAAGCGATGCTGCAAAACCTGCGCCCGGCTCCGTTGGAAACGATTGGTTTGGTTGAAGCTCTGCGCCAACAATGCGAATCGTTGCAATACCGAACCGGCGCGAACGTCACGGCTGAAATCGGCGAGCTTCCCGCCAATCAAGAGTTGCCGCCTGGCGCGCAAGACGCAGTTTTTCGTATTGCTCAGGAAGCGTTAGCGAACATCGCTCGCCACGCTCGCGCGCAAAACGTCAAAGTTCGATTGCACAGGCAAACTCATGGCGACGAAGACACGTTGTGGCTGAAGATCGAAGATGACGGCAGCGGTTTTCAGGTCTCGGAGGCCAACGGAATGGGTCTGGCCAACATTCGTTCGCGCGTGTTGGAAATCGGCGGTTCGCTGCAAATTGAAAGCCGCGAAGGCGAAGGAACCAGCCTGACCGTGAACGTGCCACTGGCTGCAACGGGCAGCCGTGAAGTCAGACACGAGCTTCGAAATGCCTTCGTTTTTACGCTGATCGGTTTTTCCATAGCGGGCTTTTGGATTCTGGATCACGCAGGAATGTATTGGTCGTTGGCCGGCTTTTCGTTTTTTGCGCTCAGCGGTTGGATGTGTTTCCGGGCAACCAGATCAATCCGCCAAATGAAGGCTACCAATTCTTCTTCGCCCAAGCAGATTCTGGAATTGCAAAGCCGACTTCGTCAGGCGGTCGCAGCACTGGTTGGAGCCTTGATGTGGTCTCTGGAAAGCTGGCACATCACCGCTGAACGATGGCACGTTTACATCCCGAACGAAACGGCGATTCTGACACTTTGGCCGTTGCTGGTGGCTTATGCAGTGTTTCGAGTCCATCAAAGTCTGCGAATTCAGGCGCGGTCGTTGTCAGTTGGCGAATTCATCGCCAGTTTGAATCACTGGTGGAAATGGGTGTCAGTGTTTTTGGCGGCGGCGATTTCGTTTTTGTACGCTTTGCCCGGAGTCATGGCTTGGCCATTTCTGCGACGGATTCTTGTTTGGAGAGGGTACGGAGCGCAGCTTTCCACTCCCAGCTTTCAGCCGCTTCGCGCGTTCTGGCTGGCGACGCTTATTTTGCTGCTCTATTGGCTTGGCCTGAGCGTTTGGAAACTGTGGTTGAAACAGCGAACGGCGAAAAGGCTATAAAGCAAAATTGCTCAACCACTCGCCGCGTCAGTGGCGGTTGATTTTAGATACTGTCTCGAAAGTCAACCCGCAAAAACGAGATCCGGGTTAAACGAGCAATTATTTTTCAAGACGCCGAAGGCCTGATGCAGCAATTTTCGCATCGCGGCGCAGACAATTTGCATTGAGGTCTTGCCGTT
>JANRKX010000122.1:0-34522 GCA_033763255.1 Acidobacteriota bacterium | reverse complement strand
GGCAAGACCTCAATGCAAATTGTCTGCGCCGCGATGCGAAAATTGCTGCATCAGGCCTTCGGCGTCTTGAAAAATAATTGCTCGTTTAACCCGGATCTCGTTTTTGCGGGTTGACTTTCGAGACAGTATCTAAATTCAAACACCGCTAACGCGGTGAAGAGGCTGAGCAGTTACAAATCAAAAAGCCGCAGTAGAGATTGAATCTCACACTGCGGCTTTTTGATTTTGGGCCGTCCGCCGGAAGGCGGAACTACGAACTTACAAGCCTTTCTTGGCAATGAACTTAATCAGGTCGCGGACGCGGCAAGAATAGCCCCACTCGTTGTCGTACCACGACAGGATTTTCAGCAGGTTGCCGCCGAGCACTTTGGTGTATTCGGCATCCACAATCGAAGAATTCGAGTTGCCTCGGAAATCGCTCGACACCAGCGGGGAAACTTCAAAGCCCAGAATGCCTTTCAACTCACCGTTGGCGGCGTCGCTCAGGGCTTTGTTGACTTCTTCGGTTGTCGTGTCTTTTTCCAGTTCGATGACCACGTCAACTACTGAAACGTTCGGCGTGGGAACGCGGACGGCGATGCCGTCGAACTTGCCTTTCAGTTCGGGCAACACCAGCGAAACGGCTTTGGCCGCGCCGGTCGAAGTCGGAATCATAGAAAGCGCACCCGCGCGAGCACGGCGCAAATCTTTGTGCGGGAAATCCAGAATGACTTGATCGTTCGTGTAAGAGTGAATCGTCGTCATCTGAGCTTTCTTGATGCCGAATTTGTCGTTGATGATTTTGGCGACCGGAGCCAGGCAGTTAGTCGTGCAAGAAGCGTTCGACAGCACGTGATGTTTCGCCGGATCGTACGAAGCTTCGTTGACGCCCATGACGACGGTCAGGTCTTCGCCTTTGGCGGGGGCGCTGATGATGACTTTTTTGACTGAACCGCGCAGATGAGCTGCGGCTTTTTCCTTGTCAGTGAAACGACCGGTGGATTCGACGACGATTTCCGCGCCGACTTCTTCCCAAGGAATCAGCGCCGGGTCTTTTTCGGCAAAGACGCGGAACGTGTCGCCCGCGACGGTGATCGTGTTTTCGGTGGCGGTGACTTCCTGATCCAGATTGCCGAGGATCGAATCGTATTTCAGCAAGTGAGCCAGTGTTTTAGTGTCGGTCAGGTCGTTGACCGCCACGATGTCGAAATCTTTGTCTCCCAGCGCAGACCGCAGCACGTTGCGACCAATGCGGCCAAAGCCATTGATACCTACTTTGATAGCCATTTTTTCTTCTCCTGAGTTAGGGTTGTGATTGGGTTGGTCTTCAAGAACGGCGGTTATTGACGCGGAACGACGCCATGCTTGAAGTTCGGGAAAATAACGTAGCGTGTCTGGTGTGTCAAATTTTGTTTTCCGTGTTCGAGTTCCAGCGCAGTTGTCAGTCACTATCGGCGCGACTAAGATCAATGGCGGAAACAAACCACGGCAATTTGTGTGACGACAGCAGCAGGCTGAACCCAATCCGATAAAACTTTATGAGCATCAACGGCTTCGGTGACACAACCCAATCCGCAGATTTGAATGAGAGGAGTGATTCCGTTTTGGCGGAACGCTCGGCTGAAAGATCGAATGATTCGCTGAGAATTTTACGTTCGATTGCCGAAGGAACTGCTGCGGTTACAGGCAGCGATTTTTTCGCTTCGTTGGTTCGCCATCTGGCTGAAGCTCTGGATGCCAGCTATGCCTTTGTCACTCATTACAAAGGTGCGCCGGGAAAGATGGCGCGAACGCTGGCTTTCTGGATGAAAGACAAGCTGGTGGACAATTTCGAGTACGACATTTCTTATGCGCCGTGCAATCGCGTGCTGGGCGGTGAAATTTGCTATTACCCGTACGGGCTTCAGCAGCTTTTCGCCAACGATCCGGATTTGGTTCAACTGAAGGCTGAAAGTTATCTGGGAATCCCGATGCAAGATTTTTCAGGTTCGGTGATTGGGCATCTGGCGATAATGGACGAAAAACCGATTTCGGATTTTCAGGAGCGCCTGCCGTTACTGAAGATTTTTGCCGCGCGCGCCGGAGCCGAACTCGAACGACAGCACGCCGAAGAAGAATTGCGACTGGCTTTGGCCGAAGTCGAACGACTGAAAAATCGTCTGCATGCCGAAAATGTGTATCTGCAGGAAGAAATTCGCCAGCAACATAACTTCGGAGAAATTGTCGGCGGCAGTTCAGCTTTGTTGGAAACGTTGCGTCGTGTCGAACTGGTTGCGCCGACCGATTCAACAGTTTTGATTCTGGGCGAAACCGGAACCGGCAAGGAATTGATTGCCCGCGCCATCCACAATCGCAGTTCACGCAGCGAACGTCCGTTGGTCAAGGTCAATTGCGGAGCGATTTCCGCCGGATTGGTCGAAAGTGAATTGTTCGGTCACGTCAAAGGCGCGTTCACAGGAGCCAGCGACAAACGCATTGGCCGATTTGAACTGGCCGACGGCGGGACAATTTTTCTGGATGAAGTCGGCGAATTGCCGTTGGACACTCAGGTCAAATTGCTGCGCGTGTTGCAGGAACAGGAATTCGAGCCTGTCGGCAGCAGCCGAACTCAGCGCGTTGACGTTCGCATCATTGCCGCCACCAATCGCAATCTGGAAGACGCCGTACGCGAAGGCCGATTCCGTTCCGATCTGTTTTACCGGCTGAATGTATTGCCGCTGACCGTGCCGCCGCTGCGCGAACGCCGGGCGGACATTCCGCAACTGGCGTTGTTTTTTCTGACGCGGTTCGCGCGCAAATTCGGCAAAGAGTTGGAAGGTGTTTCGCAGGAGACGATGGCCTTGCTGACCAGTTATTCCTGGCCGGGCAATATCCGCGAACTGCAAAACATCATTGAACGCGGTGTTGTACTGGCGACCGGAAAGCTGCTGACTCTGGATCAGGATTTGTTTTCGTCCTTGCCGGGCAAGACGATTGCGACTGTCGCCAAACCCGAACAAGCTGTTGCGATTCAACCGCCATCTGCCGAACCGTTGGCGATTGACGATGTTCAGCGCCGCCACATCCTGACCGTGCTGGAACAGGCCGGCTGGGTCATAGAAGGCGACAAAGGCGCAGCCAAAGTTTTGAACCTTCATCCCAATACACTGCGCGGACGAATGAAAAAGCTCGGAATTCGCCGACCATAATCATTTCAGTACGGGGAGCATGAGTGACCTGAGCTTTGCTCAAAGGATGTCTTAGCCCACCAAATTTCGTGGTTCTGCCATTCACCACCAACCAAACGTCCCACCAAATTTCGTGGCCATCAGTGGCTGGTGGCTCGTCAAACTTTACCGATTTAGCCATAACTCACTAGCAATCAGATAGATAAAACGAATTTTTCAGCCGCTTCTTTTCGTGGCTAAGAGCTTGCAATCAGTAAGTAAGCTCGACCAAGAATTTTGAAAGGAGGCGTGATGCTGAAAATCTCGGAAATCAGTTTGTCGGAAGAGGCTGCAAAGTTGAGGCTGGAAGGAGAAATGATTGGTCAGAATGTCCTCGAAGCTCGCCAGGCTTTGAAGAGTTTTTTGGCCGCCGGGATTCGGCTGACGCTGGATGTAACTGATTTGTTGTTTGCCGACCGGGACGGCATCGCTTTTTTGCAGGAACTGGCCGGGCTTCGAGTTGAGTTCATCAACTGCTCGCCGTTTCTAAGTGAACAATTGAAAGAGGCCGTCAGGAAAACAGGAGGAACGCGATGAATCCCACAATCATCCCAACCATTTCTGTCGAAGAATTTGAAGCAGCGGCAATGCCGCACGTGAACGACCTGTATCGCACCGCACGGCGAGTTATCGGTAACGTCACCGAAGCCGAAGACATCGTTCAGGAAACCATGCTGCAAGCCTGGAAATCGTTTCACCGCTTTGAAGCCGGGACGAATTGCCGCGCGTGGTTGTTCAAGATTCTGTTTCACGTCGTGTCGCACCATCGCCGCAAATGGTTTCGACTGAAACAGAACTCGGAGCAGGAAGAAGAGATGATGATGAAAGTGGCCGCCGAAGCCGAAATCCCTCAGCGTCTGAGCGACGAAGATGTATTGGCGGCGTTCGACAAACTGCCGGAGCATTACCGCGCGGTCATTCTGCTGGCCGATGTGCAGGAGTTTTCGTACAGGGAAGTCGCGCAGATCGCCGGAATTCCGATTGGCACTGTGATGTCTCGATTGAATCGCGGCAGAAAATTGCTGCAAGGCGAACTGGTTGATTTTGCCGCCGGGTATGGGATCAAAGTGGCTCAATCGGTGAATCGTCCAGTTGCCGCGATTTCCTAAGCGGGTTATTGCGGCAGTTTCAGCCGATCCAGCAAGGCAGTAAACCGGGCGTCGGTTCTAAGAGTTTCGAGTCGCGGTTCGACTACCAGATAAGGGAGGTATTCGCTGCGTTCTTCAAATGCTTTATCCAGCAGAGCAAACGCCTGTTGTTTGTCGCCGAAGGCGGTTTGAATTATGGCCTGGTCGTAAGCAGAGATTTTTCGTTGGGACTGATTGGCCAGAGCTTCGTTCAGTAATCGTCTGGCTTCGGATTTGTTGCCGCTGATGACATGCGTGTGAATCAGCGCCGCCAAAATAACCGAAGCATTGCCGGAAAGATCGCGGGCTTTGGTCAGTTCTTCTATGGCTTCGCGGGTTTTGCCGACCTGTTCATAAGCAAGTCCCAAATATCGTCGGGCGGCGAAAAAATTCGGATCAATGGCCAACACCTTCTGGCATTGTTCGATGGCTTCCTGGTATTGCCCGGCGTTGTACAACATCCACGCCAGATGCGAACTGATAATCAACGACAGCGGAGCCATTTCCTGACAGCGCCGTGCTTCTTCTATGGCTTCGGCTGGCCGACCGACCGCCATCAGGTAGCTGGAATACCACTGATGAGCCGTCGCGTAATTGGAATCCAGTGTGATGGCGCGTTTGAATTCTTCTTCGGCTCCCAGCCAATCCCAATCGTAACGATGTTTGACGAAAGCCAAAGAACTGTGGGCTTCGGCCAGATTGCTGTCCAGCGCCAATGCTTGTTCGGCTGCCTCTTTTGCTTTGGCTCCGGCTTCAGCGGAACTCAACGCGCCGTAAGTTCCCAGCATGTTGTACGAATCGGCCAGCCCCGCATAAGCCGGAGCGTATTTCGGCGCGCGTTTGATCGCCTGCTCGAACGAATCAACACCTCGTTTCAAATCGGCGACCGTGCGACGATTCCAGTGATACCGCCCGCGCAAATACAACTGATAAGCTTCGCGCACGACTTGTTCTTCAGGCGTCAAATCCAGTTTCAGCCTTTGCGAAACTTCGCTCGTGATTTCTTCCTGCAACGCCAGTAATTCGCCGGGTTTGCGTTCGTATTTCTGTCCCCAAATGAAGCTGTTGTCTTTGGCATCAACCAGTTCGACGTTGACCGCCATCAGGTTTTCGCGTTTGGTGATGCTGCCGGTCAACACCAACGGAACCTGTAAATCCTGACCGACATCGCGTGGGTTCGGCATGGCGGTCGAACCTGTCACTTTGTAACGTTGCACCGAAACCATCGAACGGACCTTCAGTTTGGGAATGCGCGACAGGTTTTGAATCAATCCTTGAGTGACGCCGTCGGCCAACGAATCGGTCAGCGGTTCGGCGCTCAGCCGGGCAAAAGGCAGCACCGCAATCGAATCGGTGACAACAGGCGCGGGTTTCGTCCAGAAATACCCAGCCGCCGCAGCCAAAGCCAGAAACAAAATCGTAATCAGCAAGGCGGTGCGTTTGTTGTCTTGAACTTTGCTGAACAGGAATTCGGCGCTGGACAGTGAACGCGAAGATTCGATGACTTCGGTGTCGTAACTGAGTGAATTAAACGTCTCGCCGCTTTTTCGTCCGCTGTTGTTGCCGCTTCTTCGCAAACTGCCGCTGCGTCGAAAACTGCTGTTGGTGAGATTTTCGCCAATCAGCGTGGTGCGATTTTGTCGCGCCTGCTCGGCTTTGAATTCCAGTTGCTGTTTCAATCGTTTCAGATCGTTGAGCAATTCTTTGGCCGTCTGGTAACGGCTTTCGCGGTTTTTGGAAAGAGCTTTAGAAATGATCCATTGCAATTCCGCCGGAGCTTCAGGCGCCAGATTGACAATCGGAACCGGTTCGGATTCCAACACGGCGGCCATCACATCGCTCATCGTGTCGCCGCGAAACGGTTTTTGACCTGTCACCATTTCGTAAATTACGCAGCCCAGACTGAACAAATCGCTGCGCGAATCCACTTTATGGCCGCGCGCCTGTTCCGGCGACATATAACTTACCGTTCCCATAATCACGCCGGGCGAAGTGTCGCGCAGTGGCTTGGTTGTGGCTTCGGGGTCAATGTCTTCGTCGGAGTCGAATTTTTCAGTCAGCTTGGCCAGGCCGAAATCCAGAACTTTGACGTAACCGTCCGGGCGCAGCATGACGTTTTCGGGTTTGATGTCGCGGTGAACGATTCCGGCGGCGTGAGCGGCGACCAGAGCATTGGCAGATTGAATGGCCACGTCCAGAGCGTCAATCAAATCAAGTTTCCCCAGCTTGATGCGTTGATTGATTGTCTGGCCTTCGACAAATTCGGTGGCGATGAAATGCGTTTCGTTATCGTGGCCGATTTCAAAAATGGTGATGATGTTCGGATGATTGAGCGCCGAAGCCGCGCGTGCTTCCTGTTCAAACCGATGCACGCGCTCTTCGTCAGAGGTGAATTGCGTCAGCAATAATTTCAACGCCACTCGCCGTCCGAGCTTGGTATCTTGCGCCAGATAAATTTCGCCCATTCCGCCGCTGCCGAGCTGCGAAAGAATCACGTAGTGGTTGAATCGCACACCGGATGCGATAGCCATATCAAACGATCTCCGAAAGGATTTTGGGTAATACGATTTAGAGGCGGCGGCAGTCTACCATCGCCCCAAGCCTGCCGTCACCAAGCGGACTGTGTAAGTTCGGCGAAAACCACAAAAAGTCAAAAACTGCCACAGCCACCGAAGCTTGAACCGCTGCCCATCGTTACGATGCACGCCGTCCAACGCAGTTCAATCCAAACAACTCAACTCACAGGAGCCTCGTATGAAACTCATAACGCTGATGCTGATCGCCGCGTTGACTTTGAACGCTTTTCAGAAAGCCTACGCTCAGGACAAACCTGCCAAACCGCCGGAAGTGTTTGAAAAAGTCGAACTGCTTTTCCTGAACGGAGAGAAGGTGGAACAGTTGCCGGTTCGGCTTCGATTGGAAGAAGAATTTCTGATTGTTGAATCCAAAAAGTCTGGTGAGCAACTGAAGAAGTTCAAAAACAATGAGGTCAAATCCGCCGAATACTCTCACTCCAGGCATCCGCGTTGGAAGTCGGGGACGGGAACGGCGGTAGCAATCGGCGGTGCGGCTGCCGCCATCAGCCCGTTGTTGTTGTTAGGCGTAGTTCCATGGATGGCGATTCCGGCGGGCATTGCTGTCGGCAAATCAAAATCCAAACGGCATTGGCTGACGATCAAAACCGGCGACGATTATGCTGTGTTGAAACTGGATAAAGACAATCGCAAATTAGTCATTCCTGCCGTCGAAACTCGTACCAGCGTGAAAGTCGAAGACATCGGCGAAAAGAAATGACTTCACGCTAAATCAGAGCAAGCAACTTTGGGACATTCTCTTTTGACAGGATGAACAAGATTTCCGGCAGGATTTACGGAATCATCAATAACAATCAAGTTCCAACTTGGTTTGAATCCTGTTCATCCTGAAAAAATCATGTTCATCCTGTCTCAAAGTTTCTTGCTTCGATTTAGGATTCGACTTCGTTGGTGCAAATTTTCAGTTCGATTTTGGCTTTATCACAACCACACCTTCAGCCAATTCGGCCAAGCTGCTGCCAGGCGGAGCAATGAAAAACAAATACTGGTTTCGTCGGTGAGCCTGATTGCGAAACCGTAAGCGCACGGTGAAGTAGTTGCCGGTGATTTTCAGTTGCTCTGCGAAATACTGATCGCGTGTGGGCAGGTTCAGTTCGGTTCGTGCCTGATTTACCAGTTCTTCGCATTCGCCAATTTCCTGAATTTGGTTGGCGTCTCGATGGCCAAGCCCGTGCAGCAGTTCGTGCAAAAAGGTAAAGCCGATGCTGAACGATTCGCGGACTTCGCGCGGAGCCTGCATCTTCTGGAAATCTTTGAAATCCAGCCGAACTCGCCAGATCAAAAATCGGCGATTGGCCAGAGCATCTTCATACGTTGTGCCTTCGTCCATCTGCCCAAAATTGACCGAAGACGATTCGCTGTGGTCTTCGACAAGGAACACAAACCCGGAATCAATTGCCCGTTGCAAAATTTTTCTGGCTGCCGCTGAGCCACGATTGGATTCGAAAACAGGACCAAGATGAAGCTGGCCGTTTTCCTTGAATTGCAATTCACACAAACCGGTAATCTCTTTCAGGTTTTCCAGCAGCAATTCCTCGTTTGATTTCGAAAGTCGTGTCGAGATGTTGTCGCTGCGCCAAATGCCAGCGCCTTTGACCTCAGTGGCCGTTGAATGCGCGTGTGCGCAACAAAGCAGCGTGGCGAGAATAAGCCATCCACAAGCCCAATCAGGCACACTTCGACCTGATCCGGTAAAGAATCTTTTCATCCCAAACTTCTCCATTTCGGCTTAAAGCCGTTTGTTTACAGTCTGTGCCGAACGATGCCTACGGCTGACTGTTCGCAACACGAGCAGTCAGCCGTAGGCAATTCGACGATACAGCTTCGCCGTTCACTCTGTTTTAAGTGAGGTTCTAATCGGTGTCAGCTTTTCGAGCTTAAGAAAATTATTTTTCCGATTGTTGTTGGTGTGAGCGCGCCTGGCTGGTGATTTTGGACTTTGATGAACGAGAGTTTGTTGATTGATTGGTCGTTGCGCGTATGTGTTTGTTCTTTGTTCGGGTAGTCATTTTTTCTCCTGCGAAAATCAGTCGTCAGAACATAATCGCGACTGTGTGATTTTTCGATGCACAGTTGCCAATGGCGAAGACTGCGCTCCTTTTCGACAGAGGAATTGGCAAACGCTATGCCAACGACTGGCTCAACTTCGAAAACGGCGTAACTGCAATTTAGTCAGCGCGATTGCCAGGTTACTGTTTCGCAATTAACCGAGAATTTACAGACAGGATTGTCAGATTCAACTTTTAGGCCGACAACTTCGTCAACACAGTTGTCAGACAAATCGCAACGGAACGAACTTTTCAGCCACGTGAAAGTTTGGCTTTTCTGTCAACGTTGGAGAGTAGGTGAGATATTGTCGCTCGCCGTTCAGCCGACTGATACGAAACAGATTGCCGTGCCAGATGTCGCCAGCTTTTGGTAAACAGCCGAAAGCTGAAAAAGGAATAGCCATCACGACACGCCAAATTTTTTCTGCTTCGACGATTTCGCTGACAGTTCGCAACCCGCTTTTCCATTCCCAGTCGTGCCACATCACCGAACGATCTACGAGCAGGTCGCACCACTGCCCGGTCGGAGCCACTTCAAACTCTCGGTAATACTTTTCGTGAGGTTCAATCGGTGAACGAACGAAGGCTTCACAGACATCCCGATCCCACAGTGCGTGACGCTCTTCGTTTACGTTGAACATGTCGTCCACATCCAGTTCGGTGTAGCCGCATTCAAAACCAATCAACAGTTCTTGCTCGTTCCACAACACTCTGGCAGTCGTGTGAAGTTCCTGCGGAGCAAGATTGCCTTGCCAGTTGTGATTGATGATGAGAAGGGAAGCCTGTCGCCAGCATTCATGGTTGAAGTTGGTGCTCAGTTCCGGCGAGAAGTGATAAGCGGCTACGATTTCCAAGTTGGACATGGGGTTCTCCGAATAACGAAAAGGCCGCCAGAACATTCTGACGGCCTTTGGGTTTGATGGGCATAACAGGATTCGAACCTGTGACTTCTGCCGTGTGAAGACAGCACTCTACCGCTGAGTTATATGCCCAAATTGTCAATTTCGCTTGCTGGCTTCCTCAAGCGAGCGCGCATACTAGCAAACGGTTTCTAAAAGCGTCAACGGGTCAATAATTGCCCGGAGCGCCGCTGCCAGCGACTTTCAGGCCTTTTGATTCCTGGACGATTTTGACGCCTGCGCTGGCTCCGATGCGCGTCGCTCCGGCGGCGATCATTTCTTTGGCTCCGGCCAAATCCTTGACGCCGCCAGCGGCTTTGACGCCGAGTTCGGCTCCGACGGCTTTTCGCATCAATTCAATGTCGGCGACGGTTGCGCCGCCTTTGCTGAATCCGGTCGAAGTTTTTACGAAATCGGCTCCGGATTCTTTGGCCAAAACGCTGGCGCGGACTTTTTCATCGTCGGTCAGCAGCGCAGTCTCAATGATGACCTTGACGATGGCGCAGGCTTCGTGAGCGGCTTCGACGACGGCGGAGATGTCGCGTTTAACCAGTTCGTCGTTGCCGGATTTCAGAGCGCCGATGTTGATGACCATATCAATTTCAGTCGCGCCGTCGAAAATCGCCCGGCGAGTTTCGTATGCTTTCACGTCCGGCGTAGTCGCTCCAAGCGGAAAGCCAATCACAGTGCAGGTTTTGACCGGCGAACCATGCAGACGAAACGCGCATTCTTTGACCCAGGTCGGATTCACGCAGACCGACGCGAAACTGAAAGCCCGCGCTTCGTCGCAGAGCTTTTCGATTTCAGCGCGTGTGGCTTCGGGTTTCAGCAAGGTGTGGTCAATGTATTTGCCAACGTCTGCCGAAGCCGCAGCCGCTTGTCCCCAAGTGACGCCAATCCGCGAAGCTCCGGCCTGCAACGCGCAGGCAATGTGATGCGGACTGCATTCAGCGTTGTCAGCGCCGCCGTGTTCGGCTTGGAGTCGGGCGACGATCATGTCGGTGATTTGTTCGATTAGTTTTTCCAGGTCAGCGTTCATTGTCAGGTGTCAGGTGTCAGGTGTCAGGTGTCAGGTGTCAGGTGTCAGGTGTCAGGTGTCAGGTTGTAGGTGGCAGGTGTTAGCAGCAGCCTTTGCGCGGACGTTCTTCGTTGATTGGCTGACCGGTTAGATAGCCGCTCAAGACTGCGCGCGCAATTTGCCAGACACGGCGAATCGCGTGGGACAATTTGGAAAATTGTCCCACTGGTTGGTTGCAGATGTGCGAATTGGTTTCCATAGTTTTCACTGTTTTACGGTACCGCGCGCGTAAGCAAGCGGTTGCTTGCCAAGGCTAACCGCTTGCTCACGCGCGCGGTACTGTACCGATCTTTTCTGCTTTGATCTAGCGGACAGTCAGCGGCGGCGGTTCCGACGTCGTCAGCGGATCGAAGAAACTATAAAACCGAGTCAGCAAAGCCATGCTGCCTTGAATTTTGACTTCGCCGGATTGCAGCGCGCCCACCAACGTCAATTGCCGGGCAATCAGTTTTTGCATCGTTGCCAGCGAGATAGACAAGGCCGCATCAACTTTTGCCGGCAAGCCTTCGTGAACCTGAGCTACGCCGCGACGAACTTCCAGCGCGTAAGTTTCTCCGGTGTCAGTGATGGCAAACGCGACTGTGGTGTGAGCGTCGGCGCTTTTCACCGGATCGAGTCGCACGGTCATGGCTTCAAAGAATTTGCTGAGCGGCAACTGCTGCATTATTTCCGGCGCAGCCAGACTGCTCATCGTTGCGGCGGCGACGGCTTTGTTCAGCGTTCCGTCCAGTTCGCGCGCCGAAGTGATGTACCAGTTGCGCCAGTTCGAGTTCGCCGTTTTGTAAGCCAGTTGGCGCAGCGCGTCGGCTTTCAGCTTACGCGCTTCCTGATCGTTGGTGTTTGTGCGAATGACGTGCGTCAGCAACTCCGCAGCCCATTGATGCTCGCCTTTGTCAGCAGCGGTTTTGGCGGCTTTGATGACGGCATCGCGTCCGCCCATCAATTCAACGTAACGCTTGGCTTGCTCGATTCGTGGAATCGGATCAAGCGTCGTCGGATCACCATTGAACCAACCCAAATAGCCGAAGTAAATCTGTCGCACAGAATGCCTGACCGTGCCGTAAAACTCGCCCAGCCACGGATGATTCGCCAAGTGCGGCGGCAATTGCGCAACGACTTCGGCAATTTCGTCCGGAGTCAATCCTTTGTTCATTTGCCGCACGGTTTGATCGTGAACGTACTGAATGGCGTCGCGGTAGGCGGTCAGCATTTCTTCGATCTTGTCTTTGCCAGACATTGGCCGCCCGTGCGAGGGCGCAATGTGTTCAGGCTGCAAGCGGCGCATCGCGTCAATCGTCTTAAACCATTTGACCGGATCGCGGTAAGCCGTGCCACGCAGCGTGTGAACGTTCGGGAAAGTTTCACCCTGAATGACTTCGGCGGTTTGCAGCAGTTTTTGCTCCGGCAGCCAGACTATGATTTCGTCGTCGGTTTCACTGGGAGCGTAAATCAACCGCATTTTCACACCGGCGATTTCAACATCCAGCGAGTCTTTGAAGGTTTTGGTTGGCGCGATGAAGCTGCGTTGGCCGACGACAAGCTGTGGCCCTATGCCCTGATGAATCTTTCCTTGCGGGCCGGTTTCCAGCAACACACCGAACGAATACGCCGAACGCAAGCCGAGAATCGGAGCGATGACGCTGGCATTGCTGATGACCGTGTTCATCATCGTTTCGTGAGCGTAAATGTTTACACGTCCGGCTTTCACGTCTTCTTCGCTGACGAAGGCTTTGACGCCCAGCGTATGGTCGGTGTGATTGTGAGTGTAAATCACCGCTTTGACCGGTTTGTCGCTGAATTTGCGAAGCTCTGCAAAAGCAGCTTTGGCGGCGTCAACTGATTCAGTGGTATCCACAATGATGACGCCGTCACGGCCGACGATCATAATCACGTTGGCCAAACCAAAACCTACCGCTGAGTAAACGTTGTCGGTGACTTTGTAAACCTGCTGCGCCATCTTGCTGGAATGTTCGGTCATTCGCGGGTTGACGGTTGGAGCAGGTTTGTCGTCAGCCAGGTTTTTGGTTTGAGCCAGAGCAGAAATTGCGCTGGCGCAACAAAGCGTCACGAAGAAAATCAGTCGCGGTAGTTTCATAAAGTTTTATTGGGACGTTTGGGAAGAGCGATTAGATAATCGGACTTGCGAGGTTCTTTCTTTCAACCAGCGATTCAACTCGGCCTTCGTCTGAAACTCGAACAAGGCCAACGCCAGTTCGTCAACCTGATCGTCCGTCAACTTGCGAAGCTTCCGTTGGATTGTTTTGCTCAATTCGCCAAGCTTTTTGGATAATTGTTTCAACGCAAGTTCGATCTTGCCTTCGATCTTGCCTTCGATTAGGCCTCTGTTGAAGCCCTCTCGTTCTGTTGGAGTCAGGTATTCCATAATTTTTTTCCTTTCTTGCAGCGATAACCGATTGATCTCTTCTTCAAACTCCTTTTGTCGTTGTGGTGTAGTCAGCGGCAAATAAGCGTCAATGAATCGTCTGATTGGCCGCAGTTTCCGTTCTGGCAATTTCTGCCCGGACAGCAACCTAAGACAAGCTGCTTTGACCGTGGGAAACTCTTTTGGCTCAACGTTCATCTTGGCCATCAAAGCGATTGCCACTGGATTATTCGATTTCAAAAAATCCCGCCAGTCCAGTCGGTTGAGTTGAATCACGTCGTAATTGAATTCAAGCACGCGCCGGTTCGGAAAATCAACGACATATTGGCTCGGTTCGGCTTTGCGCGGGCGATCCCACGAAAACAGCGCAATCGGATAAAGCGGCAAATCGTGTTTGTTCGATTGCGCTGCGAAGTAAATAAACATGCGGCGGCCAGACCAACGCTTTTTGCTGGCCTGAGCTTCGACGTGAATCAGGAAGCAGGTCAACCGGCCTTTGAACCGGGCCTTGACCAGAATATCAACCGCCAGTTTTTCGTGCTGAGTCGTTTCATCCGCGCTTTCCTGTTCGATGAACTCCACCGAGCGCGTATCCAGATAAGTGTAAACATCAGGCAAAAAAGCCTTGATGAATTCAGCAAAACACGCGCGCAGCAATTCTTTGAACAATTGGTCGTGGTCAATCATTGTCGTGTCGCCGGTTTGGCATCTCCCTTCACTTCCATCACGACTTTTTTCAGTTTGCCGGTGAAGGCAAACGGCGATTGGTAACTTTCCGTCACAGGTGTTGAAGGGTCGCGTCCGGCAGCCGCGCCTTCGCTGGTGCTGTAAACAATCGGAACCGTGCGCGGAATCGCTCCTTCGCCGACTTTGCGGTCGTTGATGAACAGCGCTGCCACGCCTTTGTCCTGGCCTGTGCTGGTGAACTCCATTCGCAATTTAGCTGCGCCCTTCGGCATTGTTTCAGTGGACGTGACAGTGTATCGCTCCAATCCGAAGTAGTTGTAAACGAATTGCAGCCGGTTGTTCTGAATGAAGAAACTGAAGCCTGCAAAGCGTCCGCCCAAGGCGAATAACGCGCCTTCTGCACCGCCGCCCGGAATTTCGACTTCGGCGGTCAGGTTGAATGAGCGGTTCTGGAATCGCGGCATGCTGCTGCGCGGAATCTGAATGCTGTCTGGGTAGTAAGTCGCTTTGGCCAGCGGACGATTGTTGGAAACCTGTTCCATTGTCCGAACGAAACCTCGATCATCCAGCGGCAAAACGTTGTATTTACCGGCTTCCGCCCACCAACGTTCGACCATTTCGCGCAACTTGTCGGGATGTTTCGTGGCCAGATCGTTCAGCTCGTTGAAATCTTCGGCGACGTTGTACAACTCCCATCGGTCGCTGTTCCAATCGCCGCTGCCCCGTTCATGCACGGCAATCGCTTTCCAGCCGTTGTGGTAAATCGCGCGGTGGCCGAGCATTTCGTAATACTGCGTTTCGTGGCGGCTTTTGGCCGAGGCGTCGTGCAGAGTCGCCAGCATGCTCGTGCCGTCAAACACTCCTTGATCCACACCGTTCAGAGTTTTGGGTTGTTGAATGCCAATCGCTTCCAGAATTGTCGGTGTCACGTCAATCAAGTGCTGATACTGCGTGCGGATGCCGCCTTTTTCCTTGATGCCTTTTGGCCAGTGAATTATGAACGGATCGGTGTTGCCTCCGGCGTGAGTGTTCTGTTTGTACATCTTGAAAGGCGTGTTGCCAGCCATCGCCCAGCCCATTGGGTAATGCGGATAAGTCATCGGGCCGCCCATTTCGTCAATCATTTTCAGGTTCAAAGCTTCGTCTTCGGGAATCTGGTTGAAATACAGCATCTCGTTGAACGAGCCGGTCAAACGGCCTTCCTGACTGGCTCCGTTGTCGGAAACGACTATGAAGATGGTGTTGTCGAGCTGGCCAATCTCTTCCAAAAAAGCCATCAACCGTCCGATGTGTTCGTCAGTGTGAGTCAGGAACCCAGCGAAAACTTCCTGCAAGCGCGCGTACAAACGGCGTTGATCGGCGGTCAATTCGTTCCAGCCTTTGATGCCGGGATTGCGCGGCGGCAATTGCGTGTTGGCCGGGACGATGCCCAATCGTTTTTGCCGAGCCAGAGTTTCTTCGCGCACTTTGTCCCAGCCTTTGTCGAATTTGCCTTTGTACATTTCGATGTATTTTTTGTGGACGTGCAGTGGCGCGTGCGCTGCTCCGTAAGCCAGATTCATGAAAAACGGTTTTTCCGCATTGACCTGTTTTTGGTCGAGGATGAATTGAATGGCGCGGTCGGTCAGGTCTTCGGTCAAGTGATAGCCGGGTTTGAGCGGCGGTTCGATGTTTTGATTGTCCGAAGCCAGACGCGGAAACCACTGATTGGTTTCGCCACCGACAAAGCCGTAAAACCGCTCAAAGCCCATTCCCAGCGGCCATTGATGAAACGGGCCGGCGTTGCTGTATTCGTCAAAGCTGGCCTGATGCCATTTGCCGACGTAATACGTGCTGTAACCATTTGGCTTCAGGATTTCGGCCAGAGTTGCATGGCTTTTCGGCATGCGTCCGTCATAACCCGGATAGCCTGTGGCAGTGTCCGTAATCACTCCGAAATGGTTGCTGTGATGGTTGTGCCCGGTCAGCAGCGCTGCGCGCGAAGGCGAACACAGCGCCGTCGTATGAAAGTTCGTGTAGCGCAATCCGCCTGCCGCCAGCCGGTCAATGTTCGGCGTGGCGATTTCAGAGCCGTAACAACCAAGTTGCGCGTAGCCAACATCGTCCAGCACCAGATAAATCACATTTGGCGCGCCTTTTGGAGCCGTTGGCTGCGGCTCCCACGCTGGTTTGGATTCTTTGTAAGTGCGCCCGATGACGGGTTTGTCCTGAGCGGAGACAGGCTTGAAATTGTCGGCGGAAATCAATGCCAGCAAAGTTACGACGGTGAACAGGATCAATTTACGCATAGTCGCTCCAACTAATTTTTGCCGCGGATAAACGCAGACGTTCGCGGATCAGCGTTTATCTGCGTTGATCTGCGGCGGGTGTTTTTGATTTAAGCGGTTTGAGCTTTGACGAACTCGCCGATGCGAGCGATGGCTTCGCGGCCTTCGGTCAGCATCGGATAAAAGTAATGCCAGACGTGAATCATCTCCGGCCAGATTTCCAGCGTGGTTTCAACGCCACTGGCTTTGGCCGTAGCTTCCAAACTGATCGAGTCGTCGTAAAACGGTTCGGCGGCTCCGACCTGAATCAACAACGGCGGCAAGCCTTTCAAGTCCGCGAACACCGGCGACACCAACGGATTCCGAACGTCGGCAGAATCGTTCAAGAACAGCTTCACATATCCGGCCAGCCGGTCGCGCGTGGCGATGGCTTCGGCGCTGTCGGAGTAACTGGCTCCGGCCATCGTCAAATCCACCCATGGCGAAAGACAAACGCCTGCGGCAGGCAGCGGCAATCCGGCTTCGCGCAGCTTGAGCATCGTTGCAATGGTCAAACCGCCTCCGGCTGAATCTCCGGCGATGGCGATTCGGTTCGACGCAAACCCTTGCTCCAGCAACCAGCGATAAGCTGCGACAGAATCTTCGATGGCGGCGGGGAATGGGTGTTCGGGAGCTAAACGATAATCCAACGCAAAAGCTGCAAAGCCTGTCGCTTCGCTGAGCGCGGCGACCAGGTGCCGATGCGAACGCGGCGAACAGAAAACGTAAGCTCCGCCGTGAAAGTACAGCAACACAGCATCGTCGCGTGCGTTGACGGCTTTGACCCATTCGCCTTTGAAGTCAGCGGTGACGACCGGCTCGACGTGCAAGCCATCGGGCAGCGGAAACTGATCGCCAGTTTCGTCGTCAATGCGACGGCGCTCCGCGATGGGAAGTGTTTTGGTGTCGGCCTGACTGGCAAGCAGCGCCAGCAAATTCTGAAGTTCGGAATTCATAGCAAAACTGTAAACACTCACTGATGTTACGCGCTAAAAAATCGAACATTCGGTTTGACGCGGTTTTCGTCCCGGCAGGGACGGTTTGATATTAGCCCGGCAGTTCACTGCCGGGAAAAGCTACAGGACGCGGCTGAGAAATGCCCTGCTACCCGGTGTTGAAACGCCGCGCTAATCTCAACCGTCCCTATCGGGACGAAGAAACTGTCAAACGCTTTATTTGATCTGCCATCGCGTAACATCTAACACTCATTCATAAAAACACAGCGGCGGAAGCACGGCCAAGCTCCGGGCATCCGCCGCTGGTTGGTTATGTTGGATTTTGGTGAAGTGTCAGTGAACGAACTTCAATCCGAATTGGAACCGGCGCGGATCGAATGCTGCCTGGAAGGCAAGCGGTTCACCAGCGGCGGCGCTGCGGTCTTTGCGGCCACTCAACCGAACTTCGCCGGAAGCGTAATCCGGGTGCCCGACCGGGACGATGTCGCGCACCGAAGCGTAGTTGGTGCGATTGAACAAATTGACGACTTCAATCGTGAATTCCAGGCGCGTTGGTTTGTCGCTCTGGAACCGGAACGCGCGAGTGAACCGGCCATCCACACTGCGGAAGTTCGGGCCGAGTCCAGTGTTGCGACCAACGTAAAACAACCGGTCGTTGAACGCGCGCGTGTCGCTGTTCAGATCGGCTCCGGTGGTCAGCGTGAACGGAATGCCGCTGCGGACAGAGATGATCGGAGCCAGCGACGAATCGCGCAGCAACCAGTTTTTCCAAGGGCTGGTGAACACTCCACTCAGCACAAAGTTGTGGCGGATGTCGAAGGACGACAATCCGCGATCCAGAAATATCCGCGTTGGAAACGGAGCATAAAACGCCGTGTTGAAA
The DNA here is from genome assembly GCA_033763255.1 of Acidobacteriota bacterium. Lineage (GTDB taxonomy): Bacteria > Acidobacteriota > Blastocatellia > RBC074 > RBC074 > RBC074. The sequence goes on along the minus strand of JANRKX010000122.1, from coordinate 16,376 downwards.
TCCGTCACATCGTCAATCGTCTTGCTCCAGGTGTATGAAGTCTGGAGCGAGAAATTGTCAGCAAAGCGTTTTGTCAGCGAAGCCGTCATGCCGTGATAAATCGAATTGCCGCGCGACGAATAAAACGTTTGTTGGGTGATGGTCGGGTCAATCGGTTCGTAAATCGGGCCGCCCAGCGCAGGATTTTGACAAGCCAGCGGTTGCAGCGTCGGAACCGGATTGAGCGCCGTACAGCGAGCCGTCGGGTTCAACGCCTCGCGGTAATTCACAGGCACGGGTTGCTGAATGTGAACGCCGCGATACATGTTGTAAGCGACTTCGATTCCCAGCGAATTCGTCAGTTGGCGTTGAATGGCCAGATTCGCCTGAGCGGAATAGTTGGCTTTGTAATCCGGGCCGAGTTCGATAATCACGCGACCGGGTTGTTTGGCGGTTGTCGGCGCAGCCAGTTCGGTGGCGGTGATCGCTTTGAACGGCAACAAACCAGCGGCGACTCCGCGCCCCCAAATTGCCGCAGGAGTTTGCGCTGCCGGAAATGCCGGAGTGCGAAATGCCTGGTTGATGAAATTGCCTGTGTCGTTCAACAGGTTCACCAGATAAGAAATCTGGTAATAGATAGGCGAAACGAACAATCCGCCGCCGCCACGAATGATGGTTTTTTTGTCGCCGGTGACATCAATCGAAAATCCCAAACGCGGCGAAAAATACGTCGTGCTCGGCACAGGGTTGGGTTCGCCGTCGTAATCCACGCGGAATCCATAATCCAACGAAAACCGGTTGTTGACCTTCCACGAATCCTGAACGAATCCGCCCAGGTAATGAATCGTGCCTTCCCAAACCGGATTGTTGAATCCCTGTCGGTACAGAAACGGCAGACCGAAATTCAGGCTCTGAACTGAGTTCAGTTGTGTACCCGCCAGCAGGGAATTCAATGTTGCCGTGCCCGTTTGAGCGTTGGTGCAATCGGTTGCCGGGCGTCCGGCAGTGGTGCAAACCGCCGCGACGACTGCGCCTTGAACCGCCGCTGGTTGCGAAGCCAGCAAAACGGTTAGCGGATACACTCCCGGTGAAAACGTCCATTCGCCGCCAAACCACAGTTCGTTGCGAACGTTGTATTTGACCGGGCGATACGATCCGCCGAATTTGATGGAGTGATTGCCTTTGATCCAGGTGACGTTGTTTTCAAACTGCAAACGGTCTTGCAACGTGTCGAACGGCGCGAAGATGTGACGGTTGAAATTGCCCAGCCCGCCGACGATTAACGCTGTGCTGCCAGGAGCTTTGGTAAACGTCCGCGCTGAATTCTGTGGCGAAAACTGGAATCGGAATTGATTGACTACGCTGCTGGCAAAGTTGTGCGTCCAGGTCAGCAATGTCGTCTGGTCTTCGACTTCCAGATCGGTGGTGTTGCTGGGCGATTCCAGCGGGTCAACTCCGAGTTGCAGGTTTTTGTTGCGAGCCAGCGAAAACCGTCCGGTGACGACATCGCGTTCGCCGACGTTCCAGTCAACTCGCGTGATCCAGTTGTTCAGCCGGAACGGAGCATTGATGACGCCTTCGTTGGCGCGAAGCATGTTGTAAATCGCCGAGTTGCTGGTGGCGCTGGTGGTCAGCGCATTGCGGAAGTTGGCAGCGACCGCTTTGACTGTGGCGTCGGTTGAAGTGTCCAGCCGATTAAGCAGGGCAGTTTGCAACGCCGTCGGTCGCAATAACGCGCTGCCGCTGTAGTTGCGGAAACGCGGCAGGTCGAGTTTTTGCCGTTCGTAGTTGGTGAAGAAAAACAGTTTGTTTTTGACCAGCGGGCCGCCAAACGTGAAGCCGGGGTAAACCTGTTGCTGGAACACGCGCGAACTGGCAGGGACGAAACTCGGTACAAATCGCTCTCTGGCCGATGTTTTGTTGGAGCGGTAAAACATATAAACGCTGCCGTGGTATTCGTTGCCGCCGCCTTTGGTGACGACGTTGACCGCCGTGCCTGCTGTAAAACCGAATTCGGCGTTGAAGGAATTGCGATTGACCTGGAATTCCTGAACGGCTTCGGGGCTGATGGCGAATCGTAACTGGCCGCTGCCATATTCGTTTTCGCCACCGTCAACGGTAATCAGGTTGCTGCGCCCGTTGCTGCCTCCGATGGAAAATCCCGACGATCCGAACGTGAAACGCGAACCGGCTTGAATGCGTGGAGCATTTGAACTGGCAACACCCGGCAAAGTGAAGACATACGACGTGAAATCGCGCCCGATGTTCGGCAGATTCTGAATCTGCCGGGTTTCAATCGTGTTCGATTGCTGGGTGCGTTCGACTTCAATCAGCGGTGCTGAAGAAGTAACGGTCACTTCGTTGGTCACTTTGGCAATGTCCATTTTGATGGCGTAGGTCGCAACTTGCCCGACGGTCAACTGAGCGTCTTTGACCAGAAACTGCGCGAAGCCCTGAGCCTGCACTGTGATTTCATACAGTCCCGGCCGCAAAGCCAGAATTTGAAATTCGCCGTCGGCGTTGGTCGTGTCCGAGCGAGTGATTCCTTGTTCGAGGTTTTTGGCAGTTACTGTAGCGCCTGCCACCGCCGCGCCCTGTTGGTCGGTGATGGTTCCTCGAACTGTTGCTGAGGTCACGTCGGCCTGAGCAAATGCGAAAACAGAAGCGGCGCAAATCAAAGCCAGAACGGCTGCGAAGCGCGAAAGAGTGTTACGCATAACTTCCTCCTGTGGCTTAAAGGTTTGTACTTACGGAATTGAGTTAAAGGCTTGTTGGCAAAGCCAGAAGCAATTTCAGTTTTGTTTTTTGGTCGGTTGTTGAACCGTTGAGATGAAGTCCTGCAAAGCGCCTTTACTACTGAAGAGAAAACGCCAGCAAAATAGTCTTGGCTGATTTGAAAAGCAAGCTTCTTTTCAGGCTTTTGAGCGCCTTGTATAGAACAGGTAAATCACCAATCCGCCCCCCAGCAAAAACAGCACAGAGCCGGTCAAACTGGCTTCAAATTTCAAAACGTTTTCAACTGTCGGCGGTGGGATTAAGCAGGCAACAGTAGCTACGCCGATGGCCGCCATTCCGACAACGCTGAGTAAATTGCGAACCGGAGTTTGTTTGCCGCTCAGTTTTCGCCAAGCCAGCAACAGATACGCATACGTCACCATCACCAGCACAATCGAACCGCCGAGCAATGCGATGTAGGCATCTTTCAGCGTCGTTCCCCAAGTGTTGATAAAAATCAGCACGGAAGCGAGCGAGGCTTGCACCAACAAGGTGACATACGGCGTGCCGTAACGAGGATGAACGGCGGCAAAGGCTTTCGGCAAATACCGATCAATACCGATGGCAAACGGCACGCGCGCCGGAGCCGCCAGCCAAGCTGCTCCGCTGCCCAGCAAACCGATCAATTCGATCAAAACGACCAACGCCGCCAACCAGGCCAGTTTGCCGGTTGGCGAAAAGACTGAATTGACGGCTTGCAGATGGCCGTAAATCGGACTGGGATCGTTGACGCCGATGAATGCTACGGCGGCGAATGTCAGCAGGTAACAGACTGCGACGGCGGTTCCACCGACTTTCAGCGAACGCGAAATTTCGCGCTGAGGCGTTTCGGCTTCGTCGCTCATCGCTGAGCCTAGATCAAGTCCGACCAGCGCGTTCATCACAAACGGCCACAACGCCAGCGAAGGCCAAAATCCAAGAGCGGGCGAAGCCGCTGCCGCTGGTTCGCCGCTGGCCAGTTTCCAGATGGCGGCGATCAAGATTGCTACGGCTGCGCCCAATCGTCCGAACGCGCCGACGTTTTGCAGCCACTTGCCTTGTCCAAGCCCGAAAATGTGCAGCGCCGCCGCCAGCCACAGAGCTAAACCGGCGACCAACGTCACTACGACAGGATTTTTATCCAGCCAGGCTGTGCTTTCTCCGCCGAGCATTGACGCCACGCCGACCATCGCTAAAAACACAGTCGGCACGTACAGAAACGTGTTGACCCAATAACACCAGCCACAAACAAAGCCGTGAAAATCGCCTAGCGCCATTCGCGTCCAGGCGTACACGCCACCTTCGCGCGGATGCTGCGCCGACAGTTCGCTGATCGCCGTTGCGTACGGCAGCAGAAATCCGGCAATCGCCACCGCCCAAATTGCCAGCCCGATCCAGCCCAGCGGCAAGCTTTGCGCCAGCGTGCTGGGTGTATACACGGCGACGATGTTCAGCAAAATCAGGTCGCGCAGCCGCAACGCGCGCTTCAATTTCGGCGGAGAAACAATGGTTGTCATCGGGTGAGTTTGCGTCCTGTGTCAGAAATTTTGCGCGCGGATAATGCGGCGCAGCATCAAGTTTGGCAATGCTGACGATGAAAAACGACTGTGCTAATCTGCGCCGCGTCTTTTCATTCAAACAACCATCCACGAAGCAACACGAAGTTTCACGAAGCCGAAATTATCTTCGTGCTTCTTCGTGTCGCTTTGTGGAAGAAAAATCAGGAGGAATAAGTCGTGATTGTTCAACTCAATGAATACGATTTTCTCAAACGCGCGATGGCCGTGTATGGTAACCAAGAGGCTGTTGTGTCTGGTGATTTGCGTTTGACCTACAACCAATTGGGCGAGCGTGTGAACCGCTGGGTGAATTTGATGCGTTCGTTTGGCGTTCAGCAGAACGAGCGTGTCGCCATCATTTCGCAAAACGATCATCGGTTGATGGACGGATTTTTCGGCGCTCCGCTTGCGGGCGCGGTTTATATGCCGATCAACTTTCGGCTGATTGCTGACGATTTCAATTACATCCTGAATCACGGCGGAGCCAAAATCCTGATTGTTGAAGACTGGCTGGTTCCAGCAATCGAATCCATTCGCGGCGAACTGAAAACCGTTGAACACTTCATCACCTTTTCCGACAACGGAGCGATTCCCGAAGGTTGGCAGAATTACGATGAACTATTGGCGGCGGCTTCCGCCGAAGCTCCGCAGCCCGCCGAAGTTGATGAAAACGACGTTGCCACGATCCTTTACACTTCAGGCACGACTGGCCGTCCAAAAGGCGTCATGTCCACGCATCGCAACCTGTACATCAACGCCATGAACTCGATCATCGAATTCGGCTTGAAACCGGAAGACACTTACTTTCACACGCTGGCGCAGTTTCATTGCAACGGATGGGGATTGCCGTACGCGGTGACGGGCGTCGGAGCCAAACACGTCATCATCAAAAAGTACGAACCGGCCAGCTTCTTTGAATTGGCCACGCGCGAACGAATGAGCTTCGCGTGCATGCCGCCGATCATGATTAACCTGGCGCTCAATCATCCGCTGACCGACGAAGCGCGAGCCGCTTTGCCGCGCGAAGGCGTTCGAGTTGCAACCGCTGGTTCGGCTCCGCCAATGGCTTCGATCAAAGGAATGCAGGAGCAATTCGGCTGGCAAGTGATTCAGATTTACGGCCTGACGGAAACTTCGCCGTTTCTGACCGTCAGCAAAGTCAAACCTCACATGCGCGACTGGCCACAGGAAGAAAAGTATCGCGTGCAAACTCGAACCGGTTACACAATGCTCGGCGTAGAAACTCGCGTGGTTGACGAAGAAGGCAACGACGTTCCGCCGGACAACAAATCAGTCGGCGAAATCATCGCCCGCAGCAACGTGGTCATGAAAGGTTATTGGAAACAGCCTGAAGCTACAGACGCAGTGATCGTTGATGGATGGTTCCACACCGGCGATATGGCTACGATGGACGCGGAAGGCATGGTCGAAATCGTAGACCGCAAAAAAGACCTGATTATTTCCGGCGGAGAAAACATTTCTTCAATTGAAGTCGAAGGCATGCTCTACAAACATCCCAAAGTTCTGGAAGCCGCCTGCATCGGCATCCCCGACGAAAAATGGGGCGAAGTCCCCGCGGCGCTGGTCGTGCTGAAAGCCGGTGAAACGACGACTGAAAACGACATCATCGCCTTTTGCCGAGACAATCTGGCGCATTACAAATGCCCGAAATCCGTCAGTTTTATTGACGCTCTGCCCAGAACGGCGACCGGCAAAATTCAAAAGAATTTGCTCCGCGATAAGTTTTGGCAGGGCAAAGGCAAGCGAGTGGGATAACGGCATGCGAAAGCATTTGTGATCGAGTGTGGACGAGAAGGACAGGAACTTGATTCGAATCGTCGCCAATCTAACACCTGAGCAGAATGCTGCGTTAACTGACTACCTGCGCACAGCAGAGGGCTTTCCCGTGAGCAATGGGGGCATTTGCGCGCAGCGATTGATCTGTTGGCGCAAAGTGTTGTTACGTTTCAAGGCCAGAGTTATTCGTTCACTCGTTTTTACGAAACGTTCATTGACCGTCAATTTGCCGACGCCTATCTGCAAGCGTTAGTGGCATCGGTGAGCGTGAAGCAAGATGCGCCGCGCTTGCAGGCTGCGACTGCGCGGCAAATTGTGCAATGGCTTCAGCAGCAGGATTTTTACCGGAAAGAGCAGCTCGAAAGTCGCTGGTTGTTGATCTTTTGTTTGTATTGGTGGTCAAGCTTTGCCATCGGCTATGCGTTTGAAGAGGAAATCTTCCGCGACTTACGGGCTAAAAAGATCAAGTTCTTTGCCCACGATATCACCATTCGCAACGAACGGCTCTCACCCTTTGATCTGACCGTGCTCAACTTGCGTGGCGATGTGAAGTACAGCGCCTGGTTTTTGACCCGTGAAGATGCGCGCCTTGAAGGCTTGGATTTCTTCATCACGCGGCTTTACGATGAATCTGGAGTTGGCTGGTTGCGCGTTGTTTTGCTGACGCCAGCGGCGCGCGAATTGATCGGCGAAGAAACGAATCCGGCAAGGCTTGTTCTTAAATTTTCTGATAACGAAATTGCCGCCAAGCTGGGATTGAGCTTGACCCATTACGACGACTGGAAGGTTCGCGTGCGGTCAAAACAAATTGTGGAAGGAGACAGTACAGATGAATAACGAAACGATTGCGACAATAAGTGAAGATGAGTTTGATGCACTGATAGACGGTTTTATTGAACAGGGCGAAGCCCAGATAAGCCCGCAAACTTTTCTGCAAGTGATGGCCGATGTCGCCGCGCATCGTAGCCAGCGTGAAGTGGAATTGTCAGGGCGTGTCATCAACGGCGAAATTATCTTCGACCAGCCTGCGGCGCTTCCTGTTGGGGCAAGCACACTTTATGTAGGCGACACGAAGGTTCGGCTGAATTTACGAGTGGATAGCGTTCCTGTGTGACGGAGAAAGTTTTTCAACTCACTGCCTTCTGCCGCGAACGCCTCGTGCATTACAAATGCCCGAAATCCGTCAGCTTCACTGACGCGCTGCCGCGAACCGCGACCGGCAAGATTCAGAAGAATCTGCTCCGCGATAAGTTTTGGCAGGGAAAAGAGAAGCGCGTGGGGTAACTCGCTTTTCGGGGGAAGCACTCGATGAAAAGATTGGCGGTGATAGGAATAATTTGGTGTCTACTTACGGGGCTTTCTGGATGTAAGAGCCGAGGTGCGAGTGTCACAGAAGCAGAGCAAGACTCGGTTGCCTGCGCTTTGCTTGTTGCGGATACGCTCGGTGATCGGTCGGAGGATTTGTTAGCAGATGTCGCTCGGGGCTTTGCCAAAGTGGGCGAATGCGAACGAGCTTTACGGGTTGCGGACTCGTTCAAAGAAAAAGAATGGTTTCGAGCACACCCTTATCTGGCGTTGAATAAGGCGAATCTTTTAGCTGACATCTACTTGATTTGCTCACGCAATGGGAATCACGCGATTGCCGAAAAAGCTTCCAACCTAGCTTTGCAAGTGCTAGATAGAAATGCGAAGGAACAATACCGCTATAATTTTAGGGAAGGTTATGATTTTCTGGCGCTAAACTACGCGACATTGGGGAAAGATAAAGACGCTATTCGCCTCGTCGCTGAACACAGCTTGTTTCCTGATAAAGAAGAGAAAGACATTTCCTTTACTCATCGTGCAACCAGTTGGATTCGTATTGCTAAAAAGCTGGATGTTGCTGGAAATAGGAAGGGAGGCCTTGAACTCATTAAAATGGCGGTTGCTTCAGCCGATCAAATCAAAGACACCAGTCTTCACGCATCGGTGTTGGTCGAAGCCGCCGAAGCTCTATTCGATTTGGGAGAGTCGAACCTGGGAATTGAGTTGTTGGAAAAAGCTCTTTTGAATGCTTCCCAACCGGGAGAAAGTTCTTACCGTGACGATACAAAGCTGAGCATCATTGAAGCCTACACGCATTCTGGTGATTTCAAGTGCGCGGAAAATGTGATTGCGTTGCTTGAGTTGGAATATAAACGTAGTTGGGCTTGGCGTGATTTCGGAATTAAGGCGGCGGAAACAGGTGATTACCAACTGGCCTTGCGGGTTAGCGAAAAGATTTCCGGCTTTGATGATAAAGCATCAGTGTTAAAAGCAATTGTTACGCGATACGCCGAACATAATGATCTTCGGAAGGCCGTGGAAATCTGTGAGCAGGTGAAAGGTTATGGCAATCGAGCCGATGCAAGGCTCACCGTTGCGCGGAAATATGCCCAGAATAATGACACGACCAATGCTAAAAAGTTTCTTGACCTCGCTGTCGAAGATGCCCTGAGCGAAAGTTCCGGCTCTTATAACAGCCAGTGGAGCCGCCATTTGCAGACTGCATTGTTAATGGCCGCTGTCGGCGAAAAAGAACGAGCCATTTCTGTCATCAAAGAAATCGGCAAGCAGGCAGTCTCAAGCGGTTCGTTGGTAGACGCCGCTTCCGAGTCTGCCAAAGAGGGAAACTATGATTTGGCGATTGAGATTTCGAGCTTTGTCACGACAGACAATCCTTGCGACCATTGCTGGATAGTAACCAAAGAAAACTATAAAGCCCAAATCCTGATTGATGCTTTGTTGAAGCACGCCGACGCGAAAAGAAAAGGCTTGGATTTGGATAAAAACGTTCCGCTGGCTGTGCTTAAAAGCCTTGGCTTAAAACCGTGAACCCATTGATTTCCGTCAACAATCTGCAAAAAAGCTACGGCGAAGCATCGGCACTGCGCGGCATCAGCTTTGAGGTTTCCGTTTCCGAACTGACGGTCATCATTGGGCCGTCGGGATGCGGGAAGTCTACGTTGCTGCGCTGCCTGAACGGCCTGGAGTTGTTTGACAGCGGCAGCGTTCGCATTGGCGAGCACGAATTGAAGATGAATGGAGCTTCGCACCATCACCTAAACACGCAGCTTCGACATTTGCGCGAAGACGTTGGGATGGTTTTTCAGAGCTTCAATCTGTTTCCGCATTTGACCGTGCTGGAAAATGCCGTGCTGGCTCCGACGGTGGTTAAAAAGCTGGATCGCAAAGAAGTCGAAGAGCGTGCTCGCGCTTTGCTGGCCAAAGTCGGCTTGAAAGATCGGATGGATTATTACCCTTCGCAGCTTTCCGGCGGCCAGCAACAACGAGCGGCGATTGCTCGCGCGTTGGCCATGTCGCCGAAAGTCATGCTGTATGACGAACCGACTTCGGCGCTTGATCCTTCACTGGTTGGCGAAGTGCTGAGCATCATGCGGCAACTCGATGACGAAGGCATGACGCAAGTCGTCGTCACGCACGAAATGAACTTCGCGCGCGATGTAGCCGACAAAGTGCTGGTCTTGAGCGAAGGCGAGTTGATCGAAACGGATTCGCCCGACGTGATTTTCACTTCGCCGCGCGATGAACGGACGCGAGAGTTTTTGCGGAGGTATCTGTGATGAATCTTGTCGGGAAGATAACGGAACAAACGGAAATAACGGAAAGGACGGAATCAAGAATTCCGTTTATTCAGTTATTTCCGTTTGTTCCGTTATCTCTTCTGCTGATTTTTCTCTTAGCGTTCCCGGTCAGAGCGCAAGACCTGCGCTGGGGAGGCGATGCGGAAGGCGGCGCTCCTTACCTGTTACCCGATCCGAAAAATCCTCGCCAGATCATAGGCTTTGAAATTGATTTGATGAATGTGCTGGGCAAACAGCTCAAACGAAAATCGGTCTTCGTTCAAAACCAGTGGGATGGATTGATTCCGGGTTTGCAGCGCGGTAGTTATGAACTGGCGGTCAACGGCATTGAAATCACGGATGATCGCAAACAGCAGGTCAACTTTTCGATTCCTTACTATGTTTGCGGCGAACAACTCAGCGTTCGCGCTTCCGAAAACTCGATCAATTCGATTGCCGACTTGAAAGGCAAAATCGTCGGTACGCTGAAATTTTCGCTGGCGCATCGGCTGCTGGAAGAAGCGAAAAAAGACTTCAACGGCGCGCTGGAAATTCGCAGCTACGAAAATCAAAACAACCCTTACGACGATTTGACCAATGGGCGACTCGAAGCCGTGCTGATGGATTGGCCGATTGCCGTTTATTACTCCAAGCCGAATCCGAAGTTGAAATTCACCGGCTCCATCATCGGCGAAATGCAATACGGCATCGCTGTTCGCAAAGACGATGCGGAGTTGCTGAAACAGGTCAACGAAGCCTTGCTGGCGCTCGTTCGCTCCGGCGAACTGAAAACGATTTACGACAAGTGGGGCATCTGGAACGACGAAACCGACAAGCTGTTTGCCAAGCTCAATCAGCCCGATCAAAAAAGCGATGCGCTGAATGAATTCACGCAGACGGTTTCGGCCAAGCTGACCTGGCGCGAGCGACTGAAACGATACAGGGGCTATTTGCCCGCGTTGTTGTTTGTCGGCGCTCCGATGACGTTGCTGATTTCCGTTTTGGGAATGGCTCTGGCAATTGCTTTCGGATTGGCGCTGGCGCTGGTGAATTTGTACGCGCCGAAACCTTTTTCGTGGCTGGCTCGCGCTTATGTTGAATTGTTCCGAGGGACTCCGCTGCTGATTCAGCTTTACCTGATCTTTTACGGTTTGCCGGGCTTACCCTTTGGGGGCATCAGGCTTTCGCCGATTGTCGCTGGAGTTGTTGGGTTGGGGTTGAATTACGCCGCTTACGAAGCCGAAAACTATCGCGCAGGCATTCAGGCGATTCCGCGCGGACAGATGGAAGCGGCTTTGAGTTTGGGAATGACTCGCTGGCAATCGCTTCGTCACGTGATTGTGCCCCAAGCCATGCGGTTGGTGATTCCGCCGGTGACGAATGATTTCATCGCGCTGTTCAAGGATTCGTCCATCGTTTCAGTCATCACGATGGTCGAGTTGACGAAAGTGTACGGCCAGTTGGCGGCGACTTATTACGATTACATCGGCGCGGGAATCCTGACGGCGGCGATTTACTTTTTGATGGGATTGCCGTTTGTGCGGCTGGCGCGCTGGGCTGAAGCCAGATTGGCGACGGATAAAAGAGTCGTGGCGACGGAGAAAAAACGCTGGCTAGGCGTCGGAACCAAGCCAGTTTAGATTTCAACCTTAAGATTTCGCTGTCCACGAAAATGCGAGTTGGGATTTTTCGCTTCTCGAAACTTCATAATCGGCCACAGGGCGTTCAAGAACATCACCAGTGAAGTCAGAATAAAGTTTGGCAAGTCTAGGAATGGCTTCATTGGCAAGTCGGTAATACTCTTTATCAAGTTCAATCCCGATGGATTTATAACCAATGCTGGCTGCGGCTGCGATGGTTGAACCTGATCCCATAAACGGATCAACAACTACTCCTTCACCCAGAGGGAGCAAAGACCTGACCAGAATGCGTAGGAAGTGTTGGGGTTTGAGGCAAGGATGATCGGCAATCTGTTCTTCGATTTTAGGAGTTTTGCCGCTCAGTATTACTTCGGGAAACGGTTTGCTTTCCGCCAAACGTCTTAAACCGCCTGTTTTCCATTTTCTTAAATTGGCGGCAACGGTTTCCTCGCTGATTGGCTTTCTGAAAAGCATCCAGGGTTCGTAATTGCCTTTCGGGGTTACGCATACATCGGGGAATTCTTGCTCGGCATTTTTAGGGCGATCACCGCCGCGAAAGCCTTGATAAAGTCGCATTATTGCGCCTCGCACTTCAAAGCCTGCTTGTGCCATTGCTCCCTGAACGTGATGTTGCAAGATTGGGTGTCCGGCTATTACCACATGACCGCCGGGGACTAGAACTCGCAAAACCTCTGCTCCCCAAAGCGCGAAGAACTCAGCCAAAGTTTTTTGCTGCTCAGACGTAAGAACCGTAAATCTGGGCAATGGCGCTCGCTGACTGCCATTCATTTTAGGCGGCAACCGCCAAATGCCGCCTCGTCCAGCGCGCAACTTTTCCAATTCCCGCGGCGAGAATTCGATCAACCCATAAGGAGGGTCAGTACAAACGGCGTGAATGGAATTTTCCGGCTGAGTACGCAGCCAGTCCAGGCAATCCTGATGAAAAAGTTGGTATAACATTGTTGGTTCAACTATAGTCGAAAGACATCTTATGGCTTTTCTGACATAAGGCAAATCGCCATGGATGCAAAGAAAGTCATCGGTCAATACGTTCGCCGCCTGCGTGAGGAGAAGAGTCTTTCTCAGGATCAACTGGCGAGTCTGAGCGGCATTTCGTATCAATATCTCTCCGGTGTTGAAAACGGCAGAGAGAATTTCAGCATTGGAGTTTTGGAAGCAATTGGCCGCTCACTCGGTTTTGATCTTGTCAGATTGATAACACTCGCCTTTGCGTCTGAAACCGGAAATGCTCAGCCCGTTGTGAAGCGTGAATACTTCCGAGCCGGTGTGCCGTTGCCAAAGCCGCTGACGATTGAGCATCTGACTGACGCTCTGAATGAGACTCAGCGAGTGGTGTTTATGATTAACACTGCGCTGACTTCGATTGGAGCGCGCCCGCTATCCGGTTACGTTCAAGGCAATAACTTTAGCGGATTGGTTTCAAACATCCTTTGCGATTCGTTTTCTCAACTCACGCCGTTCAAGCATAACTCTCACCAGGCTTACCCCGACTTGGTAGCCATAGAGCCAAAAACGAAAGAACAGGTCGGACTGGAAGTGAAGACTACCATCCAAATCGGAAAAGGCGGCGAAAGTCACAATGGGCATTCAGGCTGGCATTTAATCGGATGTTTTCAAATCCAGCCTGAAACAGGAAACATTCAGTTCGTTCACGTAATGTTTGCGATTCTGAATGGCCATCAATCGGAAGATTCAGATTGGACTTACGTCGGCAGCAAAGTAAATACGGAAACAGGAAGCCGACGCACCGAAACATACAACACCAACCTTTACGGCCTGACAAAACTTCGAGACGGTTCAGCCTACCTTGACCCGACTGCGGTGGAGCACCGTCGCTGGCGACAGGCGAGAAGAAGCCAAATGCCTAATTATTCGATCTTCAACACTAAACCGTAATGACTTCGACCTTCGGCGCGACCGCCGATTTCGGAATCAGCGCAGGCCAGTAAGCGACGACTTCTTCGACTTTCGGACGGCCTCCGCCGAAACCTGTCACTGTCGGCGGCCCTGACAAAGCCAGTGGCGCGATTTCTTTAGTAAACCGATCCACAGCGTTTTTGTCTTTCGACCGAACGCCGAATCGCAGCATGACTTCGGCAATGTCCGGCGAAGGCTCTCCGCCGAGTCCTTCGTGCGTAGCGTTGACGCCGATGTATTGCGACAACATTTCATCGAACTTCAAGCCCAGCGAATCCAGCCGTTTTCTCAGCGTGGCATCAATGGCTTTGGCTTTGGCGTAAGCGTCCGGCCAGGCGTAAATTAAACCGCCGACGGCTTTGAATCCGTCGTTGAAACTGATCGAAACCTTGTAACTATCAGTCGCGGCTTTGCCGGTGATGCCGGAAACGCGGACTCGGTTTTCGCCATCGGCTGCCAGTTGAATCGAAGTGAAATCGGCGATGCAATCCGGCGTGATGTAGTTTTTCGGATCGCCCATTTCATACATCAATTGTTCGGTGACGGTGGCGACGCTGACTCTGCCGCCGGTGTTCGGATGTTTGGTGACGACGAAACTGCCGTCTTCGCTGGCTTCGACAATCGGGTAGCCGATGTTCCAGAAATCTGGGATCGTCTGCCAATCCATCTGGCAATTCCCACCTGTGGCTTGCGCTCCGCATTCGATGATGTGACCGGCGATGGTTCCGGCAGACAAATGATTCCAATCATCCAGCTTCCAGCCGAATTCATGAATCATCGGGCCAAGCGTCAATCCGGTGTCGGTGCAACGACCGGTGACGACGATCTGCGCGCCTGCGGCCAAAGCTTCGGCAATCGGCGCGGCTCCGAAATAAACGTTGGCGCTGGCGACGCGATCCCGAATGACGGAAAGAGGTTCACCGGTCTCCATGTTTTCCAGACCTATGCCGTTGGCGATGAATTCATCCAGCCTGTCCATGATGTCGTCGCCTGCCACGACGCCGATTTTGACTTTGCCGGACAAGCCCAAACGTTTGACGACTTCGGTCAATCCGGCGACGCAGGCTTGCGGATTAACGCCGCCCGCGTTGGCTACGATTTTGATGTTTTGATCCAGGCATTTCGGCAACACGCGAGCCACGACTTGCAGGAAGTCGCGCGCATACCCGGCGTTCGGGTCGCGCGCGCGCATTTTCTGCATAATGGACATTGTGATTTCGGCCAGATAATCCAACGTCAGGTAATCAATTGGGCCGCGTTCGACCAGATGAATCGGAGCTTCCAGCCAATCGCCCCAGTAACCTTGTCCGTTAGCAATCTTGATGGTTTTCATGGTGATTCCTTATCAGGCGGCAAAAATCGCCGGGCGCTTTTTCGCCCAGGGTTTGGCCGTTTCCAGTTCATAAGCCAGTTGCAGCAACGTCGCTTCGCCGCCGCGCCAGGCGGCAAGCTGACTGCCGATGGGCAGATTGTCTTTCGTCCAGTAAAGCGGCAACGACATCGCGGGAGTTCCGCAGGCGTTGTGCAGCGGCGTGTAGGCGACTTCGTCAACGACACGAGCCAACAGCGTGTCGAAATTCAGCGTTGGCGCGTGATAGCCAAGTTTGTACGGCGCGATTCGCATTACTGGCGACAAGATCACATCGAAGTTTTTGAAGACACCTTCTATTGCAGCGGCGGCTTCGTTGAACGATTTGGTTGCGCGACCGACGGCTTGAAACAACCCGCGTTTGCGGCCAAGTTCCATCATGCCGATTGTCCAGGGTTCCAGCACGTCTTCGCGTTTGATGCCTTTGCCTAACATCGCTTCGATTTCGGCGTCCAGCCCGACGGTTCCCGCCGCCCAGTATCCCAAAAAAGCGTCGGTGACTTCCTGACCGTTGATCGGCAATTTTATTTCTTCGACGTTGTGTTTCAGCGATTGGCAAAGTTTGGCAGTCGCGCGAATGGCTTTTTCGACTTCCGGGTCTGCTTTCTTTCCGTTCACGCCTTCCAAAACCAAAGCGATCTTCAGCCGTTTTGGCGACGGGCCAGAGATCAATCCAACCGGCGGCAATTTTTCGTTGGCTTTATTTTCGATCAAATTCAAAAACGCCGCCGTGTCGCGCACGGTGCGGCTGACGCATAAATCGTTGGCGATGCCTACGACATCGTTTGCCATTCCGCCGCTGGTGAACATGGTGATTTCGCGGCGGCGAGTCGGTTTCAACCCGACCAAACCATTTTGACAAGCCGGAATGCGGATCGAACCTCCGCCATCGTTGGCATGCGCCAGCGGAACGATGCCCGCCGCAACCGCCGCCGCCGAACCTCCGCTGGAACCGCCGGTCGTGTATTCGGGATTCCAGGGGTTGCGCGAAGCTCCGTGCAAAACGGGTTCGGTGGTTTCGATCAAGCCAAACTCCGGCGCGTTGGTGATGCCGACGAAAATGAATCCGGCTTGTTCCATTTTGGCGGTGAAGGGCGAATTGGCTTTATGCAATCGTCCGTGTTTGGCGATGGCGCGCGCGTACAACCGCGAACCGAAATCAATGTCGGCGTCTTTGTATTCGGCCAGATTTTTCAGCAGCACCGGCACCCCGGCAAAAGCTCCGTCGCCGAGCGGCTGTTTGGCTCGCGCGCGAGCTTTTTCCACGTCGAAGTTTTTGGTCAACACCAGATTCAATTTCGGGTTGATGCGTTCGATGCGCTTAAGCGTGTCTTCAACCAGTTCCAGCGGCGTAATCTGTTTTCTCCTGATGAGTTCGGTCAGGCCAGTGGCGTCGTAACCGGCCAGTTCAGACGAACGCAATTTGGTTTGCGCCTTCAGAACGGAACTGCCAGCCGCTGCAATCACCAGCGAAGCCGATTGTTTCAGAATTTCTCTGCGAGAAAAGTTCATTCGGAATCTCCTGCAATTTTGGTATTGGAATGCTTCGAAGCTGATTCAACCATGCCGCGCGAAAAGACGCCAAGTGGCTGCGAAGTAGAGTTGTTGCGATGTTTGCGTTCAACAACTTAGCCTGAAGTTCCAGAGTCCGGCGCAGACGCCCAACGTCAGGTTGTATAAACCGAGATCGTGCATTCGCAGCCGATCCGATAGGATTCGATAACGTTTCAAACCGGCG
>JANRKX010000121.1:0-24223 GCA_033763255.1 Acidobacteriota bacterium | reverse complement strand
AGAAACTCTTTCGTCACTTGTTGCTGTGCGTTTTATTTGTCAATCAACTGGCTACCAAAAAAACTGCTTTTCGGCAGAGATCAATAAGTGTTGCCATTTTTCGCTTGACGCCAGCACTGTTTTCATAGACGGCTAATTTCCCCTGTCCCTTCGGGACAAACCCTGAGTCGCACTTTTAATCATACCCCAGTTGCTCTGGTCCGGCTTCAAACCTTGACGGTATTTTTCGCCACGTGCTATAAGCCACGCCGTTCTCGCCTGGTGGTAAAGCCAATTTTTTTCGTCAAACAAACCGCACGATCAAGCGGCGTCAACTGCGCTGCCGGTCGGTCGAAATTTTTCATCAAAGTCGGTCGCGTTCGGGCGATTGACTGAACAGGAGTCTCAATGATCGAACGAAGAACCATTTTGAAAGGCGCTGGCGCGGCGCTGACCACCTCACTTTTCACAGGTCGAGTCAAAGGCGCAAACGACCGTATTTCAGTCGGCCATATTGGCATCGGAGCGATGGGGTCAAGCAATCTGGGCTTTGCGCTGAAATTGACCGACGATGTTGAACCTGTTGCCGTCTGCGATGTGTACCAACCGCATTTGGACAAGGCCGTTGCCACCGCCGCCAAAGCCGGAAAGACCGTCAAAGCCGTCAAAGACTTCCGCGAAGTTCTGGCAGACAAATCCATTGACGCTGTCTGTATTTCCACGCCCGACCACTGGCACGCTTACATGAGCGTCGAAGCCTGCAAGGCGGGCAAAGATGTTTTTGTTGAAAAACCGGCCTCGGTTTATGTCGAAGAAGGCCAGAAGATGGTGCAGGCTGCGCGGAAGTATAAGCGCGTGGTTCAGGCAGGCACGATGCAACGTTCCGGCGGCTACTTCAAAAAAGCTGCGGAACTGGTCAAAAGCGGAATCATCGGCGAAGTGACTTTTGTCCACACCTGGCAATCGGGCGCGACGAAAAAAGAAGGCTGGGGCAAACCTGCCGACGGCCCCGTTCCCGAAGGTTTGGATTGGGATATGTGGCTGGGGCCGGCGCCCAAAGTTCCATTCAACAAAAACCGCTGGGGCGTGGGCGTGACGACTTTTCCGACGTTTCGTTATTTCTGGGATTACGCGGGCGGAGCGATGACCGATTGGGGAGTTCACTTGATTGACCCTGTGCATCAATGCTTCGGCGAACCGATGCCGACTTCGATTTCAGCGCAAGGCGACAAACTTTACGTGCAGGACAACGTGGACACGCCGGACACGATGATGGCTACGTTCCGTTATCCGAAGTTTTTGCTGACTTACGAAAGCCGCACGGTAAATCCGATGCCTATGTTCGCTGGGCAAGGCGCGGCGACTTCCATTCACGGAACCGAAGCCAACATCATCGTCACTCGCGGCGGTTGCTGGTTGATTCCCAATCGAAATTCCAAAGTCGAAGCGCAAACTTACGAAAACAATCAGCAAATGCGCGATCTGAACATTCCGCACTGGAAGAACTTTATTGAATGCATCAAGTCGCGCGAAAAACCGATCAGCGACATTGAAACCTGCGTGCGGTCTTCGACGGCGTGCATTCTGGCGAATCTTTCGATGCGGCATAAAACCTGGCTGGATTGGGACGAAACCAATTGGACGGTCAAACAAAACCACATCAAATCGCATTTGAAAGCGAAGTATCGCTCGCCTTGGAAATTGGAAGTCTAAAGATCATTTTTAGCTCTGAAAGAGCGCCGGAAAATAGCCCCGTGCAAAGCGCGGGGTCGAAGGTCGGCGGCCTGCTTAAGCTCCGCAAGGGGCGACAGATCATGATCGGCTGTCGCTCCTTTCAGAGCTTGGAGGAAAAATTGGCTTGGATTCTCCGCGCTCTCGCACGGAGCTACTGTCTGACGCCTGCTTCGCAGGCTGTAAAAGGCACATTACCAACTTTCAAAATAGGCTCTAAGCGTTTGCTTGCGGCCCTGCGTTGTATTGATTCGGCAATGTTCAAGCGGGCAGCACGTAATGCAGCACCGCCAAAAAGAAAAATCCGCTGCCTGCCAGCACGAACAAATGCCAGATGACGTGGTTGTATGGCAGCCTATCCCACGCGAAAAAAATCAGTCCGAGCATATAAGCCAGTCCGCCTGCGCCAATCCAGATCAACCCGCCCATCGGAACTTTGTCCAGAATCGGTTTGATGGCGATGATCGCCGCCCAGCCAATCACCAGATAAAGCCCCATTGTCACGAAGTTGTATTGATCGGCGTAAATCAGTTTGAACACGATGCCGAATACCGCCAGCGCCCAGACAATCGTCAGCAGCAAATAACCCCAGAAGCCGCGCAGATTGACCAGCATAAACGGCGTGTAGGTTCCGGCGATCAGCAGATAAATCGCCATTTGATCCACGCGGCGAAACTTGTGCTTCAGGTGAGGAACCTGAACTCCGTGATACAGCGTCGAAGCTGCGTACAAAATCACCTGCGAAACGCCGTAAACCGCGCAGCCGACAAAATGCCATAGCGAGGCTTTTTGCCAGGCCAACATTGCCAGCACAATCAACGCCGCCAGACTCAGCACCAGACCGATTCCGTGCGTGATGGCGTTGGCAAGTTCTTCAAAATAAAGTCGTCGTTCGATGTGCATAAGGAGTTTTTCCGACAGAAATTGATGGAAACCGCGCGCGGATTATACGCAGCAAAAAGCCAGAACAGAAAACCCTGAGTTGGCGTTTGTGGCTTCGTCAGATGACTGTTTTGACAACCTGGTCAGGCGATAAATTCGACAACCGGGTTGTCAATTTGGCGGCTTGTTTTCTGCCGGTTCGGGCAGTAGACTCCGCAACCGCTGAAGAAGTAATCCCTTTCGTTTTTCGCAACATAACAACCACATTAGGCTCAAATTCCAAGGAGGGCTTCCAAGATGAGCAAGCGTTTTATGACTTTGACCGGCGCACTGTTGTCGCTGGTTTTCGTGATGGCGATGTCGGTCGCGGCTTTCGCGCAGAATTATGAAGGCACGTACAACGTGTCCGCCGCCAGCGCCGAACTCGGCACGATCAACTTCGTGCTGGTGCTGAAAAAAGAAGGCGGCAAATGGGCTGCCGAAATCAAAGATTCGCCGATTCCGCAAACCGTCACCAGCGTAACCGTCGAAGGCGACACCATCACCATCGTCACCGATGCAGGCGGAACTCCCGTCAACATCAAAGGCAAATTTGCGAGCGGCAATGTCTCTGGCGATTGGAACGCTGGCGATGCCAAAGGAACCTGGAAAGGCGAAAAAGCCGGTGCTTCGGCTGCCGCCGCTGCTCCGGCTCCGAAACCGACCGGCGGTGGAGCGGCTGCCGGAATCGAAGGCAGTTACGATTTCAAAATTGTAGCTGACGGACAGGGCGAATTCGTGATGACGCTGATCATCAAAAACGAAGGCGGCAAGCTGGTCACTTCGGTGGAAAACGGCGGCGATTTGAATGTCACCAGCATCGAAGTCAAAGAAGGCGATGTCACCAACCTGACCGCTACTTATCAAGGCAACGGCCCGATCCCGCTCAATGGAAAACGCACCGGCAACGACATGGGCGGCAAATGGGAATTCAGCGGCTTTTCCGGTACGTGGGAAGCCAAGAGGAAAAAGTAGCCCTCACACTAAATCGGAATACGCAACACTGAGACACTTTTTTTTCGACAGGATGAACGAGATTTACAGCAGGATTTGCAGGTTCCTTAATTCCAACAAGTACGGTCAGGTTTGAATCCTGTTCATTCTGAAAACAATCCTGGCAATCCTGTTTCAAAGTTTTTGCTCTGATTTAGATTGCACAAGCTGTCAGGCCGGTGATCTTGCAAAAGGTCGCCGGGCAAATGCCAAGCAAAGTGCGATAAACACCAGCAGCGCCGTCGAGACGATGGCGCTCCCATTAAGTAGAGAGCTTATTTTTGCGCCGAGTCTGGCCATTGCGCCGGACTCGGCGTATATTTTTGTCGGCTGGTGCGGCCAGTCATTTCTCCTACATTTTTCGATTTATCAACAACCATCAACAGCAAGTTTTTCGCTGGAGGTCACTACACGTGAAGCGGAAGTTTACTCTGTTTGCCGTCGTCGCTACGGTTGCCGCGTTTTGTCTGAATCAGTGGGTTTCTGCCGATGGATCGGCGCAGCAGAAAGCCGCGACCATAGATTTCAACCGCGAGATTCGCCCGATTCTTGCGGACAATTGTTTCGCCTGTCACGGCCCGGATGACGCCACGCGCAAAGCCAAATTGCGGCTGGATACCAAAGACGGCGCATTCGCCAAAACCGGAGTCATTGTTGCTGGAAATTCTGCCGAATCACGGCTGGTCAAACGCATCACGACCAAAGACCCGAACGCGGTCATGCCTCCGGTTGCGACCGGCCACAAACTGACCGACAAGCAAATCGAACTGGTCAAACGCTGGATTGACGAAGGCGCGAACTGGAACGAGCACTGGGCGTTCATCGCGCCCAAACGTTCTGACCTTCCGCAAGTCGCTAACAAAGGCTGGGTCAAAAATCCGATTGATGCGTTTGTGTTGGCTCGATTGGAAAAAGAAGGATTGAAGCCTTCGCCTGAAGCCGACCGCGTGACGTTGATTCGCCGCGTGTCTTTGGATTTGAGCGGCTTGCCGCCCACGCCCGCCGAAGTTGACGCCTTTCTGGCAGACAAATCACCTGACGCTTACGAAAAAGTTGTTGACCGTTTGTTGGCTTCGCCGCGTTACGGCGAAAAGATGGCGCTGCATTGGCTCGATCTGGCGCGGTACGCCGACACTCACGGTTATCACATAGACAGTCACAGAGACATGTGGCCGTGGCGCGACTGGGTTATCAAATCATTCAATGACAACAAATCTTTCGATCAATTCACGATTGAACAGTTGGCGGGCGACTTGCTGCCCAACGCGACTACTGAACAGAAAATAGCTTCCGGCTTCAATCGCAACCACATGATTAACTTCGAGGGCGGCGCGATTCCCGAAGAGTATTTGACCGAATACCTGGTGGATCGTGTCGAAACGACGGCGACGACCTGGATGGGATTGACAATGGGATGCGCGCGCTGTCACAGCCATAAATTCGATCCGATTTCGCAAAAAGAGTTTTATCAGTTTTTCGCCTTCTTCAATAACGTGCCGGAAAAAGGATTGGACGGAAACAGAGGTAACGCGGCTCCGTACATGTTGTTGCCGACCGATGACCAGAAAACGCGTCAGGAGTCGCTGGCCAGAGCCATTCGCGATTTGGAAGATGAACTTTCCGACAAGAACATCTCTCCGTTGCAGGAAGCGTGGGAAAAACCCTTGCTGGGTAAACCTGCCATTGCGCCCACGAAAAACATCATCGCGCATTACGAACTCGACGGCAGCTTGTCGGATTCTTCAGGACGGTATCAACAGGGAAGGACCTTGAATGGCGATCCCGGCTTTGGGCCGGGAATGGTCAGCCGCGCCGTGTCGCTCGATGGGCAAACGCAACTGAGTTTCGGCAAAGTGGGGAATTTCGACGCGCGGCAAGCTTTCACATTTGCAGTTTGGCTGCGTCCGGGCTTGGGCAAGGTCGGCAATTACGCGTTTCAGAAAATCGCAGATGAACAAAGCCGTCGCGGCTTCGAACTGTTGTTTGAGCAAACGCACCTGATTGACATTCAACGTTGGGGAGCGCCGTTGACGATTCGCTTGACGGCGAACTGGCCGAATGACGCGATTCAGATTCGCACCAAAGAATCGTTCAACAACAACGAATGGAAACATCTGGCAATTACATACGACGGGTCTGGCAAAGCCGCCGGGTTGAAGGTCTTTCTGAATGGAAAACCGGTCGCAGTCGAAGTTGCAAAAGACGCTTTGACGGGGGCAACGCCGAACGACGCGGAGTTGATGATCGGCAGCAAAGCCACCGGGCGGGCTTATAGCGGCGGCATTGATGATTTGCGGTTGTACGATGTCGCGCTGACGGCGGAACAGATTGACCAGTTGGGATTGCGTCATCCGATTCAAACGACGCTTTCCGGCATCAGCGGCAAACGCAGCAAGGAAGAAAGCGACCGGTTGCGCGAATACTATTTGACGCAAATAGCGCCGGATGTCCTGAAACAGAAATACGCCGAACTGAAAGACCTGAAAAAACAAAAAGCCGACGTGGACAAATCCATCCTGAACGTGATGGTGATGATGGAGCTTGGCAAACCGCGCGACACCTTTGTGCTGGCGCGCGGCGATTACCGCAACAAAGGCGAAAAAGTTACTCCCAACGTGCCCGCTGTGTTACCGCCCTTGTCCGACAGCGACAAGCTCAACCGATTGACGCTGGCCAAATGGTTGATGGACGCGAATCATCCCTTGACGGCTCGCGTTGCGGTCAATCGGTATTGGCAGATGTTGTTTGGGTACGGCATCGTCAAAACCGTTGAAGATTTTGGCGTGCAAGGCGAACGCCCGCTTCATCCAGAATTGCTGGATTGGCTTGCGGTGGCGTTCCGCGACGGAATGATGAGGGACGAAGGCGGAATGATGAACAATCAGACCGCAGCAAAGAGCATTCAGCCTTGGGATGTGAAGTCCTTGCTCAGACTAATCGTGACGAGCGCGACTTATCGCCAATCGTCAAAAGCCACGCCGCAATTGATTGAAAAAGACCCGGAAAATCGGTTGTTCGCGCGTGGGCCGCGGCATCGGTTGCAAGCTGAACTTGTCCGCGACAATGCGCTGGCCATCAGCGGATTGCTGGATGATCGCATCGGCGGCAAAAGCGTTAAACCGTATCACCCCGCCGGGTTGTGGGAAGAAATGGCGTTCGGCGACGGATTCAGCGAGCAGGAATATGTGCTGTCCAAAGGCCGCGATTTGTATCGCCGCTCGATGTACACCTTCTGGAAACGCACCGTGCCCCCCGCGCAATTGGCTGCCTTTGACGCACCTGACCGCGAAAAATGCGTCGCTCGACGCGCCACGACCAACACGCCGTTACAAGCTTTGGTGCTGATGAACGACCCGACTTACGTCGAAGCTTCGCGCAAACTGGCTGAGCGTGCCTTGTCAGAGGGCGGCAAGGACATGAATGCAAAACTTGCTTTTGCGTTTCGCCGGGCGACAGCTCGCAAACCTACGATGGCAGAAACGAAAGTGCTGCGCGAATTGCTGACGCAGCAGCTCACGCGATACCGCAGCGACCAAAAGGCCGCCGCCGACATTTTGAACATCGGCGAATCAGCGGCAGATGCCAAACTCGATAAAGCGGAACTGGCTGCGTGGACAATGGTGATGAGCGCAATTCTGAATCTGGACGAAACGATCACAAAAGAGTGAGTGGAGGGCTTGGATAATGATGACTCAGCAGCATGTCGAAGAATGGCTCAGTCACGCATATGTTATGGCCATTGCCGCTCGAGCAGGCGTCGGTATTGGGAGACCATTCCAAGATTATGGTGTAGATGGTACGTTCAGTAAAATTCAGTTTTTTAGCGGGCGTCGTTTTGAAACAGGGGTGAAAATTGACTTTCAACTCAAGGCTTCCAAAAATTGGAAAATTGAAGGTGAAAGCGTTGTTTATGATCTTGAGGCTAAAACTTATAACGATATAGTCAATCGGAGTCTCAGAATAAGGTCTACCCCATTAATGCTTATACTTCTTTGCTTGCCGCAAGATTCTGCTCAATGGCTTGAACAAAGTGAAGATCACCTAATTGTGAGACGGTGTTGTTATTGGTCAATATTCTCTGGTACTGCTACTCAAAATAGTCACACCGCCAGAATTCGTATATCACGTCATCAATTATTTACTCCGGATGTCTTAATGAAATTGTTAGATCAGGTAGAAGAAGGACGCAATATTTTATGACATTAATCAGTCCTGACAACTCTCGGCTGAGAGAATTAACTATTGAAGGATTTGTAAATTACCTAAAAGATAATGGTTGGAAAATGGTTGCTTATCCAAACCAACGAATACTTCTTTTTGAAGGAGCAATTGATGATATCGGAAAACCTATTAAGCTTATTCTGCCCAGTGGTGAAGAATTTGAGGATGCTCCATTACGCCTTACTGAGGCTGTCAATTTACTTTCTGCCATTCAAAGTGTTCACCCAGACAAAATTATTGATGATATTATTTCTATTCAAGTTTCTCATATAGACATAAAGCCAAAGAGGGGTCATTTAAACGCTAAAGTGCGCTCCTTTCTTCCGCCGTCCCGAATTCATATAGACGAACCGAAAAGCCTCCTTGGGAAAACAAACTGGTTGGCGATTGCCAGAGGAATTGCCCTTGTCTTGGCTTTGGCGTTGCCGCTGATTCTAGTGCGCTGGCTCAATCCGGAGCAGTTGGGACTTTACAGGCAGGCGTTTCAGATCGTGACGACGATGGTGTCATTGCTCTGTCTGCAGGTCAGCGCTAGCGCGTATTACTTCACGCCGCGCGAACCGGAACGGAAAGCACAAATCGCGCTGCATGTTTTGTTGTTTTACCTGGTTGTCGGCGGAGCATTCGCTTTGGTGTTGGCGGTTTATCCGCAAATCGTCATGTTCACGTTCAAGGGCGACGAACTGGTCGGTCTGATACCGATGGTGGGAATCGTGACCTTGCTCTGGCTGGTTTCGTTGAATCTGGAAAGCGTCGTGATTGCCAACGGCGACATTCGCTGGGCGTCGGCTGTGACCGTGCTGATTCAGCTACTGAAAACGTCGCTGTTGATTGCGGCGGCGATGATCGGCGGAACCGCCCGGGCGGTGGTGATTGCCGCACTGGTCATTGGTGTGGTGCATTTTTCGATTTGCCTGGTTTATCTGAAACAACGATTCGGACATTTCTGGAGCAAATTTGACTGGCCATTGTTCAAGATGCAACTGGCCAATGCGCTGCCATTCGGGATTGGCGGCATTGCTTACATCGTGCAATTCGACTTTCACAATTTTTACGTGTCGAAGCATTTCACACCGGCGGAATTCGCTGTCTATTCGATTGGCTGTTTCCAGTTGCCGCTGTTGCAAATCTTGATTGATGCGGCGGTAACCAGTTTGCTGCCGCAAATCTCCCGTCTGGAAAAAGACGGTTCGTTTCAGGGCATCTGGCAGGTCTGGGCTGGGTCCGTGCGGTTTCTGGCGTTCTTTTTCTTTCCTATCTGCGCCATGTTTTTTGTGCTGCGACGGGAATTCATCGTTACCTTGTTCACGGAAAGATACGCGTCGGCAACGCCGATTTTCGCCGTCAACTTGTTCAATTTGTTGCTGTACAT
Organism: Acidobacteriota bacterium; assembly: GCA_033763255.1. Lineage (GTDB taxonomy): Bacteria > Acidobacteriota > Blastocatellia > RBC074 > RBC074 > RBC074. Next base: position 15,006 of record JANRKX010000121.1, on the reverse strand, counting down.
TTTTTTGGTCGGCACGTTGTTGCGAGCGTTTCCCGAATTCAAATTTTTCCGCATCAAGTTCTGTCTGGTGTTGTTGCCTGTGACGTGGCTGGCCTTGTATGTCGGCGTCGGCGCGAACGGGCTGGTGGGAGCCATCTGGGCGGTGGCGTTGACGCGATTGCTGGATATTGGCGTGACGATGTTTGTCATCGGGCGAAAGCTAGGCGTGACCTGGAGAGATATGAAGCTGTTTTACGCGCTTGGGCAGCTAGCTTTAGTGGCATTACTTGCGGCGCTAGTAACAGAGTCGGTAAAGACGATGATGATCAGCTTGCCAGTTCAGTTGGTGTTAGGAATCTGTTCGTTGATTTACGGAGCGACCTATTTAGCTGGCTTGTTTGTTTCAGGGGCAATTACCAGAGAAGAATTATCAATGTTTCGCTCTCTCTGGCCTAAATTCAGTGAGCTGCAAACCTGGGTTTCATCGGTGACTGAAGCTCACTAATAGACTGATTTAAGTTACAAGTAATCTGGCAGTTATGTTTTCTGGAGCCAGGTACTATTCAATTTTTAACCTAGATAAATTTGGACTGATTCGATTCAGGTAATAAATACCCTGAAGACTTCTGGAAAATGACTGCAGCAACTCAACAACCTGTCCATCACTGCCACGGTTTGCAGCATCTGGTGGGAAACACTCCGCTGATGGGGATCAGCTACAGATTTCGCGGACGCCAACGCGTGATTTATGCCAAAGCCGAGCATTTCAACATGACCGGCAGCATCAAAGACCGCATGGCGCTGTACATTCTGAGTCGCGCTTATCGTGAAGGGCGCATCAAACCCGGCGATACGATTGCGGAAGCCACCAGCGGGAATACAGGAATTTCGTTTTCGGCGATTGGCCGGGCAATGGGGCATCAGGTGACGATTTTTATGCCCGATTGGATGAGCCGCGAACGCGTGGAAATCATCCGTTGTCTGGGCGCTTCGATCATTCCTGTGGCGCGCGAACAAGGCGGTTTTGTCGGCAGCATTCATCTGACGGAAGAAATGGCTCGCACGCAACCCAACGTGTTTTGCCGCGCCAGTTTTCCAACGAAGCCAATGTCGAAGCTCACGCGACCACCACCGCTCCCGAAATCTGGGAGCAGTTGCAGTCGCGCGGGTTGAAGCCGGACGCTTTTGTTGCCGGGGTTGGAACCGGCGGAACCGTCATGGGGGTTGGGCGCTATTTGAAAGAGAAGCATCCGTCGGTGCGCATTCATCCGTTGCAACCTGCGGAATCGCCTACGCTGTCCACCGGCCATAAAGTCGGCCATCATCGCATTCAGGGAATTTCGGATGAATTCGTTCCCGCCATTGTTCACCTGAACGATCTGGATGAAGTCGTCAGCGTACACGACGGGGACGCAATTTTGATGGCGCAAAAACTGGCGGCGCAGCTTGGGCTGGCAGTCGGGATTTCGTCTGGCGCGAACTTTGCCGGAGCCGTGATGCTTCAGGATCAATTAGGCGATGACGCGATTGTGGCGACGGTTTTCCCGGACAGCAACAAAAAATACCTGAGCACCGATTTGCTCAGAGAAGAGCGCCCCAGAGCCGATTATCTTTCGCCCGAAATAGAGTTCTGCGGGCTGGATGTCATCAAACGTTGTTGGCAGTAACGGTCAGAGTTCTTTTGCTAAAGTGTTTAATGGAAAGGTGATTTGTGCAGGCAAATGAGTGGACCAGGTTTGAATGGGATAACGAAGAGAAAAAGAACGGCAACGTTCAACACCTTCGCGATCATTCCATTGAACCAGCAGAAGCCGAACAATGTTTCTTCCACGATTATTCATATCAGAAAGACGAAAGGCGCTTTGATGACGTATACATTCTCGATGGAATGACAGATCGTGGCAGGCGGCTGAGACTGGTTTTTCAAGATAAAGGGAACGGGGTTGCACGTATCTTTACTGGCTGGGATTTGAAACCAACGACGAAAAGAAAGAAGAGGAAACGATGAAAAAGAAGTTTGGCAGATTATCCAAAGCAGAGCAGGAAGCCATTGAATCGGAATATCATTTGATGAAGCCTGAAGAATTCGACGAGGTCATGGCAGAGGCGGAATTTCACACGCCAAGCTCGGTTCGATTGCCTCTTGAAATGGTTGAATCATTGAAAATTGTTGCCAAGTCTAAAGGCGAGCCTGAGTATCAAACCCTGGTCAAAAGATGGATCGAAGAACGCTTGCAACAAGAATCTCACCAGGATGCAGCTTGAAACGAAAAGGAAACAATCGAAATGAATCTGAAACAGGAATTTGAACAACATCTGACGCGTCGCCAATTGTTCGGGCTGGGCGCGAAAGGCATTGGCATCGCGGCGCTGGCTTCGTTGTTGCGGCAAGATGGCTTGTCGGCGGTCGGCGAAGAACGCAATCCGAAAACCGGCGGCCTGGCTGGATTGCCGCACTTTGCGCCCAAAGTGAAGCGCGTGATTTTTCTGCATCAATCGGGCGGGCCTTCGCAAATCGAGACGTTTGATTACAAACCGTCGCTGGAAAAACTGCATGGCACGGAGCTTCCCGATTCGATTCGCAAAGGCCAACGCATCACCGGCATGACTTCGGGGCAAAGCGCGTTTCCGTGCGTCAAATCCATTTTCAAATTTGCGCAACACGGCCAATCGGGAACCTGGGTCAGCGAACTGTTGCCCTACACGGCCAAGGTTGTGGATGAGCTGACCGTCATCAAATCCATGCATACCGACGCCATCAATCACGATCCGGCGATCACGTTCATTCAAACCGGTTTTCAACAACCGGGACGACCGAGTTTCGGCTCATGGCTGAGTTACGGACTGGGCAGCGAAAATCAAAACCTGCCGTCGTACATCGTGCTGCTTTCGACGGCGCATGCGCTGAACACCGACCAGCCGCTGTTTTCGCGTTTGTGGTCGAGCGGCTTTCTGCCTTCCAGTTATCAGGGCGTGCGTTTGCGCGGCGGTTCAACGCCGGTTTTGTATTTGGATGACCCTCCGGGCGTGAACAAGACTTCGCGCCGTCAGATGCTGGACGCCGTAGCCAAGCTCAACAAGATGAAGCATGACGATTATGGCGACCCCGAAATCGAAACGCGCATATCGCAATACGAGATGGCGTATCGCATGCAAACCAGCGTGCCCGACTTGATGGATTTATCGTCAGAACCAGACAAGACGTTTGAAATGTACGGCCCGGAATCGCGGCGGCCAGGAACTTACGCTGCGAATTGTTTACTGGCTCGGCGATTGGTCGAACGCGGAGTTCGTTTCGTCCAGCTTTATCATCGCGGTTGGGATCAGCACAACGATTTGCCGCGCGATCTGGCTTTGCAGTGTCGAGGAACCGATCAACCTTCGGCGGCTTTGGTGGCTGACTTGAAACAGCGTGGCTTGCTGGACGACACCTTGATCGTTTGGGGCGGAGAATTTGGGCGCACGGTTTATTGCCAGGGCAAACTGACCGATGGGAATTACGGACGCGATCATCATCCGCGCAACTTTGCGATGTGGATGGCAGGCGGCGGCTTGAAGAAAGGCTTCAGTTTGGGAGAGACGGACGATTACAGTTACAACATCGTCAGCGATCCCGTGCCGGTTTACGACCTGCAAGCGACAATTTTGCACTTGCTGGGAATTGACCATAAGCGGCTGACGTACCGATTCCAGGGACGTGATTTTCGGCTGACGGACGTTCACGGCGAACTTGTTGAGAAGGTTTTGGCATGACCTCTTTCAGAAGAAAACTTCTTCTCGTATGTATCGCTTTAGTCGTCCCATTTGTCGCCTGCCTGATTTCTTTCAAGGCTGCGACAATTGATGTCGTCAAATCCATCGAGCGCGTCATGCTTCGCAAATGGAGCGACGACCAAGTCACTTGGTTCCTGCCGCGCACGACGGTTGTGCCAGCTTTCAGAAATACAGGCAAAGGCGCGAAGCTGTTGATGACGTTGCAGGAAATCAGCGGCTCGGATTATTACGGCCCGGTCAAATGGCGCGAATCTGCTGATCAAGGCAAAACCTGGAGTCCGATGCTGGATGTGCCGGGTTGGGGCAGGCGCAAACTGGATGACGGCGGTGAAGAAGCCATCTCCGATGTCGTGCCGGAATACCATGCGAAATCCAACACGGTGTTGGCCATCGGGCAAACGCTTTTTTACAAAGGCGGCAAGTTTTTTGCCGACCAACCTCCGCGCCACGTGGTGTATTCGGTGCGCGATGCGGCGGGCAATTGGTCGGCTCCGAAAAAACTGGTTTGGGATGATCCGCGCAACAGCCGTATTTACGTTGCCGGTTGCGCTGAACGAGTGACCTTGCCAAACGGAGACATCTTGTTGCCGCTTTCGTTTGCTCCGAAAGATCGAATTGATAATTCTGTCGCTGTCGCGTTGTGTGAATTCGATGGCCGCGAATTGAAGATCAAACGCCTGGGCAACGAGCTTCGCAACACGACGAAGCGCGGCTTGCTGGAACCTTCGATAATTCAGTTTGGCGACAAGTTTTATCTGACCATTCGCGCCGAAGACAATCGCGGTTACGTCGCTGTTTCAAAAGACGGTTTGAACTGGGCGGAACCGCAAGCTTGGAGTTGGGACAATGGCGAATCGCTGGAAATGTCCACGACTCAGCAACATTGGCTGAAGCATTCCGATGGGCTGTATCTGGTTTATATGCGTAAAGCGGCAGAGAACACGAACGTCATGCGATGGCGCGCTCCGTTGTTTATGGCTCTGGTAGATCAAAAAACCATGCGGCTGGTTCGCTCGACTGAGCGCGTTGTTTTTCCGCTGATTGGCGACGGCATCAACAATCCGACAATGGTTCCTCACTATGGCAACTTCCACACGATGATGCTCAACCGGGAGCAATCGCTGATTCTGGCTGGCGAAGTCATTCCCGCAAACTTTCGCGGCGATTTGTTGATGGCGCGAATCTGGTGGGCAAAACCGAACCGGTTTGCAGCCGGAACCTACGGTTACTAAAATCCGTTCGTCTTCCTGCATCCCATACTTTTTACCGCTGAACCAACTTTATCCCACGATGATGACGGACAAACTGCGCCGAATTTTGATTGCCGAAGACGATGACGACGCTCGCATTGCGCTGAAGCTGATGCTGAAACTGAACAAGTTCGATGTGATTGAAGCCGTCAATGGCCGCCAGGCTGTTGATATTGTCTTCGCTGAAAAACCTGATTTGGTGTTGATGGATTTGTCGCTTCCAGTGATGGACGGGCTGCAAGCCACGCGCGAAATTCGCCAACGGACTGAGTTTCAAACCTTGCCGATCATTTTTGTCACCGGTTATGACAACAAAGAAACCATAGACCGCATTCAAGCCACCGGCGGAACCGATTACATCAACAAACCGATTGAATTCGACGACCTGAAAAAGATGATTGAAGCTCATCTGGCAAAAAGAAGTTGAGTTCAGCCTTTCGCTGGTTCTTTCTGGCGATTCCTGCCGTTACCTTTCCATCACCATTTCATCACCAAAACCTCTCTCAAGCATCACCAGTGCTGTTAGAGGTTTAACTACGCTTTCCCGCTTTACCCAGTGAGCAGCAAGAAACGCAAACATCGAAGCCGATGACCGAGCGTCTTGCCGCAGTTCACTCAGTTTTTTTGAAGGAGTAAGGAGGGGAAAGTTATGAAGCCAAAAATTCAAACACTAAAAACCGCATTCGTTTTCTTTCTGGCGACGCTGATCGCCTTTTCAACCTTGACGCCGCTGCAAGCTCAAAACGTTCGTCGGCGAGCACCGGAACGAATTCACGAAGAAGAGCAGGGAAATCCGTCCGAATTGCATTACCTGCCGCGATACAACAGGGCGGCGATGGGACACGATCACGCGCACGACCTGGGCGAAAATGTCGGGACGGAAGACCTGGTTGCCGATGACGGTGCGGACGGCGTGTTGGCGCAGCTTCGTGCCAACACGGAAACTTCGCGCTGGAATTCCGCCGCCGGGCGAGCCGCCTTCGCCGATCAAATGGCAATGGAGTTGGCCGAAACTCAAACCGTCGAATCATCGAGCGGCGAATCGCAACAGGCATTCAGCGTCACAGGCAACCAGCAATCCATCATCTTCGACGGGCAAAACGTTTGCACGATTCCTGATGTCACGCTTCCGGGGTCGCAATGTTGCAGCTACACGATCAACGATCAGCACAACACTCAGGATGTGCGCTATCGTCAGCCGTATCACGTGTTCAAAACGGGAACGGATGCTCAGCGCGAAGCCGCTGCACGCGATTTCGCGGCTTCTGTCCGAGCCAGCATGCCGATGTATCTGCCTTATAGAAGCAGCCACGTTTATCCTGGCAGCGGCTGGTTGTATGACGGCGGCAGTTTTCACGGCGCGATTGATTATTCGCGCGACAACGCTCAGGAAGGCGTGGACGCCACCTTCGGCGTGTATGCTGTCGCTCAAGGCCGAGTGGTGACGAAGTTGTGGAACGATTTGATGGGCAACGTGGTCGTCATCGAACACGAAGCTCCGAACGGCGACCGGTATCGCACGACGTACATGCATCTGCGCGACGGATTCGATCACGATCTGGCCAAAGCCAAAGCGATTCCGCCCGGCGATAAGTATGGCGATGATGGCAAAGTGACTCGCCAATATCGGTATTACCTGTTTTCACACAAAGCCAATCCTGATTCGTTGTATTGGGGAACCAACTCCCAGAAGATCAAAGTGGACGTTGGCGATTGGGTAAGCGCCGGTCAGCAAATCGCCTGGAGCGGCAACACAGGGTACGGCGGAGCTGGCTGGGGGTTGGATAACAACGGCAACGTAACCAACAAAGCGACGGCCAACAATCACCTGCATTTGATGACCACCGTGCCCGATCCGCGTCCGGCGTACCCGAACGATTGGGTGCAGATTGATCCGTACGGCGTTTATTCCGAATCTTATTCGGGCGGCTGTTACGATTTGTTGGATGACACCGCTTACGTTCGTTTGTTCGCGCCGTTCTATTCGAACTTCCACAACGTGCCCGCGAACGTCGTGTCGAAGTATTTCAGCTACTATCCGGGAATGGGGTACGCCTTGCAGACGCTCAGTTTGCACCGCAACGGCAACGAAGTGCTGGCTTCCGGTTCGTTCCAACGCAACCTGCCGTCGCAATGGAAAGCGCGATTTTATATGACCGGTTCGGATTTCCAAAACTGGTTTGACACTTACCACGACCAAGGGCTGCGACCGCGCGAAATTTCGGTGACGCCGGATGGTTCGGGCAATCCGCGATTCAACGTCATCTGGAAAAAACGCGCTGGCGAAGGTTATTACACCTACTTCGGGCTGACCGACGCGCAATGGTCGCAGAAACGAACCGAACACATCGCCAATGACGGAATGGTGTTGGAAGAGCACGTTGTTTACGACACCAACTCCGGCAGACGGCACGCAGCGATTTTTATCAGTTCGCCGAAGCCAGTGACGTACGATCTGCATTCAATGCCGTTCGCTGTGTTCAATTCGGTGTTGCAGCCGTTGAAGCTGCAAGGGTACAAACAGACGAGCATCAACATCGAAGAGATTGACGGCGGCAGAGCGTACAGCGGCATCTGGCGCAAAGTGGCTGGAAGCTGGGCGATGGAATACAACCTGACGCCGCAGCAATACCAAACAGCGTTTGAAGATTACCAGGCGCAAGGGTACAGGCTGCACCGGCTTCAAGGTTATGCCGATTCGGATCGGTTCGCGGCCATCTGGACGAAATGACCGGTTGCAGCGGCGGCAAGCTGCGACAAAGTGGTTGAGGAAAACACAGGCAGTCCGGCCAGCCAGACGCGGTCAATCGCCGGACTGATTTTTGCCAAAGCGGCAATGAGTTCATCGCTCGTTGCCGCTTTGGCCGTTTCGTCAGACACAAACAGCGCATTGAATTTTTGTTCTAGCAACGCGCGCCGCACCGAAGCTTTCGGCTTCGACAAGTCCGAACCGACGACCAAAATCGCAAAGTCGCTGCGGACGAATTGCAACAGGCTGGTTCCTTCGACCAACACGTTCGCAGCCATCACGCGCGCCAGAGCTTCGTGAGTACCCGCTTCGATTTGCGCGTCGGTGGCGATTACCCAATGGACGTTGGCGGCTCCGGAGTCCCAATACCTGGCAGAGTCTTTGCCGCAGGAATAAGTGGCTTCGCGCCCGGAACGCACCGTAGCTTTTTCGCTCAGCAAATCGCTGACGCAACAAGCTTCGGGGTCTTTTCCGCAGGAACGGTAATGACCTTTGGTGAATTTGATTGCTTCCCAGTTTGCTGCGGCAGTCAGTCGTTGCAGCAATTCGCACAGCAAAGTCGTCTTGCCGGAATTCGACGAAGTGCCGGAAACGGTGACGATGCGTGGATTCGTATTCGACACAATCAATGTCCTCTTTGTTTAAACCACCGAGCCATCAACGGCATGCAACCGCAATCAGGGCCAACGGCTTTCAAACATTGCACCAACTGGGAGCGCGGGCGTCCCGCCTGCGCTTCAGGAAAAATAGTTCGAAGTAGCGCAGGCGAGACGCCTGCGTTCCCAGCGACAGAAACTCTTTTTCCTGAAAACTATAATTCAGCGGTCTGAAGTCTGAAATCATGTCCATATCTTTCAAGAAAAAGAATTTTCGCTAACAGCGTTTGGCCAACGCTTGCGAGTTGTGAATGGTGATGTGGTATTGGCGGTCAACGGACAGGTAGCCGCGCTCTTTGTAAGCGACGATGACTTTGTTGATGTGTTCGCGCGAAGCTCCGATCAGGGCTGCGATGTCGCCTTGAGTGAGGCGAATCGGGATGTGTGTGTCTCCGTTGGATTGCGTCTGGCCGTATCGTTCGGCAAAGGAAATCAACTGGCGCGCAACGCGGTTTTCGACTTCCAGGCGAGCCAGCGAACGAATCTGATTGTCGGCCATTCTCAATCGAGCAGACAAAATGCACGACAAGTTGTACGACATTCGCGGCATCGTCAGCAGAGCGCGATGAAACGAGGCTCGGTCAATCCACAAGACTTGGGTTTTTTCCAGTGTGATGACGCTTGCCGAACGCATTGGCTGATCCAGGGCGCTCATTTCGCCGACGATTTCGCCGGGACCGAGAATGGTCAGGATGACTTCGGAACCGTCTTCGGAATCCGCGCACACTTTGACCGTGCCGCTCTGAATCAAGTACACGACTTCGCCTGCCTGTTCTTCAGTCATCATCGCCGTGCCGGAGGCAAACGTTTTGCGATGCAACAACGGAATCAGTTCCTGCAACTGCGCGGCGGGCAATTCGCGGAACAGCACGACGTCGCCAATCTCTTTGGAATCGTTTTGGTTCAGCGTACTCATTATCTTTGGCCGGGATTGTCTGCCACGAAGTCTAAATTTGCCAGCTAATCGTATCCGCCGACAACGAAAATTACTGATATGGCAATCCAACGACCGCCACAAACATTCATAGCGGTTCGCAGTTCTTTCAGCTATTGTTACTGCGTTGTAGAAATGGATTGCATTCAGGTTTCTTAAAGACACGGTATCCGTATGACCCCCGACCAATGGAAAAAAATTGACGAACTGCTTGATGCCGCGCTCGATTTGCCATCGGAGCGGCACGCCGCTTACCTCGACGAAGTTTGCGAAGGCGATGAAGAACTCCGCCGCGAATTGTCTTCGCTGCTGGCCGCTCACGAAAAAGCGGGCAGCTTTATCGAAACCACTCCTGCAGAAGGCATCTCCACAGTCTTTTCCGAACGCGGACTTGACCAGACGCAAACGCTGGTTGGGCGAACGCTTGGCCATTATGAAATCGTGGCGCTGATCGGTTCGGGCGGCATGGGCGAAGTTTACAAGGCGCACGATTCGCGGCTGGATCGTGATGTCGCCATCAAGGTGCTGCCTCAGCATTTGTCGTCACACCCGGACGCGCTGTCCAGGTTCGAACGCGAAGCCAAAGCCGTTGCTGCGCTTTCGCATCCGAACATCCTGGCAATTCATGATTTCGGTCACGAAGGCGGCATGGCTTATCTGGTGATGGAATTGCTGGAAGGCGAATCTCTGCGCCAGCGAATGGCGCATTCCATTTTGAATTGGCGCGAGTCAGTGAAAATCTGCGCCTCAGTTGCCGAAGGACTTGCCGCCGCTCACGCCAAAGGAATCATCCATCGAGACATCAAACCGGAAAACGTGTTTTTGACGAACGACGGGCTGGTTAAAATTCTGGATTTCGGAATCGCTCGCGTCAAAAAAGCTGTGGTCAGCCACGCCGAAACTTTGATTTCGCAAGGGCTGAACGAAACCAAACCCGGCACGTTGATGGGAACCATCGGTTATATGTCGCCGGAACAGGTTCGCGGAGAGCGAGCCGACGCTCCAAGCGATATTTTCTCGCTTGGATGCGTGATGCTGGAGATGCTGATCGGGGAGCGTCCATTTGCTCGCAAAAGCAACGCAGAAACGATGGCAGCGATTTTGCGCGACGATCCGCCTTTGCTTGAAGCCGCTGATTTGCCGCCAGAACTCGATCGAATCATTTTTCGCTGTTTGGAAAAATCTCCCGAAGAGCGATTTCAATCGGCGCGCGATCTGGCCTTCGATCTGCGTTCGATGTTGACCAGTTCGTCCGGGACTTATCGCGCCGTCAGCGGAGCGATGCCTGCGATGAAGATCGCCCCGACCGATGCCAAACATCCTGCGTGGTTATTGCCTGCAATCGCTGCTGCGGTTTTGCTGGCAGTTGCAGTGATCGCCTGGGCGACGTTGCGCCAGCCCACCACGCCAACCAATACCGTTGCCATTTTGCCTTTTGAGAACAGCGACAAAGATCAGGCCATCAATTACCTGTGCGAAGGCATACCGGAAAGCATCACCATTTCCCTGGCGGAAGTTCCTCAGATTCGCGTCATGGGATGGAGCACGGTGAAATACAAAACGCAGGCTCAGAAAGAAGCCGATCCGCAAAAAATTGGCCGTGATTTGAAAGTTTATGCCGTGGTGGTGGGCAAAATCGCCAAGACTGATTCTCACCTGACGGTCACTGTGGAAATGATCAACGTCAGCGACGGCAGGCAGCTTTGGGGAAATCGGTTTGAAATCGGATTGGACGAAGCCCGAAAAGTGCAATCGGAAATCGCGGGCAATGTTTCGGAAAATTTGCAGGTCAAACTTTCCGGCGAACAGCAACGCCAGTTGTCAGCGCGTTACAACACCGACGCCGAAACTTATCAGGCTTATTTGAAAGGCCGGTATTACCTGAACGAACGGGCCAGTAACTGGGAAGAAAATCTGAAAAAAGCGATCGAACACTTTCAGAAAGCCACTGAAAGCGATCCACGTTTTGCGCTGGCTTATGCCGGGCTGGCCGATGCTTATGTGTTGCTGGAAGAGGATTCGGCCAACACTCTTGCCGCAGCGAATCGAGCGTTGAAATTGAACCCGCAATTGGTGGAGCCGAAAGCAGCCATCGCGTTTGCGCGCGCTCAGTTCGACTGGCAATGGCAGGAAAGCGAAAAAGGATTTCTCGAAGCCATAAGGGAAAAGCCGCGTTATGCAACGGCGCATCACTGGTACGCGGAGTTTTTGGCGACACAGGGTCGTTTCGACGAATCGCTGAAAGAGATCAAGCTGGCTGCGGAAATCGAACCGCTTTCGATGCCGATCTCTGTGGATTGGGGGCTGTATCTTTTCTTCGCTCGCCAATTCGACGAAGCCATCGCTCAATTTCAGAAAACGCTGCGATTCGATCCCAATAACACGAATGCCCTGACATTCATGAGCGCCGCTTATGAGGCGAAAGGCGATTATCAGCAAGCGGTCAACGCCTATTTGGAATTTTTGCGGATACGAAATAGAAAGCCGGAAGAGATCGAAACCGTCAAAACCACTTTCGGGCAACAAGGCGTCACGGCGTATTGGCGGCTGAAATTGGGACGGCTCCAACCGCTGGTCGAATCTGGCGATTCCAGTTCTATGATTCGAGCGGCGTATTTGCATTCATCGCTCGGCGAAACAGACAACGCCATCAACTTGCTGGAAGAAGCTTATAAAAAACGCTTTTACGCGCTCTGGTATCTGAAAGTAGACCCGCGTTACGACAAACTGCGTGACGATCCGCGCTTCGCCGATTTACTGAAACGGGTCGGGTTTTAGCCTTCTCAAAGCATCCACAATTCCGGTCGCAGAGTTTGTTTGATCTTGTGCAGCACAATTCGCCCAATCATCTGCCGGTCGAAATCTATTCGCGCAAACGCCGTCATTCCAGGACGCAGCAAACCTTCGTTGTTTTCAACCGTCAACTCGACTCGATATACGGTTTGGCCGCTGGCGTCGAGTTCGCTTTCGCCGCCGATTTTGGTCACCGTGCCGCGAAAGGTTTGATCGGGAAAGGCGCGCGCTTTCAATCGAACCGAATGCCCTGCGCGAATGTCGCCGATTTCGCGTTCGGGAACTTGAATCCTCAGCAGCAGTTGTCGCGTGTCGGCAACGCGGCAAATTTCCGCGCCTTTTGGAAAGTATTGGCCAAGCATTCGCGGCAACTCTTCGCCGAAAACGCTGCCTCCGCGCGAAGCCGTCAGTTCAAATTGCAAGCGTTTGCGATTGAGCAAATCGTGCCGGGCTTTCAGCGAAGCAATCACTTCGCGCACGGCGTTCAATTCGCCGTTGAGTTTGGAAATCTGCAATCGCCCCGCGCTCAAATCAGAACTGGCCAGATTCACTGCGGTCGTAGTGCCGACGTGTTTGCGACGATGTTCGATCAAGGCGGCTTCCAGTCGTTGGCGAGTGGCGGCCAATACGCTGGCTGAAGTCGAAGCGCGCATTTCCGCCGCGTCCAATTCGCTGCGCGGGACTATGCCTTCGGCGTTTAGCTTTCGCGCGCGATCACGGTGAGCCGCCGCTTCCTGAAACTGCGCGCGGTGGTATTCGACTTCGGATTCCATCGCAGCCAGCGCAGCCGGATAACCGCTTGCCACGGTCTGAGTCGTCGAAACAGCAATCACTTTCGCGTCGGCGTTCGAGTTTTGTCGTTGAGCGGCAATCTGTCGCCGTTCGTTTTCGATTTCATCGTAATCGAATTGCCGTTGGCGCAATTGAGTCGCGGCGCGGGCAACGGCTTCTTCGCTGGAACGAATCTCGCCTGACAGCCTGTCGTATTCGGCGTTGGCGCGCGCCAGTTCGGATTGGACGGCGGTGATTTGCTCCTCGACATCAAAATTCCCCATCTGAGCGATGATGGCTCCGGCGGTGACTTGATCGCCCGGACGAACTCGCAGCGTCACCAACGAACCGTTTTCCGGCGCGCGAATGATCGTTTCCTGCCCCGGCACAGCCATCAACGAACCGTAATTGCCAACCGACGCGCTCCAAGGCAAAAGCAAAACGGCGACGGCCAACACGGCTAGCGATAGCGGAATCAGGCGACGACGCCAGAACGGAACAGGTTTGGATTCAGTTGTAGTTGGAGTGTTATCAGCCATCTTGCCTCCTTTGATTTCCGGTGCGGAACCGAGAGCGATAGCGACCGGATGCTTACGGCGTTTGTGCCATAGGCCAACCCAGTCGCTACCGCTCCTGGTTCCGTACCATCGGAAAACATCAGCCAGTTGCTTGATTGGTCGCCGAACAAAATACAGAACCACAGCCAGCGACAGCAGCAATCCCAGCAGATAAAACCGGTCGGTCAGCCATTCGCCGATATAAATCACCAGCACCGAAGCAAACGCCACGTTGTACAAAAACGACAGCAGCCCGTAGACCAAATAAATTCTTCGTTCGCGCCGGGCGAATCGCTCGGCTTCGGCGTTCGGCTGACCGAATAGAATCTGTTTAAGCAAACCTCGCCAGTAAGCGCGCGACCGATCCATCAGGTTAGGCATTCGCAGCCACTGGCTGAGGAAGTAATACCCGTCGAGTTTGATCAGCGGGTTCGCATTGAAAAACACGTCGAAGACGCTGCCCAGCAAAAACACCACAGCAGCATCCGACAACAATGTGCCCGGAGCCAGCGCCAGCCACAGCAAAAAACACACCGCGCCAACCATCAATTGCCAATAGACTCCGGCGGCGATCACCCACAGCCGCCGGTTGCGTTGCGGAATCAGGTGAATGCCCGACACGTTGCAATACAGCGCGAACAAAAAGTAATAGACGATCAACACGCCGACTTCGGTCGCGCGCCCGCCAAAGACTTTGCAGGTCATGCCGTGCGCGAATTCGTGCGAAATGCCGATCAAATACGCCGCCAGCAAAATCGTCATCGCGTGATCGCGGATGAGCGGAGTTGCCTGTGCAGACAATTGCTCCCAATTCATCAACGCCAGCAAAGTCGAACCGACGATCATCGCCAAACTGAAACAGAAAAATCCCGTCGTCCAAATCCAGCGCAGTTTCGGAACCAGCGCCGTGAACAGCGGATCAGGATTGAACAGTTTGATGGGTTTGTAAGCTTGCTGGCTTTGCAGAGCGTCGGGAGTGTCGGCGTGTGTTTGGCCTTCGCCCGCCAGCAAACCGTAACTTTCCAGCTTGGTCAGGAATTTGGTCAGCGTAGCCAGGCCGAGTTTGCCGCCGTGTTGTTCGCCGAACTCTTCGCAGATTTGTTGCGGAGTGCGTTGCCCGTCAATCAGCAGAAAGACATTTCGCTCCGTCGCGCCCAACATCAGGTATCGCCCAACCGAAGCGGCTCCCGCCATCCAGACAATACGCTCGCCGTCGCGCTGTTCGGCGAATTCCAAATCGTCTGCGGGCTTTGGCGGGTAAACGGTGAACATAAAATCAAAAGGCAAATATCAAAAGGCAAAAATGGAGCGTCCGTCGCGGGGCAAAAAATTGAAAAACAAAGTTCCGGCCTTTTGCCTTTTGTTGTCCGTAACTGCTCAGCATTTCCGCCGCGTTAGCGGCGTTTGAATTTAGATACTGTCTCGAAAGTCAACCCGCAAAAACGAGATCCGGGTTAAACGAGCAATTATTTTTCAAGACGCCGAAGGCCTGATGCAGCAATTTTCGCATCGCGGCGCAGACAATTTGCATTGAGGTCTTGCC
>JANRKX010000120.1:0-3758 GCA_033763255.1 Acidobacteriota bacterium | reverse complement strand
CGTCAGGCTTCCACGTTGTTTGAGAGCGCGGTTATACTCAGGCCAGTTGCGGGTGCGGTAAGCGGTTTTCTTTTTCATTGCACAAAAAGCTTACCAGACTGCCGCTCCCGCAGCGGCAGTCTTCATTCGTGCAACAGCGCCCTTTTCTGTTCCAGTTGGACATCTGCGGCAAAATCTTATTTGCTCGCAGGATGTCGGGGATTCGTATTGCCAAACGTCCCATTGGTGTAAGATTTTTGTTTCTTTTATTTCGCATCGACTGCATTTTCTGTATTGCTCGCAATTACCGTTTTGGGCGTATCCCCACTCAGACCATAAATGAGAGGCTAGCTTTGATTCTTGCTTATTACAGCGTTTACAAATGCGTTTCTGCATACAAGAATTTGCCGCCACATAATTAAATTCTGTCCACTCATGAAAAGTGCGGCTATCAACTTTTACGCACCCGTTTCTTTTACAGGTGCGTGTTTGGACACATTCATTAGCTACCTTGTACAACCACTCAGTATAATCGTGAAAACCAGTCGCACATTTTACTGAATCGAAAAATCCCATATCACATGCCTCAAAGTGATTAATGCTCAATACGAATTCGGCTACGATTGTGACGTACCTACTCGGTAGTGAAAGCTGTTGAATTGATTGATGATTATTCGCTGAGGGGCATAGGTGCGAACGGCGCGGAGTATAGTTCGCACCTTTTCCTCAATCAACTAATTTTTGCAATCGCGTTCGCTTAGCTTGCCTCGCGCGCGGCAATTGCGTTTAATGGTTAAGCCAAATCTGGCATCCATCACGAAATTCAAAACCACGAAAGATTCTTGCGAAGATGAGCGAATACTTCATCGGCATAGACAGCGGTACGCAAAGCACGAAAACGATTTTGCTGGACGCGGACAGCGGCGAAGTTGTCGCCAGTGCCAGTCAGCATTACGAATTGATCGAAGGCTTGCCCGCCGGGCACAAGGAACAGCATCCGGCGGATTGGATTGCCGCCATTCGGCACGGCATCAAAACCGTTCTGGAATCGTCTGGCGTGGATCGGGCAGCGGTCAAAGGCATTGGCGTTTCCGGCCAGCAACATGGCTTCGTGGCGTTGGACGAAAACGACCAGGTCATTCGTCCGGCCAAGCTCTGGTGCGACACGGCGACCAGCACGGAATGCGAAGCGATCATTGGCGCGCTCGGCGGATTGGAGAAAACCATTGCGGCGGTTGGCAACGGAGTTCCGGCGGGCTTCACGGCGTCAAAGATTCTGTGGCTGAAAAATCACGAACCGGAAAACTTCGCTCGACTGCGTTCGATTCTGCTGCCGCACGATTACATCAACTTCTGGCTGACTGGCCGCAAGACGATGGAATGCGGTGACGCTTCGGGAACGGCCTTGCTGGATGTTCGCAACCGCGCGTGGTCGAAAGCTGCGATTGACGCGATTGATCCTTCGGTCGCAAAGATGCTGCCGGAGTTGATCGCTTCGGACGACATTGCCGGGACTTTGCGTGCGGAATTGGTGGCAGAATTCGGTTTGAGCACGGACGTGATTGTCAGCAGCGGCGGCGGCGACAACATGATGGGAGCCATTGGCACAGGCAACGTCGCGCCCGGAGTCGTCACCGTCAGTTTGGGAACTTCGGGAACGATTTACGCTTGCGCCGACAAACCGGTCGTTGATCCGCAAGGTGAAGTCGCGGCGTTTTGCGATTCCACAGGCAAATGGTTGCCGCTGGTTTGTACGATGAACGTGACCGTGGCGACCGAGATGGTGCGCGAACGGTTCAATCTCTCCCACGATGATTTGTCGAAGGCGGCGGCTTCGGTTCCGGCGGGCAATGACGGATTGATGCTGATACCGTTTTTTGAAGGCGAGCGCACGCCGAACGTTCCCGACGGCACGGGCGTGTATTTCGGTTTGCGCGACAAGACGTTTTCAGTCGCTCACTTTGCGCGCGCGGCAATGGAAGGCACGACGCTGGGGCTGAATTACGGATTGAACCGATTGGGCGAACTCGGAATTAACCCGACAGAAATTCGAGCGACAGGCGGCGGAGCGAAAAGCGCAGTCTGGCGGCAAATTCTGGCGGATGTGTTCAACGCCGAAGTCGTTTGCGTGGCCAGTGAAGAAGGCGCAGCCGTCGGCGCAGCGGTGCAAGCCGTTTGGGCTTATGCCAAACGAGAAGGCTCGCCGATGGAAATTGCTGAACTCTGCCGCCGCTACATTGCACTGGATGAAACAACGCGAACGAAACCTGATGCGGAACGAGTGCGTCTTTACCAGCAGATGCAATCGCTTCACGACAAGATTGTGCGCGACCTTTCGGAAGGTTTCGCCGCGCACAGACAGTTGATTCAAAACTGAAGGAGTTCGGTTTCTGATTTACCGCAGAGGCGCGGAGCACCGCAGAGGTTTCGCAGAGAGTTTCAATTTGAACTCTGCGCTGCCTCAGCGTTCTCTGCGTCTCTGCGGTGAAAAGAATTCAGTTGAAACCTCTCCAACCCATACTCACAACCCGGAGACAAAAACGATGAATACTTTTTCCCGACGAGACTGGCTGAAATTAAGTGCATTGTCGGCAGCGGCGTTGCCGTTTGCCGGATTGCCGGAATTCGCAGCCGCACAAACTGCCGCCGCTGATCCCTGGAAAGGTTTGAAAATTGGCGTGGCCACGTACACCGTGCGCGAATTGCCTATTGAACAAGCCATTCAAGGCGTGAAGCGCGTTGGCTTGAAATATGTTTCGATCAAAAACGTCAAAAACCACGTTGACCTGACCCACACGCCCGAAGAACGTAAAGCGCGCACCAAGATGTTTCTGGACGCGGGCTTGGTTCCGCTCAGCGTTGGCAATGTCGGCATGAAAAACGATGAAGCCGATATGCGCCGCGCATTCGAATACGCTCGTGACGTGGGTGTTCCGACGATGGTTTGCTCTCCCAACGGAAAGGTTGACGATCTGGATTTGTGGGTGAAACGGCTGGACCCGCTGGTCAAGGAGTTCAACATCAAGCTGGCGATTCACAACCACGGCCCGGAAGACAAAAATTTCCCGTCGCCTTATGACGTGATGAAAATTGCCGAAAAGTACGACAAACGAATTGGGTTGTGCATTGACGTCGGCCACACAGCACGCGCCGGAGTTGACCCGGCTGAATCCATTATCAAATGCAAAGAGCGTCTTTATGATGTCCACATGAAAGACATCTTTGCGCTGGGCAACAGCAACACGCCGATTGAAGGTGGGCGCGGGATTCTGAATACCAAAACAATCTTGGCGGCGTTGCTGAAGATCAAATATCAGGGATTGGTCGGTTTTGAGTACGAAAAAGACGGCAAAGACCCGATTCCGGGTTTGGCGGAATCCACTGGCTACGTCAAAGGAATCTTGGCTGGGTTGAAGTAAGTCCCATCTATTGCAATGGAGTGTTCGGAGTTGAAACCACAAAAGGCGCAAAAATCACAAAACAAGTTCTGATTATTTTGTGTCTTTTGTGCCTTTTGTGGTGAACCTCTTTTGTTTGCCAATCTTTGCCATTTAGGAATGGTAGGACAGTAAAGCTGCCAAAAGTTTTTTCAACCGCAGAGACGCAAAGAACGCAGAGGAAGCGCAGAGAATTCTCGGTAAACCTGTTGCGCGATAAGAGTTGAAAGTTTAGCTTGCCTTCGAAGGAGTCAAGCCGATGTCTTTTTACACAAAGTTAGCTCGAAAGCCGAAGCAGTTCCTGACCTTGACCGGGGTGGAACTGGGGGAATTCCAACGTCT
>JANRKX010000119.1:0-10215 GCA_033763255.1 Acidobacteriota bacterium | reverse complement strand
GAGACTTCAAGCGTCCCGACAGGACGCCAATTCATTCGCTGCTTTTCCCGGCAGTAAACTGCCGCGCTAATCTCAAACCGTCCCTGACGGGACGAAAACCGGGTCAAGTCGAATGCTCATTTCTTTAGTGCGTAACATCAGCTCTAACTCATACATAGGAAGGCGAGAATGAAGGTAAGTGTTATCGGTTTAGGATACGTTGGTTGCGTTTCGGCAGCTTGTTTGGCTGAAGCCGGGCACGACGTGATTGGTGTGGATGTCAGCCAACTGAAAGTGGACATGATCGGCGGTGGACACAGCCCGATCATCGAACCCGGAATCAGCGAATTGATGCTGAAGGCCAAAGAAAGCAAAAGGTTGTCGGCGACGACTGATACGGCGGCGGCTGTGGTCGCCAGCGATTTGTCGCTGATTTGCGTGGGGACGCCCAGCCAGCCGAATGGCAGTCTTGATCTGGCTTACATTCGCCGTGCCTGCCAGCAAATCGGTGAAGCGTTGGCTTCGATGGACCGTTATCACGTGGTGGTCATTCGCAGCACGATGCTGCCCGGTTCCATTCAGGGCACGGTGATTCCTGCGCTCGAATCGGCTTCGGGCAAACACGCGGGCAAGGATTTTGGCGTTTCGATCAACCCCGAATTTCTGCGCGAGGGCAGTTCGATTTACGATTTCAATCATCCGCCATTCACGTTGATCGGTGCTGACGATGATCGGGTCGCCAAACAGGTCAGCCAGTTGTACACGCAGCTTGATGCGCCCGTCATCACCATCGGCATCAAAGAAGCCGAAATGGTGAAATACACCAGCAACTGTTTCCACGCGCTGAAAGTGTCGTTCGCCAACGAGATCGGCAACCTGTGCAAAAAGCTTGGAGCAGACAGCCACAAAGTCATGGATGTGTTTTGCCAGGACACCAAGCTGAACATTTCGCCCGCGTATTTCAAACCCGGTTTCGCGTTTGGCGGATCGTGTCTGCCGAAAGATTTGCGCGCCATCAATTACAAAGCCAAAGAACTGGACGTCGAAGTTCCCGTCCTGAGTTCGATTTTGCCCAGCAACCGCCAACAGGTGGAACGAACCGTTGATATGGTGCTGAGCACCGGTCGCAAAAACGTCGGCATTCTGGGCTTGAGTTTCAAATCGGGAACGGACGATTTGCGCGAAAGCCCCATGGTGACTTTGGTAGAAACTTTGCTCGGCAAAGGATTGAAGCTGACGATTTACGACCGCGATGTGCAGATGGCACGGCTGGTTGGCGCGAACAAGGAATATATCGAACGCGAAATTCCGCATATCTCTTCGCTGCTCAAACGGGAACTGGACGAAGTGATTGATTCGTCAGAGCTGGTCATCATCGGCAAGAAAGAAGACGAGTTTCGCCAACTGGGCGCGAAGCTGAACAACGGCAGACTGTTTATTGATTTGGTTGGCATGCTCAAGGGAGTTGAACACGGTGGCGGATACGAAGGTATTTGCTGGTAGGGTGACGCTATGAGTTTTGCGAAAGCGACAAGAGAACCCGGCAGCATTACCGGGCAAGCCATTTGGATGGTTATTGCCAAAGGCATTGCTTTGGTGTTGGCGTTGGCGTTGCCGTTGATTCTGGTTCGCTGGCTCAGCACTGAGCAGATGGGGTTGTACAGGCAGGCGTTTCAGATTCTGAGCACCGCTTTGGCGTTGTTGGGATTACAAGTTGCCGCCAGCGTGTATTACTTCACGCCGCGCGAACCCGAACGCAAAGGCTTGGTGGTGCTGAACGTGCTGGTTTTTTACCTGACCGTCGGCACAATTGTGGCGTTGCTGTTTGTGGTTTCACCGCATTGGGTTGTCCCGATTCTGAACGGCGATGCGCTGGTTCCTAATGTGCCGTTGCTGGGTGTGACGATTTTGTTGTGGCTGGTTGGGCTGAACCTGGAATGCGTGGCCATCGCCAACAAAGATATTCGCTGGTCGTCTGTGGCGACGGTCTTGATCCAGTTACTCAAGACTTCGTTGTTGATTGCGGCAGCGGTCATCGGCAAAAGCATTCGCGCCATGTTGATTGCTGCGTTGCTGATTGGCGTGATTCATTGTTCTGTGCATTTGTATTACATCTGGAGCCGGATGGGCAGTTTTTGGCGAGGTTTCGACTTGAAGTTGTTCAAGGCGCAACTGGCCAGCGCACTGCCATTCGGCATTGGCAGTCTGGCGTATGTTATCCAGTTCGATCTGCATCATTACTATGTGTCGTCGCACTTTACGCCGGAAGAATTCGCCATTTATTCAATCGGATGTTTTCAGTTGCCGATTTTGCAGGTGCTGATTGACGGCGTCGAAACAGTGTTGCTGCCTGAAATTGCGCGGTTGGAAAACGATGGAGCCTACAAACGAATTTTTCAGGTTTGGGCAGGTGCGATGCGAATGTTGGCATTCGCCTTTTTTCCGATTTGCGTGATGTTGTTTGTGCTGCGTCGGGAATTCATTTTGACGTTGTTCACTGCAACGTATGAGGCGGCGACTCCGATTTTTGCCGTTAATCTGTTTAACCTGTTGTTGTATGTTTTGCTGACCGGCGCTTTGCTTCGCGCGTTGCCTGATTTGAAATACTTCCGCATTAAGTTTTGCCTGGTGCAATTGCCGATTACGTTTTTTGTGCTTTACGCCGGGATCAAGCTGGGCGGGATGGTCGGCGTGATTGCGGCGGTGGCGGTGACTCGCGTACTGGATGCCGGAGTGACAATGGTTGCCATCGGGCGGCGATTGAGCCTGACCTGGCAGGATTTGAAACATCTTGGGCCGCTGGGGCGATTGGCGTTGGCATCGTTGATTGCCGCGGTTGTGACCATTGTGGCGAAATTGGCAATGACAGGCTGGCCGGTGCAGGCGACATTGGCGGTTGGCACGTTGATTTACGGAGCCGTATATCTGGCCGCGCTGTTTGCTGCGGGGGCGGTGACACCCGAAGAAAAATCCTGGTTGTTGACACGCTGGCAGAAACTTCGCCGATTCGGCTCCGCCCCTATCGGAATTTCTACCGTGCCCAAGGCGCAATAACGAGGTACCTGGATTTCTATGAACTTGCTCAAGCGAAACAAGATGAAAGCCGGTTCGTCGGTTGGCGAAACGGCGTCGTCTTTTTCAGTGTCGCCTTCTTGGGCTTTACCTGCCATTCAGAGCACAGGGAAATTAGGATTTGCCTTTGCCGGAACCTACCTTTTCACGTTGCTTTTGTATTTGCGTCCCAACGAACTGTTCCCGGAGATTTTCGGAACGCTTTCGATCATCAAATTTATCGCCATTTCGGCTTTGTTGGCTTACGTCGGCGGCAAACTCAGCAGCGGCGAGCCGCTCACCATCATGACCATCGAGGTCAAAATGATTCTTGTCATGGTGGGGCTTTGTCTGTTGTTGCTGCCGGTTTCATTAAACCCGGGTGATAGTTGGAAGGAATTCAATGACACTTTCAGCAAAGTGGTGTTGATTTTTATTCTGATGGTCAACCTGATTGACTCACGCAAACGGCTTTTGTCCATCTTCAACGTCGTGATTGCCGGAGGAGTCTGGGTTTCGTATTTCGCCATTCAAATGTTTCGGGAAGGCACCCAGATGCTGCAAGCGAAAGGCATCTCGCGTATTGCCGGTGTGGGGGGCGGTATGTTCGGCAATCCGAACGATCTGGCCAATTCGCTGGACATGTTGATTCCGCTGGCGTTTGTTCTTGGTCTGAGCCGAAAGGGAATTGCGCGTTGGGTTTACTTCGGCGCGACTGGGTTATTTGTCGTTGGAGTCTTGATTACTTATTCGCGCGGAGCGTTTTTGGGCTTGGTTGTAACTGGGGCGTTTCTGGCCTGGAAACTTGGTCAAGGCAAGCGCGTGAAGATGGTGTTTATTTCGGTTTTGGTGGTTGGGCTGATGACTGCTATTTCGCCGGGCGGGTTCGGCAAACGAATGTTGACGATTCTGGACAGCAACAAGGATCAAACCGGCTCCTCCTATCAGCGTCGTGAACTGCTCAAACGCGGAGTGCGATTGGTGGTCGCCCGCCCGTTCGGAATCGGGATGAACAATTATCACGTGCTGTCCATCAACGAAGAGAAAGCGCACAACGCTTATATCGAAATTTCCGTAGAGCTTGGCGTGCTGGGATTGATTGCTTATCTGGTTATCAACATCGCGCCGTTGCTCAGGCTTATGCGATATGAAAAGGAATTTGCAAAAGGGAAGACAGAACAGGACAAGGAAGCTTATTACATAGGCATCGGCCTACAGGGAATTCTGGTTGCTTACATGGTGTGCAGTCTGTTCGCCTCGATTCAGTACTTTTGGTATCTCTACTATCCGGTAGCGCAGTCCATCGCATTTTGCCGAATTTATTCGCAACGCAAAGTTGCAGCGTCTGAACAATTGGCGTTGGTTCCCGCTACTGCCGCGACAAAGCCTGCCAAACGTCAAACCAACGGTGGGGTGCTGTGGAAAGAGCCTCAAGCCGGGGCGCTGTGGAAAGCAATAAGCTGGGGAGGAGGGCGGCGAATCTCGAAGAAGGTGAGTGGAGCGTAGTTTATGTGTGGAATTGCGGGATATTTCAGATCAGGAGTGGCAGGGGCTTCGCCGGGTAGAACTGGGAATCAATTGATTCAGCAGATGTGTGATGTCATCACGCATCGCGGCCCGGACGACGCCGGTTATCTGGCCGAAGCCGGAACCGCCATTGGCATGCGGCGACTTTCGATCATTGACATTGCTGCTGGGCATCAGCCGATTTCCAACGAAGACGGTTCGGTTTGGATTGTGTTCAACGGAGAGATTTATAACTTCGCGGAATTGCGCGCGGAGTTGATTGCGCGCGGTCACAGTTTCAAAACGCACAGCGACACTGAAACCATAGTTCACCTGTACGAAGAAGAAGGCGAACGTTGTGTGGAAAAGTTGCGCGGCATGTTCGGTTTCGCGATTTGGGATCGGCGAACCGACAAATTGTTTTTGGCGCGTGACCGTGCAGGCAAAAAGCCGATTCATTACACGATTGTCGGCGACACGCTGGTTTTTGGCTCAGAGATCAAATCGTTGCTGCAATTTCCGGGCGTTGAACGCCGAGTCAATGTCGAAGCCGTTTCCGATTACTTGACGTTTGGTTATGTTCCCGATCCTTTGACGGCGTTCAGCGGCATCCACAAATTGCCGCCCGGTCATACGATGACGTTTCAGAACGGTCGCGTGACAACCCGGCAGTATTGGGATTTTAGCTACGAACCGACAGAACACGCGCCGCGCGAAGAAAGTTTTTACGCCGAACGGCTGCGCGAACTGATTGCCGAAGCTGTGCGAGTTCGACTGGTCAGCGAAGTTCCGCTGGGCGCGTTTCTTTCCGGCGGAGTGGATTCCAGCACGGTTGTGGCGATGATGGCTCGCGCGATGGATCAACCGGTGAAGACGTTTTCCATCGGTTTTAGCGAAGCGAGCCACGACGAATTGAAATACGCGCGGCTGACGGCGGAACGTTACAAAACGGATCATCACGAATTCGTCGTCACGCCGGATGTTTGCCGTCTGGTGGAAGAAATCGTCTGGCATCACGACGAACCGTTTGCCGATGCGTCCAGCATTCCGACGTATGTCGTATCGAAAATGGCGCGCGAATTCGTGACCGTGATTTTGTCCGGTGATGGCGGCGATGAATTGTTTGCCGGTTACGAACGGTATCTGGTGCATCAAGGGCGCAATCGGTTTGAGAAAATTCCGCGATGGCTGCGAAATGGAGTCATGCTGCCGCTGAGCCGCGTTTTGCCGCGCGCTGCTTACGGCAAACAGTTTCTTCGCAACATCTCGCTGGCCGGTGGCGCTCGATTCGTGGACAGCCTTTCGTACTTCACCGATGACGCGAAACGCGGCTTGCTGACCGGCGCGATCAAGCGGCAACTTGGCGGACGCGATTCGTCGTCGGCGTTTGAGCAGATTTACAATGAACCGCGCTCCGCCGATGCCATCGAACGATTGTTATATCTGGACAGCAAAACTTATCTGGCAGGCGACATCCTGACCAAAGTTGATCGTATGAGCATGGCGCATTCCATCGAAGCGCGTGTGCCTTTGCTGGATCAAACGCTGATTGAGTTCGTCCAAACCATTCCGGCGTCGCTGAAATTGCGCGGACAAACGACAAAACACATTTTGAAACAGGCGATGGCGGATTTGATCCCGAACGAGATCATCAATCGTCCCAAGATGGGTTTCGGAGTTCCGTTGCGGAAATGGCTGAACAATGAATTGCGGGAAATGCTGTACGACACGCTGACAGATCAGCGAGCACGTCAGCGCGGCTTGCTCGACCCGCAAGCGGTCCAATCGCTTTTGGACGAACATCAACGCGGTCGCAGGGATAACTCACTACACCTGTGGGGGCTGTTGACGTTGGAATTGTGGCATCGCTCGTTTATTGATCGGCAACCTGAAGCCAGTTTTGCAGGAGCCAAGCAAATGGAATTGCGTCAATTGGCAGTCAGTGTTGGCGCTTGATTGTAGTTTTTTCCCGAATCCTTTCTTTCCCATCTTTCGATTTTCCGCGTTTATTGTCGGGCGATGATCTGCCAACAAGCAGTCTCAGGCGGAGAAATGGGGCGGAAAATGAAAATGAAAACTAACGCGCTTTTACATTGCGAAGAAGAATGACGAAACCTCGTGTTTTACAACTGATGGACAGTTTCAATCAGGGCGGGTCAGAGCGGCAGGCTCTGCAATTGATTCGGTTGCTGCACGAAAGCGGCGATTACGAATTGTTGGTAGCCAGCTTGAATGGCAGTGGGATTCTGCGTGCCGAAGTTGAAAAACTGGTCACGTCGGAAATTCCTGTGTTTCCTTTGACAAGTTTTCACGATTTGAATTTTGTTCAGCAGGTGATTCGCTTTGCGATCTATTTGCGGCGACAGAATGTTTCGGTGGTTCAGTCTTCTGATTTTTATACCAATATCTTTGGAATGCTGGCAGCCAGATTGGCTGGCGTACCGGTTCGCATTGCGGCTCGTCGAGAATCCGGCGAGCGACCGGCGTTTCGCAGGTTCATTGAACGACTGGCTTATCGTCTGTCGCAAACAGTCATCGCCAACTGTGAAGCTGTTCGCCAGCAACTGATTGCCGAAGGCGTGCCAGCCGACAAGGTGCTGACCAGTTACAACGGGCTGGAACTGGCGAAATTTCAGCCGCGCCAGCAATCGCAACGGCAGGAATTGCTGGCTTCGTTTGGAATGTCGGCGGTTGCCAATCGTCGTTTGGTGACAATCGTCGCCAATCTTCGACCGGTTAAAGATCAAGCGACTTTTTTGCGAGCCGCGCGAAAAGTCCGCGATGCGGTTTCGGACGTGGCGTTTTGCTTGGCGGGCGAAGGCGAATTGTTCGAATCGTTACGCGAACAAGCCGATCAGCTTGGACTGGCGCAGGACGTGTTTTTCACCGGGCGATGTCAGCGCGTGGCGGATGTGCTGGCGGTTTCTGATCTTGGTGTGCTGAGTTCCGTGTCCGAAGGGTTTTCCAACGCGATCATTGAATATATGGCGGCTTCGTTGCCGGTGGTTGTTACGGATGTCGGCGGCGCACGTGAAGCAGTCGTCGAATCCGAAACAGGCTTTATTGTTCCGGCGGGCGATGCCGATGCGATGGCGGCTCGAATTATCGAACTGCTGAACGATCCGCCCAGAATGCGTTCGATGGGCGAACGCGCACGGCGCATTGTCGAAGAGAAATTTTCTTCGGCTGCGCTGCTGGAACGAACGCAACATTTGTATGACCGTTGGCTTCCAGCGAAATCCGGGTTTGCCCGCGCCAACGCGAAGATGTTTGGAACGGAAATCAAAGGGAGCAGCCAATGATGCCGGATTCTTTGCAAACTGATTCGACGAAGGCCAAAACGCGAGTGTTGATTGCCGCGCCTTCGCTGGACATTTTGGGCGGACAATCTCGGCAGGCGGCTTTGCTGTTGGAATGGCTGAACCGGGAAAACGATTGGTGCGCGTCGTTCGTTCCTCACAACCCACGGTTGCCGGGCGTGCTGCGGTTGTTGCAACGCATCAAATACGTTCGCACGGTGGTGACTTCACTGTGGTATTGGGCGCTGTTGCTGATCCGGGTTCGGCAATGCGATCTTGTGCATGTGTTTTCGGCTTCTTACTATTCTTACTTGCTGTCTGTGATGCCTGCGCTGTTCATTGCCCGGCTTTATGGCAAAAAAAGCGTTCTCAATTACCACAGCGGCGAAGCCGAAGACCATTTGAAAAATTGGCGACTGACGGCGGCTCCGACCATGAAGTGGGCGGATGCCATTGTCGTTCAGACGGGATATTTGCAAAGTGTGTTTGCGAAGTTTGGATTGAAGGCGAAGATCATTCACAGCGCGGTCAATCTGAGCCAGTTTGTCTTTCGGCAGCGCAAACCATTGCAGCCGGTTTTTCTGTCAAACCGTTTGCACGAACCTCTTTACAACATCGGCTGCATATTGCGCGCGTTCGATTTGATTCAACGCCGCTTTCCTGAAGCTCGGCTGATTGTGGCCGGTGACGGCAGCGAGCGTGCAAATCTGGAAGCTCTGGCCGCCGAGTTGAGACTGAAAGGCGTCGAGTTTATCGGGCGAGTTGAATACAAAGACATGCCTCGCCTGTACGATTCCGCCGACATTTATTTGAATGCGACGAACCTGGACAACCTGCCGAGTTCGATTTTGGAAAGTTATGCCGCAGGTTTGCCGGTCGTGACCACCAACGCGGGCGGCATCCCTTACATTTTGCGACACGAAGAAACAGGCTTTCTGGTGGAATTGAATGACCACGAAGCGATGGCTGGGAATTGCATACGGCTTTTGGAAGATCATTTGCTGGCCGAAAGAATCGTGACGCAGGCGTTGCGGGAATGTCCCAAGTACACGTTTGAAATCGAGCGCGAAGCCTGGTTAGGGCAATACAAAACACTGTTAGAGCGGGAGTTGTTGGCTGAAGATGCGTCAACCTCTCTGACTGCGGCAGAAAGGTAAGGGAGAGAGCTGATCAATGCTGGCGCGAATCGCTAAAAGGTCAAAAGCGGCCATCATAGCTTTCAAGATTTACAAAAACAGCCAACTCAAACGGGCTGCGGCTCGCGGTGTCGTTGAAACGCTTCACGGCGCAACTCATCGTCATAAATCGCTGGCCGACAGTCTGAATTACATAAACGCGCAGTTCGATGATTATTTGCGTTATGGTGAATTGGCGTTGGAGCAGTTGCGAGGTTTGCGCGTTTTCGAGCTTGGGTTTGGCGACAACGTCGGAGTCGCCTTGAAGTTTCTGGCGGCTGGAGCCGCGCGCGTTGTTTGCCTGGACAAGTTTTACTCCACGCGCGATGTCGAACATCAGCGCAAAATTTATCTGGCATTGCGTGAAACATTGCCTTACGAACAGCAGCGGCGGTTCGATGTCGCCATTGATCTGACTTCCGGAGTCGAACTGAATCCGGAAAAGCTGAAATGTATTTATGGTTCGGGTGTGACACACGCGGCGGAGCTTCCCGAATCCGAACCATTCAATCTGGCCGTTTCGCGCGCCGCACTTGAAGAAGTGTACGACCCAGGCCCTGCGGTTGAAGCGATTGATCGGTTGCTTGCTTCTGATGGATTGATGCTGCACAAAATTGACCTGAGCGATTACGGCATGTTCAGTTCCAACGGCATGAACCCGTTGACGTTTTTGACGATTGCCGAGCCGGTGTATCGCTTGATGGCTGCGGATTCTGGATTGCCGAATCGGAAACTGAAAAGTTATTACCACCAGAAACTGGCCGGACTGGGTTATGACGTAAAAACATTGATTACGGGTGTTATCGGAAACGGCGGAAATGGAGATTTGCACCCTCACAGAGAGGTTATTACTCAGGGAGTGGAGTACACAGACTTACACCTGAATTACATCAGGGAAGTTCGTCCGTCATTGGCTGCCGAGTTTCGTAATTTGCCCGTAGAAGATTTATTGGTTGACGGAATCTTCGTTGTGGCTCGAAAATGCAAACGTTTTTGAAAGTGACGCAATTTTATTGAGTGAGTTGTGACACCGTGCAACGACTCAAAATCAGAACAAGATGCTCTAAACCTGTTGCGCGATAAGAGTTGAAAGTTTAGCTTGCCTTCGAAGGAGTCAAGCCGATGTCTTTTTACACAAAGTTAGCTCGAAAGCCGAAGCAGTTCCTGACCTTGACCGGGGTGGAACTGGGGGAATTCCAACGTCT
>JANRKX010000118.1:0-11601 GCA_033763255.1 Acidobacteriota bacterium | reverse complement strand
AAGCTCAAAAAACACGGCAACAAATCAAAATCCATTTTTCGATTGGGCTTTGACAAGCTCCGCGACGCGATTGCCAACTTTACTCACTTTGACCTGAAAACTTGGCAGAAGTTGTTACAACTTTTGTCCTGTACTTAGGAGTGTAATAAAGAATCGTTTGGTGAGCCGGCAACAATCCACGCTGCGAGTTAGACCATCGGCGATAATGCCAGATGATCTCCGAACGGAAATTCTCAGAACCGAATACTTCATCAAGAAGAGCACGCACCAGATGAACGGCGTTTCGGTCGCAATGAAAGAACAGGCTGCTATTGCCCGCCAGGACTCTGCGTATTTCGCACAAACGTTCAAACAGGAAAGTTGCGTATTCCTTTTGCGAAGACCAGAGATCATCAAAAGAAAACTCTCTGGAACGATCTCTAGGAGCAAGACTATGTGTTTTTTGGGTAAAGAATGGTGGATCCAGGTAGGCCAGATTAACGACTCCGCTTTCCATCTCTTGCAAGACGGACAAGCAGTCGCCGAGATGAAGTTGGACATTAGCTGGTCTGTGCATTTTCTTGTGCCAGTTTCTTGAGGATTCCGAGCAGGTCAACGCCGGTCTCTAAAAAGTCAGGCCGCTTCCGCCTCCAGCCCACGAGGCGTCTTCGTTTGAATGGATTCCAGCACTGCATCTGGCAGAAACTCGCTCGCGTTCAGGATTTCCGCTCTAACGATGCTTGGCTTTTCGTGTCACACCGTTAGGCAACGTGGAACCAAAAGCACGAAGAACCGCGCTCACAGCTTCCGGCGTCGTGAAAACCTCGGAAACCTCCAGATCAAGAGCGACGATAAGTTCGAGTCAGGACTAAACGATAATCTCTCCACCGCAAAGAGATAAAATGGTATTTAAGAAAGCTTTCAACTCGGGACAGGCTTTAGCAGATACTAGCAAATCATTCTTCTCTAGTATGCTTTTAGCGTCACGAGTCTTGCTGTAGGTACGACTTTCGCCTCGCTCAAAAATTTCTTTGATTCGATACGACGGCGGATTATTGTGATTAACTTGCTCAGGCTGCCCTGATGGAACTGCTTGATTGTGTTTAGCAAGTTTTTGAATAGTTGACCAATAAGGTAGAAGCCAGGCTTCAAAGTCGTGCTGGGCAGCATGAGGATAAAATTTAGGATTGCTTCCAACCCAACTTCGCATTTTTGTTTTTGCATCGGACGCATCGGCGAAATCTCCGGTGCCAGTGTAAACGTCTGTTAATGCGATAACAGCGTCGTGATGATCATTTAGAAGATTCTCGACCATTCGCCGTAATTTATCTTTTTTGGGTATGCGTCCATCTTGAGATATAAAGTGAAGACGGGGCATCTTCTCTTCTAGACGAGGTTTAAGGAACTTGTGTAAGGTTGGCT
Source organism: Acidobacteriota bacterium (assembly GCA_033763255.1). Lineage (GTDB taxonomy): Bacteria > Acidobacteriota > Blastocatellia > RBC074 > RBC074 > RBC074. The sequence goes on along the minus strand of JANRKX010000118.1, from coordinate 10,200 downwards.
TAAAAGCAACCTCAGTCGCTCCTTCGACTAAAACAGCAATCTTCATGAGCGCCCCCCCATTAAATTCATCGCCCAGATTTCGTCCAAGCTATATTCCGCCAGCCACTTCTCTAAGTTTAGCTCGTTTGCCCAAGTTACAGTCGTCAGCCCATCCTCAGTATCACAGATTAATACCTCTTCCGGTTTCAAAGAGCGAATCAATCTATCTGAGTGTGTTGCTACTATAAGTTGGGTTCGCTTAGACGCTTCTCGCATCAGGTCGGCAAGCAGTCTCAATAGTTCTGGATGTAAGCTTACCTCTGGTTCATCAATTAGCGTAAGAGCCGTTAGCTCTCGACTTTGTAAAAGCGTTACTAGCCAAAGAAAGCGTAAAGTACCTTCCGATAGCTCATGCACATAGATAGGCTTGGAAAAATTCTTATCCTTCCATGTCATAGATAACTTTCCCGCTGCAACTGGGGGGAAGCTCAGTTTCTCGAAATCAGGAAACGCCGCTGCAAGAGTGTCTTCGACCATTTCGAAACGATCAGGGTCTGTCTCCCTAAGATCATATAAACAGGAAACTAAATCTTCTCCATTTGCGCCAGGTAACTTGGCTGGGCGCATCTCCTGCGGTAAACGCACAGGACTTCTGAGAGAAACATCTAAAGCGCCATAAAAAGTACATGATGCCAGTTGCTTTCTCAGGTTTTCCGATTGTTGATACATTTTGGGAACTTGCGATAAGGAAGTTTCGAAATGGTTGTGTTCCCAGTTTGGCTGCTCTAAGTGCCCTGTATTCACATTAAAGTATCTAACATTTACGCTGCGCGAATCTATATATTTTTGAGGTTGATGTGCATCAGGATCGTTCTGCTGAGTTAAAGTCTCTTCCTTGATTTCATAAGAAGACCCTCTAGTAGGAATCAGCTTAAGATTGTATATAAGTGGGGCGTGGCCTGAAACGCTCATCTCTAATGAGATCGCAAGATGCTTCGCCTTAGTTCGAGTTAGCATCGATTCCAAACTACCACCAATTCTTTCCGTTAATTGCCCTTTGGCTGATGCCGCTAATAGCGAGAAAACATCCAAAAATGAAGTTTTACCTACGCCGTTGGCACCAATCATCACTGTCAAATTACGCATTTTAAGTGGGACAGAGAATAAGCGTCGGTAGCCTTCAACCTGAATTTTAATAAAATTACTCATAACACCTCCAATACGAATCAAGTCATAAAAGCAGCTATCCGTATACTGCAAATAATGTGGATAATTTTTACGACTACTTCCCAAGCACAGCCTTCGCACACGCCGCCACATTCTCAGATGTGAATCCGGACTTCCCCATCAGCTACTGAGCGGACTGAAATTACTCCTGATCGTAATACTTGCTCGGCTCTTTGGTGTTGCCGTCGGCAAGGTCACATAAGCGGCGAAAATTCGGCAGCATTGCCAGCCAAACATCTTCGCCCACAGTTTCAACAACTTTTTGTTTAACTGTCGGGCGCTCAACCAGCCTCTCTTCTTCGAGCAGAAAGACAATGTCATCAAAATCTTTTTGCCGCCCAGCATTCAGTTTCAGGATCACCAGCCATTCAGGCTTCACAAGACGCAATCCATTGGAAAGTTCAATTGCGTCTTTCAGAGCCGCGCGGTAATACTTTTGGTAGCCATCACTCCGCACAATCCAATCAATCTGGACGGCATATTTGCCGACTTGGAGCGTGTAGCTGCTGCCACCAAAGCCCAGCCGATGTTGCGGGGTGAGCGACAAATCTCGTGAAGCGATGATGTCTACGTCTTTCGTCAGACGCGGGCTGCCGTAAAGATGCATGGCCAGACCGCCTGCCAAAGCCCATTCAATCTCTTCGCGCGCCGCAATTTGCCCCATCTGTTGCGCGGCTTCGATGCCAGTATCGGTGGCAATCATCAGGTTGGAGGGGTTTTGCAATGCCCGTTCGACAAGTTGTTTATAGTCGTTTTCGCTCATCACATTCCTCCCATTAACTGACCCACTTAGGACTTACGCAAAACTATCAGTGTCAGTAGCTCGACCGTCAGGAAGGGCTTGGGTTTAGTGAGAAAAGCCATTGCTTACGCGCGGGCTACCGACACGTGCATAAGTCTTGCCACTACTTCCCAAGCACTGCCATCGCGCACGCCGCCACGTTGTCTGCCGTAAAGCCGAACTTCTCCATCAGCACCTGATAAGGAGCGGAAGCGCCGTAATGATCGAGTGAAACGATCTGTCCGCTGTCGCCGACGTATTTTTGCCAGCCCATTGAAATGCCTGCTTCGACGGCGACGCGGGCTTTGATGGCGGGCGGCAGAACGCTTTCCTGATAATCCAGCGGCTGTTTGTCGAACAACTGCGTGCTGGGCATGCTCACTACACGAGCACCGATGCCGGCTTCGGCCAGTTTGGCTTGGGCTTCGACGGCGACAGAAACTTCGGAGCCGGTTCCGATCAGAATCACATCTACGTTGCCGGTCGGAGATTCGCTCAGGATGTAAGCTCCCTGCGCGACGCCTTCGGCGGAACCGAATTTCGTGCGGTCGTAAGTCGGCAGTTTTTGCCGGGTCAGAGCCAGCGCAGTTGGGCCGTGGCGATGTTCGATGGCTACGCGCCAGGCGACGGCGGTTTCGTTGGCGTCCGCCGGACGAATCAGAGTCAGGTTCGGAACCGAACGCAATCCGGCGAGTTGTTCAATCGGTTGATGTGTCGGGCCGTCTTCGCCAAGCCCGATGCTGTCGTGGGTGTACACGTAAATCGGACCGATGCCCATCATCGCCGCCAAACGAACTGGCGGGCGCATGTAATCGAAGAAAATCATAAACGTGCCGCCGTAAGGAATCAGCGGGCGAGTCAGCCCCAGACCATTCATAACCGAACCCATGGCGTGTTCGCGGACTCCGAAATGGAAATTGCGCCCGTCGCGGTGTTCGGCGGAAAACGCTTCGTACCCAGCCAGCATGGTGCTGTTTGATGGAGCCAGATCAGCCGAACCTCCGATCAGCATTGGCAAACTGGCGGCAATCGCGTTGAGCGTTTTGCCAGACGCTTCGCGCGTAGCCATCGCTGTGCCCGCCGGAAACACTGGCAGTTTCGCTTGCCAGCCGTCGGGCAATTTGCCGCTCGCCCATTCGCGCCATTCCTGAGCTTTGTCAGGATGCGCCGTTTCGTAGGCCGCGAACTTCGCTTCCCAATCGGCTTCGGTTTGCTGGCCGCGAGTGACACACTGGCGGAAATTGTTCAAAGCTTCTTCGGGAACGAAGAACGGTTCTTCGCTCGGCCAGCCAAGATTTTGTTTAGTCAGTTTGATTTCGTCAGCGCCCAGCGGTTCGCCGTGAGCCTTGCTGGTTCCGGCTTTATTCGGGCTGCCGTAACCGATGACCGAACGGACGCAGATGATCGAAGGACGCGGATCGGCTTTGGCGGCGTTGACTGCTGCTTCGATTCCCGCGATGTCGTTGCCGTCTTCGACGATTTGGACGTGCCAGCCGTAAGCTTCAAAACGTTTGGCGCGGTCTTCGGTAAAGGCCAGATCGGTGCTGCCATCAATCGAAATCGAATTGTCGTCGTAAAGGTAAATCAGCCGCCCAAGTTTCATGTGGCCTGCCATCGAAGCGGCTTCGCTGGCGACGCCTTCCATCAAATCTCCATCAGAGACGATGGCGTAAATGTGGTAATCAAAAAGATCGTGGCCGGGGCGGTTGAAATACGCCGCCAGGTATTCAGCGCCGATTGCCATGCCTACGCCATTGGCGAAGCCCTGCCCCAACGGGCCGGTTGTCGTTTCAATCGCTGGCGACAATTCAGATTCAGGATGACCGGGAGTCATACTGCCCCACTGGCGAAAGCTTTTCAGTTGATCAAGCGTGAATTCTTCGTAGCCGGTCAAATGCAGCAAGCTATAAAGCAGCATTGAACCGTGTCCGGCGGACAGCACAAAACGGTCACGGTTTGCCCAATTCGGATTTTTCGGGTTGTGGCGCATGACGCGCGTCCACAGCACATAAGCCGACGGAGCCATTCCCATCGGCATGCCCGGATGGCCGGAGTTAGCTTTTTGCACGCCGTCCATGGCCAGCGTGCGGATGGTGTTGATTGAAAGTTGGTCGAGAGAGTTTTGTTCAGCCATTGTCGTTTCTTTCTTGTGATGCTGGTGCAGTACCGCGCGCGTTAGCAAGCGGTCGCCTCAGCAGAAGACCGCTTGCTAACGCGCGCGGTACTGACTTCGGGGAATTACATTACGTGTTCGCTTTCGGTGATTGCCGGTTGTTGGTTGGCAAGAAAAACCGGCAAGGTCTTTTCGGCAAACAGACTGTTGTTAATCAGCGTTTGCACAACGTAATCGCCGGGTTGTTGAAATGTGGTATTGATGAAAACGGTGACATTGTCGGCGTAACCGTTCGGAGCAATTTCGAATGCGCTGGGTTGCGAAACGGCAATTGCTTCGCGGTCGGGCGACAGAATGCGGACTTTGGTTTCAAACTGACCTTCGCCTTCCCAGTGATTCAACACGGCGAATTTGATCAATCCGACCGGCAATTGCGGCACGACGATTTGATGAAAGACGCCCATCAAACTCAGGCTGCCAGAAGCTTCAACGCGAATGTCTTCGCAAAAAATCGTGTATTTCAGTTCAAGGTTGTCTGGTTTATTCATGGCCGGATTGTAACCGCCCAAACGCGGAAAACGCCAATTTGGAGTGCTGCGGCTTGGCGTAGCTTTGGGTTCGTCAATGAAAGCATCAAAGGAACCGGAAAGTTGTGCCAACGAAAGAAAAACGGCGTCGAGCCGCCGCACTCCAAATTCAGTTCTTTTTACCCGGCGATTTGATCTGGTCGAAAGGAATGTTGAGGATCGGGTATTCGCGCCAGTTGTTGAAATCGAAATGCCACCATTCAATGTCGAACACAGTGAAGCCGTCGGCTTCCATTTCGGCACGCAACAAATCACGCAAACCACGTTGTTCGGCAGTTCCGCCTTTGTAATTCGGATAAGCGCGGTCGGTCATTTCGTCGTAGCCGCTGGGCATTTCAATCTCTTTGCCGGTTTTCAAATCGAACAGCGACAGGTCAACCGCGCAACCTCGATTGTGGCGAGAACCTTGCGACGGATTGGCGACGAATTTTTTCTTGTCGTCGGGTGTTGAATCCCAAAACAGTTTTGTCACAGCCCACGGGCGATAGCCGTCAAACACCAACAAGCCGTAACCTTTCTTTCGCAGCCGTTGATTGATGCGCGCCAGAGCTTCGGCGGCAGGGCGCTGCAAAAACGCGCGAGCTTCTTTGTACACAGGCTTGCCCAAAAAGTTGTTGCTGGCCGCGTAACGAATGTCGAGTTTGATCGTCGGATCGAGTTTGATGAGTTCCACCAGATCGGCCTGACGAAACTTGCCGGTTTCTTTTGGCGGTTCGGAAATGCTCTGGGCTTGCGCCAGCGAGAAGAGAATCAGTACCGCGAGCGGTAGCGAGCGTAGTAATTGCCAATGACGCTCCCTACCGGTCACGGTACTGACTCGCGGTTTCAGAAATTCAGTTTTCATACGATTCCAGAGTTTTGTGATCGCGCAACCAGACGCCGACTTTGTCAGAAGTTTTCAGCGGCATGCGTTGGGCGTCCCATTTGGTTCTCAGCACTTTGATAATCAAATCGCAGGGTTGATCGAAATTCTGACAATTGGCGCTGTTCAAATAACCAAACTGATTCAAACTGAGCAGTTTGACGCGAACGACTTCCAGCGCGCCGGTGAAATTAACATCCACGACGATGCCGTGCCCCAGATGTTTTTCGGCTTCGGGCAAACTGGTCGCCGCACTGAGCACAACGTCTTCGGGGCGAAAAATGATTTTGACGCGCTCCGGTGATTGCCAGTCGTTGGTTGGCAAAGCTTCGCACTGGCGACAGTCCAGCAATTCGACGCCGTCATTGCGGCAGACTTCGACGACATTGGCTGCGCCTAAAAACGTGGCGGCGAATTCGGTTTGCGGATTGTCATACACTTCGCGCGGAGTGCCGATTTGTTCCAGACGGCCTTTGTTCAAAATGGCAATCTGGTCGCCGAGTTCCATCGCCTCTTCCTGGTCGTGCGTGATGAACATCGCAGGAATTTTCAGCTTTTGCAGCAACAGGCGGATTTCCCGGCGAAGCCCCGTGCGCGTTTGCGGATCAAGCGCGCTGAATGATTCGTCGAACAGCAGCAGTTCGGGTTTGTAAGCCAGCGCGCGGGCAATGGCCACGCGCTGTTGCTGGCCGCCGGAAATTTGCGACGGATATTTGTCGCGGTGTTCGGTCATGCCGATCATCGCCAGCAGTTCTTCGACTTTGGCGTCGCGCGTTTTTCGCTTCACGCCGCGAATTTTCAGCCCGAAGGCGATGTTGTCGGCGACGGTCATGCGCGGAAACAGCGCGTAGTTCTGAAAGATGACGCCGATATTGCGTTCGCGCGCGCGCAGGTGTTCGATGTGGCGTCCGTGCAGGAAAATGTCTCCGCCATCGGGAGTTTCCAATCCGGCGATCAATCGCAAAGTGGTGCTTTTGCCACTGCCCGAAGGCCCCAGCAAAACCAGACTTTCGCCTTCGGCAATCGAAAAACTGATGTCGTCCAGCACGCGCTCCGAGCCGAATTGTTTGCTCAACCCGTTGACGATCAGCGCGTTGGTTTTCCGCACAGCCGGTTCAGCGTAAATTTCCGTTTCATAAACTTGATTCAGCATCGCTTTTGCCATCATCGCATACCTCACTTTTCCAGTCGGTTTCGCGTGAACAGAATCAGCGAAAAGACTATGAAAGAGATCACCGCCAACACGGCGGCAATTGCGGTTGCAGCTTCGACTTCCGCTTCGTTGAATTTCGCATAAATGTACAGCGGTGCAGTCATCGTTTTGGCTTTGTTGCCGCTGACCATGATCGTCGAACCGAATTCGCCGATGCAGCGGGCAAAAGTCAGCAACGCGCCGGTAATGATCGCTCCGCGCAAACTGGGCAGCACGACGTACAGAAAAGTCTGCCAGCGAGTCGCGCCCATCGTTTCGGCGGCGGATTCAAAACTCGGATCCAGATTATCCAGCGCCGGTTTGATGACTCCGAAAGCCAGCGGAAACGTGACAAAGATGTTCGCCAAAATGATCGCCGCCGTCGTGAACATCACCTGGTAATCGGTGTATTCCAGCAAAGAACCGAACAATCCGCTGCGCCCCCAAACAAGCAACAAAGCCACGCCCGCCACAGCCGTCGGAATCGCCGTCGGCAAACTGATGATAATCATCAACGCCGAACTGCCTTTGAACCGATATTTGTACATCACATAAGCGGCGATGATGCCGAACACGACGTTGCAAACAGTGGCGACACTGCTGGTCATCAAACTCAATTGCAGCGAATAAATCGCCGCCGGAGCTTTGACCGCTTCCCAAAAATGAATCGGCCCTTTGTTGAATCCGTAATAAAAGATCGAAGCCAGCGGCAAAATCACCAACGGCATCATCGCCAGCACGACAAAGCCTATGCCGAACGGACGAACCAGATCATTGGGTCGCCCTGAATAAGTTCTGTTTTGAGCCGTAACGTTCATGCTTTTCCAAAACTTCAGCGGCTGCCTTGCGTTGCCTGCTTCCACGCGCCGTTGATGACTTCGTCGGTGACCTTGTTCCAGCCGCCCAGGTCGCCAACCTTGAACGGTTTTTCGATTTTCTGAAAGCCGCCGTTCAACTCTTCGATCACCGAACGAAACCGCGCCTGAGTCCAGGCTTGTTGCGCCGGGCGTTCCCACAAACTCCGAACGAACAATTCGACCAGCGCGTACCGCGAAGGACTCATCAAATGGTCAATGATGACCACCGGATGCTCGCACATCACCGTCGCTTGCGGCATGACGATTTCAATCGGCTGACCTTTGTCTTTCATCTGCAAGGCTTCCAGTTCATAAGTGATCAGCGCATCGCCTTCGCCGTGTTCAAACAACGCCCGCGCAGCGCGAGCCGATTCCGGTGTGGCGCGAATGTTTTTGGCGATTTGCATCAATAACTGTCGAGCCGTTTGCGGGTCACGCTTTCCGGTGCGCTCTTCAGCTTTCAGCAATTCGGAACCGTACAACGCAGCCAGCGCCCAGTTGCCCGCGCCGGATGAAGTCGGATCGCACAAGATGACTCCGACTCCAGCTTTTCCCAGATCATTGAAATCGCGTATGCGTTTTGGGTTTCCTGCGCGCGTAACGATGACCATCGGCGTTTGATTGACGATGCCGCGATACGGCAATTTGCGCCAATCGCTGCGAGTCACGTCCGGGCGAAGCAATCGTTCGGCGTTGCGTTCGATGGCCAGAATCGCCACGTCGGCGTCAACGCCGTTGATGATCTGGTTGGTGACGATTTCCGATCCGGCAAATGACGATTCGAATGTTATTTGCTGGCTGGTTTTGTCACGCCATTCGTCAACAAATGCCGGGAAGATCGTCGTCAGCAACGGGTCTTTGACCACACTGAATCCATACACCGTGATCGTCGTACTTTCCTGCTCGGCGGATTTGCGACGGCACGCCGTCGTTTCACACAACAACAGCAACAGTGCAACCACAGACAGGATTTCCATTGCTCGCCAATTGGTCTTCAAATAGAACATCGTTACGAGACACTTCAGCCCCAGATGGTGATAAATCAAATGCTAGGGAAACGAGATGTGTGAGTTTGCCTCTTTCAAGAGGCTTGGGCGAACAATAACAGGAAGAATGCAATCCGGCAGGAGAAACCTGAGCAGCAGTTGCCGAACCCCAATTCGGCCTTGGTATTCAAACTTACGATATTTTTTCCCCAGCCAGCTAAAGCTTTTATCAACCTTGACCGACCTGCCCGCACAGATCAGTTGTCATAATTCATTCGTGACTGATTGTTGTTTTGATACGGAATAACGGGCGCGTTATACACGTCTGTTCAGCCCAAAGTCAATCTGACAACTTGGGGAAAATTCGAGCACCCAACGGTTCCTTCTCTCATATTTCAAACGTGAATGCCGCATTCCTGTTTTCGGCTGCCAGCCCAACGTCCGCTTCGTTCGTTTTCGCCTGCGCCAACCCGCCGAGTGCAAGGCCAACAGCCGATGCTGGTGTATCCGTCGTCGTAAAGCCGGTTGTACGGCAAATCGTGTTTAACGATGTAGCTCCAAACATCCGACCGAGTCCATTTGGCCAAGGGATGAATCTTTGCCAGTTGATGGCGTTCGTTCCATTCAACAACTTTGATGGCGGCGCGCGTCGGTGATTGATCTCGGCGCAAAGCCGCCAGCCAGCCGTCAAACCCGGCCAGCGCACGTTGCAACGGTTCGACCTTGCGAATGCGGCAGCACAAATCGGCATTGGATTCGTACAACCGCTCGCCGTAAATTTTCGCCTGCTCTTCGATGGTCAGCACCGAACGAGCCTCGATCAATTGGAATTTGTATCGGTCGCGCAATCGTTCTTTAACTTCGTCCGTTTCACGAAATTGAAAGCCCGTGTTCAGATAAATGACGGGTGTTTCCGGCGCAACGCGCATCAGATGATCCAACAGCACAACGCCTTCCACGCCGAAATTGGAGGTCATCACCAGTTTCGGCGAATACCGCGCCGCCGACCATTCCAACACGTCTTCGATGCGGCGCGGTTCAAAATGCTCGGCCAGCAGATCAAGCTCAGCTACTCCAACGAAACTCTGGTTTGTCGCTGTCATCATGGTTGTTCTCATTTGTGTTCTGCTTCAACAGCCAGTTTCAGCAGATGGAAAGCCAGTTGCCGCGCTTCGTCGTGTTTGCCCGTGCGTAGCAACTCAATCGCCTCGGATTCGGCAAAGTTGTGCAGCAGCGTTCGCCGCTGCTCGAAATCAGGAAGCAGGAGTTTGGCTTCGGCACGTAATTCGGCGGCGAGTTCCAGCAGGTCACTGTATTCGTCGCCGATCAATTCCGCGATTTCGCGTTTCACGCGTTGGGCTACCGAAGGGCTGCCGCCTCCGGTCGAAACGCTGATTTGCAAACGTCCGCGCGTTACCAGCGCCGGAGTGATGAAGTTGCACAGCGCCGGGTGATCCACGACGTTGCACAACAAATTGCGCCGGGCAGCCGCTTGCGCAACGGATTCGTTGACTGCCTGATAGTCCGTCGCGCTGATGACCAGCCACACGCTGTCCAGGTCGCTTTCGGCGAATACGCCTTGTCGCCAGGCCAGCGTTCCGGCGTTCGCCAGTTCG
>JANRKX010000117.1:0-101856 GCA_033763255.1 Acidobacteriota bacterium | reverse complement strand
AGATTCAAGCGTCCCTACAGGACGCGCCAGAGAAACGCTCTGCTACCCGGCGTTGAAACGCCGCGCTAAATTCAACCGTCCCTACCGGGACGAAGAAACTGTCAAATGCTTTTCCTGTTCTGCTGTTGCGTAACATCAGTTAGTCATAATTGATCGAATCAATTTCCGGCTTTCAGCCACGCCAGCCGAGCCGCACCAATCAATCCGGCCCTTTCTCCGACCGAAGCGGCAAGGATGCGGCATTGCCGCGCAGCATTCGGCTCAGCCCAGCGCCTGGCTTCTTCACGAACGTCATCCAAAAACGGTTTCAATGCAGAGCCGAACTCTCCACCGATTACGACGGTTTCAGGATTCAGAATGGAAATCAGGTTGGCGACACCTCGCCCAAGCCAGCGGCAAGTGTCGCCAACGACTTTGACCGCCAGCTTGTCTCCGCCGCGAGCCGCGCGAATGATTGTGGTTGCGTCGAAATCGGCTCCGCTTTGAATCAATCCGCCGAGCATAGAACCGTCGTAGCCTGTGTTTTCTTCGACCGCACGTCGAGCCAATGAAGCAATCGTCGCTTCCGCCGACAAACAGCCGTTGAATTCATATTCGTGTCTGAATTCCTGCCCGACAGCCAACCATCCGGCAGCGCCCGCCGATCCGGCTGAACCAGCCAGTACTCGGTTGTCGCAAAGTATGCCTGCTTCGATCGTCGAACCGACTGAAAGATACACAACGTTCGATTTTCCGCGAGCGGCTCCATGCCAGCTTTCCGCCGCCGCCATCGCCGAAGCGCGCGAAGAAATCACAATCGGCGGATGACCGGATTCAACGTGATGTGCGCGAGCGCGTTTTTCCGCCATCGGCAGGCGAATGTCGTGGCCGGATTCGTCAAGACTTTCTTCCAGCAATTGGCCAAGCGGCACTCGTGTCCAGCCTCGAAGGTTGTTAAGCGAAACCCTTCCGGTTGGCGGGTCAACCAAACCAGCGACCGAAATGCCAATGGCAACGATCGGGTTCGATTCGCGCTCTTTTGAACCGGCGAGTTCGATCAACGTCCCGGCAATGGCAGTGGTTGCCGCTCGCGTTGTTCGCTGCGGAGTCGCAAACTTGCGTTCGGCAATCACGCGCGCTTGATCGTCAACCAGCGCAACGGAAATTTGATTCTGGTTGAATTCGACGCCCATAACCAATGGCTTCGATTCCGGTTTGGCGGTACGGGAGGCGATGACTTTTAACGGCACGATGAAGAAACTCCTTCAGAGCAATTTTTGACCACAGATAACGCGGTCGCTATTATACAGACCGCCCGCCCAAAGGCGATTTCAATTCCCGATCATCAGGAGAAAAACATTATGCGTTTCGCACGCTTCTTATCTTTGTTTGCTTTGTTGTTTGCGTTGGCTGGTTGCCAGCCTGCTTCGACCGATGTCGCCACCACCAAGCCAAGTCCGACTGCGGAACCTGTTGCCACGCCAAACGCGGACGTGTCGCCGACACCGGGTGAGATGAAAACGGCTCCATCAGGCTTTCAATTTCAAGACACGCAAATCGGCGTTGGCCCACGCCCGCTGATGGGGCAAAACGTCAAAGTCGCTTATGTCGGCAAGTTTCCTGATGGTCACAAATTCGATGGTGGCGTCGTGGATTTCACCATCGGCGAAACCGGCATCATCAAAGGTTGGAACTGGGGCGTAGGTGGCAATTCCAAAGAAGGCATTGACGCCATGCGCGTTGGCGGCAAACGCAAGATAGTGGTTCCGCCACAACTTGGATACGGCGACAAACCGTACAGCACTATTCCCGCCAACTCGACTTTGGTGTTTGAACTCGAACTGCTCCGAATCAACAGCAAAGCTTTTTAGGATTCACCTTTACCGCAAAGGACGCATAGGTAGCGCAGAGAATACAGAAAAACTCCGCGAAACCTCTGCGGTACTCCACGCCTGCTGCGGTGAAAAGCCATCTACAGATGAACATTCTTTCGCTCGAAAATGTCAGCAAAACCTTTGGCATCAAGCCGCTGTTTTCTTCAGTTTCTTTTGGGCTGGACGAAGCCGACAAGATTGGCGTCATCGGTGCAAACGGTTCCGGTAAAACCACGCTGTTGAAAGTTGTCGCAGGTGAAGAAGAACCGGACACTGGCCGCGTTGTTATTGCCAACGGCAAAGTTGTCGCCTACCTGTCGCAAAATCCTCCGTTCGATCCTGAGCAAACCGTCATCGAAGCAGTCTTTGCCGGCAGCAACGACGCGCTGCATCAAAAGCTGGACTTGTTGCGACGATATGAACTTGCCTGTGATGAATTGGCTGAACAAGCAGAAGCTGACGACAAGTTATTGAAGCGCGTCAGCGACCTTGCCGAGCAATTGGAAATCAGCGGCGCGTGGAAGTTAGAAGTTGAATTGAAAGCGATGCTGAACGAACTCAGCATTACGCAACTCAGCGCGAAGATGGCGACACTGTCGGGCGGTCAGCGCAAACGTGTTGCCCTGGCGCACAGCCTGTTTATCAAACCTGACTTGTTGATTCTGGACGAACCGACCAATCACCTGGATGCCGAAACCGTTGAATGGTTGGAACATTGGCTACAGGATTTCAGCGGTGCGTTGTTGCTGGTCACTCACGACCGATACTTTCTGGATAGAGTCACCAATCGAATTGTCGAAATTGATCGTGGGCGAGTTCAATCGTTCACAGGCAATTACGCAACCTATCTGGAAAAACGGCAGGAACAGGAAGAGCGTCAGGCAGTCGAAGCGCAGAAGCTGAAACAAATGGCCAGGCGTGAATTGGAATGGCTTCGCCGAGGGCCGAAAGCCAGAACTTCAAAAGCCAAAGCCCGCATTGATCGTGCCAACGAAGTCATTCAGCAATCGCGCCAGGCAGCCAGCGACATTGCCGAAAAACGTTCGCTCGACATCGCGTTTGAATCGAATCGGCTGGGCAAAAAGATTCTGGGTTTGACCGGAGTCAGCAAAAGCTGGGATGGCAAAATGGTGGTGAATACGTTCAGCTACCAGTTCAAACGCGGAGACAAGATCGGCATCATCGGCGCAAATGGAGCAGGGAAGACTACGTTGCTGGAAATCATCGCCGGACGTTTACAGCCTGATTCCGGTCAGGTCGAAAAAGGCGAAACCGTCGTCATCGGTTATTACGATCAGGAAAACCGCGAATTCGATGAGTCGGTTCGTTTGATTGATTATGTCAAGGAAGTTGCCGAACGCATTCAAACCGTCGAAGGTGATTGGATCACGGCCAGCCAGATGCTTGAACGTTTCCTGTTTCCACCAGCGATGCAGTATCAGCCGATTGCCACGCTTTCGGGCGGAGAGCGCCGCAGACTTTATTTGCTGAGGATGTTGATGAGCGCGCCGAATCTGCTCTTGCTGGACGAAATCACCAACGATCTGGATATTCCCACGCTGGTTGCGCTGGAAGAGTATCTGGAAACTTTTCCCGGCTGTCTGGTCGTCGTCAGCCACGACCGTTACTTTCTGGATCGAACAATTGAATACATTTTCCGATTTGAAGGCGAAGGCAAAGTCCGCGAATACCCTGGCGATTACACGACCTTCCTGGAAATCCGCGAACGCGAGCGAGCTGAAGCGACTGCCGCCAAAGCCGAAGTCAAAGCCCGCGAACAAAAACAAATTGTCGCTGCTTTACCTGTTGAAACATCAACCAAGCGCAAACTGACCTTCAAGGAAAAACGCGAGCTTGAAGAATTGGAAGCTCGCATCACCGATTCCGAAATTCGCAAAGTAGAAGCTGAAAACAGTCTCGAAGCCAACAGCAGCGATCACGTCTTAGTGGCAAAACTTTACGATGAACTGCAAACGATGAGTGAACAGCTTGATCTGGATTTGACTCGGTGGGCTGAATTGGCTGAATTGGCCGGGTGAGCGAGAAGCCGCCTGAATCAGTTTTGGCCCTGCGGCGTATGCCAGCCTGTTTCAAGTCACGCAAGTTCGTACATCACGGCAAAAAAGTTTATAGCGGTTTGCACCACCTGACCAACGTTCCGTCTGGCGAATCGCAATTCGGTCTGGAAAGTGCGAAATCCCAGGTGGATCGCGTTTTCATCGTCGTGGTTGGCGGAAGTGACTTGGCGGCATTGCGCGCGGCCTGTTTGAAGACGCAGACCTGGGCAACGGCGAGAGGGTCAAACTGCCGGCCTTCGTTCCGAAACTGAGCGAAACTCCTGGCCGCACCGAATGGATCGGCCCGCCGCTCGGCGCGCACAACAGGGAAATTTACTGCGGCTTGCTGGGGATGAGCGAAGACGTGATTGCGAAACTCGCTGCCGACGGTGTGAGCTGAAACCTTGTCCGCAGAAGGCTGCTGCCGCTGTTTTCAAAATGAAAGACCACGATGAACTTACCCAAGCAAGTCACGATCATGGATGTCAGTCCGCGCGATGGGCTGCAATCGGAAGTCGCGTTTGTGCCAACCGAAAAAAAGATTGCGCTGATTGAAGCTCTGGTCGGAGCGGGCATTCGCCACATTGAAGCGACTTCGTTTGTTTCGCCGAAATGGGTTCCGCAGATGGCCGACGCCGAAGCGTTGTTGCAAGCCGTCGTCGCGCGACATCCCGGAGTCGCGTTTGAAGTCTTGTTGCCGAATGAAAAAGGCTATGACCGGGCGCGGGCGACGGGGTTGTTGAAAGAGGCGGGCTTTGTGGTGGCGGCGACGGAAAATTTGAACGTCAAGAACGTCAATATGAGCGTGGCCGATTCGATGAAGCAGGTCGCCGCCATTGCCGAAAAAGCCAAAGCCGACGGCGTTCACCTGCGCGGGACGATTGGTGTGTCGTTCGTTTGTCCGTACGAAGGCGAAGTGCCGCGCGCACGAACCGTCGCTCTGGCCAATCAATACTTTGAACTCGGCGCGGATGAGGTTTGCATTGCCGACACCATCGGGCGTGCCTTGCCCAATCGAGTGTACGACGTGATGGCCGACATCAAAGACCGTTGGCCGTCGAAACCGCTGGCTGGGCATTTTCACGACACTTACAAAATGGCGCTGACCAACATTTTCGCGGCGATGCAGGCGGGCGTGGAAATGTTCGATTCGGCGGTGGGGAATTTAGGCGGCTGCCAGTTTGCCAAAGGCGCGACCGGCAATGTTTCCACCGAACAGTTGGTTTACCTGCTGAATGGGATTGGGATTGAAACCGGAATTGATTACGAACGCATTGTTGCCGCCGGACGAATGGCTCGTGTGGTGATCGCGCCGCTGCTTTCAACCGACGTTCGTGCTTAAGGAGTGTTGTCGGTAAACTGAGTGTGCTTCGATGCTCCGGCCAGCAATGCCGTCACCAGTGCCAATGGCGTCAGTTCGCAGTCAGCGATGGCCGGACTGATTTCACGTGTGATGGAAAGCAGCATGTTGAAAGTTCCCGCTTGCCTTGTTCGCTTGTTTACACGCGCGGTTTTGTAACGTGCAGATGGATTTGAGCAAGCCGGCAGACGCCGTTAAAGCCAGGCAAAAAGTTCAATGTTCGACTGAAGACGGCAAACCGGCGGTGTATTGGTGGAAAGGCGGTGTGTACAGTCGCGTGCCGGGCGAAAACGAATTGCTGGACGCGGCCAAAACCGGATCGGACGACGCGACGGTTTCGTGGGCGCGGATTTCAAAATGGCTGCCGTGGATGAAAATGGGCGACCGCCCCGGTGTCGTCGTGTTTCACACTGCCGGTTTGCGCGTCAACGGTTGGGACGACGTGCCGGACATTATTCGCAATGAAGTCAAAACCAACTGGCCTTTGTGGCAGGAAGCTCCGCCGATTGACGCCCCCACGTCCGAATATGACCAGTTGGGATCAGTTCAAACGCTGGATGGAAGCGAAGAGCAAGAAACAGTAAGCAACTCAATCAACCCCCAAAATAATCGCTCTGCGAAGAACTATTTCTTTGCAGAGCGTTTTTGCAGATGAAAATCACAGTGGCGCTCTGGATAAAGTCTGGTTTTTGACCTGCGACAACGGTTGTCTTGGACTAGCTACATGCCAAAAGTCGAATCTGACGTGACAGACGCCAGTCGTCTGAGCGATAAAGCATCACCGTGTTCAAAGATGCGATTCTCAATAACCGCGAATCTGAAGTAGGCGATCAAATCGTCACTGCCGGGAAAGCTCAAAACAAGCAGTATCGAATCAAATTTGGCTTTTCGCGCTGGGGCGAAGCGTTTCGCGTTGCTGCCAGCGCGATTTTGGCCAATCGGCTGCGTTCGAGTTTGACGATCATCGGCGTGGTGATTGGTGTCGCCGTCGTGACATTTGTCGCCGCCTTGTTGGAAGGCGCGCAAAATTACATCAAACAGACAGCGTCCTCGCTCGGCCCCGGCATAGCCCGAATTGATAAAGCTTCGTTTCAAGACTTTCTCGGTGACGCGCAATCCTTTGCCGAAGCGTTGGCCAAACGCCCCGACATCACCATCGAAGACATTGCCGGTTTGCGTCAGCGTATCGGCGACCGTATGGAAGTCGGCGCGCAAATTGACGCGGCGCTTCCGGCTCAACGCGGCAACAATTCCTTGCAAGGAATCGCCGTGCAGGGAGTGACCGCCAACATCGCCGCTCTTTCAACGATCAAAGTCGTCAATGGCAGAGACCTGACCGATTTTGACGACGAAAACCGCCGCTCGGTCTGCGTCATCGGTTCGGACGTGGACGAATTTCTGTTTCCCGACCGTGACCCAATCGGGCAATTCATCAAACTTGGTTCCGCCGAATACGAAGTCATAGGCGTTGCGGCTCCACGCGGTTCTTCGTTCGGAGCTTCGCAGGATGGATTTGTGCAAATTCCTTTGGGAACCTTTGCCAAAGTCTTCGGCGCGCGTTCGCGTTCGATTTCGATGTTGGTCAAAGCCAAACTCGGCGTCGAAGTTCCAAACGAACAAGTCGAAGAAATTGCGCGCTTCGGCATGCGCGCTCAGCGGCGATTGAGTTACGGTGACAGCGACAATTTCAGCATCATTACTGCCAAAAGTGTCGAAGCCGTGACCAGTTTGTTGACGCGCATTGTCGGTTCGGTTTTGTATCCGTTGACGGGGATCGCTCTGGCGGTTGGCGGCATCGTGGTGATGAATATGATGCTGGCTTCGGTGACAGAACGAACGCGCGAAATCGGCATTCGTCTGGCGATTGGCGCTCGACGCAAAGACATCCTGGCGCAGTTTCTGTTGGAATCTTCGTTGCTGACTTTGCTGGGCGGTTTGGTCGGCATGATGATTTCGACCATGCTGGTTTGGGCAATAGCAAAATTGAGCGGCTTTCCGGTCGCGGTTCCGCTGTGGGCTTTGTTCGCCGCGATTCTGATTTCCTGCCTGGTCGGCGTTGTCTTCGGAGTTTTTCCCGCTCGCCGCGCTTCGCGGCTGAGTCCGATTGAAGCGTTGAGGAAGGAATGAGTCAGTACCGCGACCGGTAGGAAGCGGGTGGTTTTATGCAAACACAAATCCTCAAAGACATCGTCATCACCGTGTTCGACAGTTTGCGAACGCACAAATTGCGCTCGGCGCTGACGCTGTTGGGAGTCGTCATCGGAACGGCGGTAGTGGTGATGGTTGGTTCGGTGCTGACCGGATTGTCGGCTCGTGTGGCGGCGGTCAGCGAAAAGAGCGCGCCCAACGCCATTTACTTCACCAAAGAAGAAAAGATCGGCCCGTCGTTCCGGCGGCCTTCTGCCGAAGAGCGCCAGCGCAAAGACCTGACGTACGAAGACGCGCTGGCCATAGCGGCGCTCGACAAACCGCTGGCCGTGTCGCCGCAAAAAATTCGCGGCAGTTACGGACCGTCGGCGAACAAGGCTTCGATGAGCGCGCGTGGCCGTGAAGCCATCAATCCGCTGATTCTGGGCGTCTGGGAAAACTTTCCGGACATTGTTTCCGTCAGTGTTGAACGCGGCAGGTTTTTCACTTACGCCGAACGCATCAATCGCGTGCCGGTGTGCGTCATCGGGCAGGGAATCGCTTCACAGTTGTTTGAGGAAACCGATCCTGTAGATCAAGAAGTGCGAATTGATGGTCGTGTGTATAGAGTCGTTGGCGTGTTGACCAAATCCTCCGGCGAAGGCGTCATAGGCAGCGACGAACTGGATGAACGAATCGTTTACGCTCCGTTTGAAACCATTGCCAAACAGTATCCGGAAATCGAAGGCGTGGCGATTGTCGTGCGTGCTCCGGCTGGCAAAGTGGACGAAGTCATCGAACAGGTCACTACGACGCTTCGCATTCGCCGCAACGTTCCGAGCGGAGCCGAAAACAATTTTGGCGCTAACCGAGCCGAACAGGTTTTTGAAGTCGTCCAACAAATCATCGTCGCGCTGGCTGCACTGGTTGTACCGATTGCTCTGGCGGGATTGCTGGTCGGCGGCGTAGGAGTCATGAACATCATGTTGGTTTCGGTGACGGAACGGTCGCCGGAAATCGGCATTCGCCGCGCGTTGGGCGCTCGGCGGCGAGATGTGCTGACGCAGTTTTTGATCGAAGCCATCACGCTGACAGGTTTTGGCGGAATCATCGGCATTGCAGTTGGATTTTTATTTGCCTTCGCCCTGCAACTGGTCGTCAACTTTCCCGCCGCTGTTCCGGTGTGGGCAATTCTGGCTGGTTTCCTGACCTCGGTTTCGGTCGGATTGATCGCCGGAATGTGGCCAGCCATACGCGCCGCCAAACTCGATCCGGTCGTAGCCATTCGCGGCGATTGAGTTTTTCACCAATCTTTAATTCCAGCCACGCTTGGTAGTTTGATACCACTCAGATAAACTCCGCCAAACTTCACGGAAAACATGGCCTAACGCGAAGCGACCATTCATAGTAAGCGACGCATTGGTAATGGAGATTTAGAACCAAAATGATTGCCCAATCTGCAAGTGTCAAAACTTATATTGAGCACCTCAAGCAAAACGATCTTGGGAAGCTTTATCAATTCATCAGCCAGAAAAAAGACGGCAAGGATTTGGTCGAAGTGCTGGAAAACCTCGGATTCCTGCCTGACGAGTTCGATGTCAATGTCTTCCTTCCTTTCCTTAAACATCAGAACGATCAAGTGCGTTTTTGGGCGGTCAAAAACATGGGAAAGGTGGCGACGGAGGATTGGCTGAGAAAGCTATATGAAGTTGTTCAGGAAGACGAAAGTTCTATGGTTCGTCGTGAAGCGGTTTCTTCTATGGGCAGATTGAGAAGCCCCCGCGCGATTACTTTGCTGACAAGAGTTTTGGAAGACGACGATCCGAAAGTCGTGCTTCAGGCGATTCGAGGGTTGCTGGTTTTCCGCAATTATCCAACCGTCAGAAAAGCTCTTAAACAAATTTCGGATCATCCGAATGAGATGGTGCAGAGTGTCATTCGCCGGGAATTCCGCGAAGCCAAATCTGACAAAAAGCCTCAAGCACCTCACCCAGTTTCGCCCTTGTTTATGCGAAATACTGTTGTTCAAGGCGATGTTCGGGAAGTGCTCAAATCTGTTCCGGATGAATCAATTCATCTGACATTTACCTCGCCTCCTTATTACAACGCCAGAGATTATTCGATCTACGAAAGTTATAACGCTTACCTGGATTTTTTGACCGAAGTCTTTGCTCAGGTTTATCGGGTGACTAAAGAAGGTCGCTTTTTGATCGTCAATACCTCTCCGATCATCATTCCTCGAGTCAGCCGGGCACACGCCAGTAAGCGCTATCCGATTCCTTTTGATCTTCACGCTCGATTGGTTGGCCAAGGCTGGGAATTCATTGACGACATTGTTTGGTTGAAACCGGAGACGAGCGTAAAAAACCGTAATGCCGGTTTTCTACAACATAGAAAGCCGCTTGGTTACAAACCTAATGCAGTAACTGAATACCTGATGGTTTATCGAAAAGAATCTGATCGTTTGATTGATTGGAATATGAAGCAATACGACTTGGAAATCATCCAGGACAGCAAAATCAAAGGCGAATATGAAACCAGCAACGTTTGGAAAATAGACCCGACCTATGACCGCACTCATAGCGCCGTCTTCCCGCTTGAGCTTTGCAGCCGGGTTATCAAGTTTTATTCGTACATTGGCGATTTGGTTTTTGACCCGTTCGGTGGCAGCGGAACATTCGGCAGAGCGGCGCAAAAGCTCGAACGATTCTTCTTTTTGACTGAACAAGAGGGAAAATATATTGAGAGAATGAAGCAAGACCTCGGTGGCAAAGGGTTGCTCAATGGTGAAGAGGCAAAATTCCTGGCGCTTGAACAGTTCGTTGTAGAAAGCCAGAAGGAGAAAAAATGACGTTGACGGATGAGGTTACCAAACGAATCATCACACGGTTGGTGAGCGGCCAGGATTATCGGATTGAAGTAGTGTCTTTGATAAATACCAAATTCCTGGAATACGCCATTGAGTTTTTTCGGCGAGTCATCGAAGCCAAAAGTAAGCACGAGCCTGTCACCGTTGATTGGTATAAGCAAGAGTTTCTGAATCCGGATTTGCCGTCCGACGAACTAATCATCAATTCCGGCCTGAACAAAAAGACCATTTCCAATATGTACAACTCAGCCAGCCGGAATATAGTGCTTCAAGCTACGAGTGAGCATTACGAGCAGCTTTATTCGTCCATCGCTAACTTGATTGAGCAGGAAGAAGATTTTGATCTGACTCTCACCATCAGATTTGGCGACGCAAAAGTGGATTTGACGTTGAGCGAGAGTTTGATCGTCATCAACACGTTGGCTGTTAAACGCGCCGAGTTGCGCGGCGGAGCCTGGAGCACGGCGGGGAAGCAGGTAGAGAAAAGTTTGATGAAGACGCTTTGTCTTTTGTACAAAGTGCCGGAATCGCATTACGACCTGACCGGCCTGACGGATTCTCAGCGCGAAGTGGATTTTTACCTGATTGGCCGCGACCAAACTCGTTATCGCTGTGAAGTGAAGTTGATGGGCAAAGGCAATCCCGAAAGCGCCGACGCGATTTTCGCACGTGAAAGTCAGGTTTTTGTGGCTGACAAGCTTTCGGATTTGAATAAACAGCAAGCTGATAAATTGAAAGTCAAATGGGTTGAATTACGTAGCCCCAACGGCCACCAGAAATTCAAGGCGATCCTTGATGAACTCAATGTGCCCAACGGGGATTTTCAAGGAAGCATAGATCAACAGTTGACCGAGGTCTTTTCCGAAATTTTCAAATAGTGAATTGCGAAACGTTGAATCGCAGTTTTAATTCCTTCCTTCAACACAAACAAAAAGGAGAGTCGGCAGTGTCAGACAAAGTGCTGGTCTCGCTGGAAAACGGCGTCAAGCGGATTACGTTCAACAATCCCAAACGTCGCAATGCGCTGGATTTTGAAGCGTTCAAATTCATCGGCGACGAAATCAAGCGTTCCGCTACGGACGAAACCAAAGTCATCGTCATGACTGGTGCGGGCGATGCCTTTTGCGCCGGAGCCGATGTGCAGGGATTTGGCAGCGGTGACGCGACGCATGACGTGACGGCTTCGCTTCGCGCCGGAGTCAATCCGGGCATTCAAGCGATGCGCGATTTGCCGAAACCGATCGTCGCGCGAGTTCACGGCCATGCCGCCGGAGTCGGCTGCAATTACGCACTGGCAGCGGATTTCATCGTCGCTTCGGATCAAGCTTTTTTCGGCCAGGTGTTTGTCAAAATCGGGTTGATGCCGGATGGCGGCGGGACTTATTTCCTGCCGCGAGCAGTCGGCTATTGCCGCGCGTTTGAATTGATGGCGCTGGGCGAGCCGATTTCGTCTCAGCAGGCGCTGGAAATGGGAATGATTAACCGTGTTGTGCCAGCGGAAAAACTCGATGATGCGGTGGATGAATTGACTCGCAAGCTGGTCGCTTCGCCCGGCCTGGCTTTGGCGAAAATCAAAGCCGCGCTGAACGCTTCTGCTCAATCCGATTTGGCCGCTGCTCTGGAATTTGAAGCCGTCGGGCAAGGTGATTGCTTCCGTTCCGCAGATTTCAAAGAAGGCGTTTCGGCTTTCCTCGAAAAACGCAAACCCAATTTCAAAGGCAATTAAGGTGGCCGGTAACAGGTGATTGACGGCAAGTAGAAGAAACTTTTTCAACTTGGCGATTTTCACTTATTGCCAGCCGCCAGCTACCTACCACCTAAAGACAATGAACGAAAATCAAAGCTCCAATCAAAATCAGGCGTGGTTTGCTCTGGTAGTTCTGTTTCTCATCAACACGATGAACTTTTTCGACCGGCAGATTGCTGCTTCAGTTGGAAAACCGATCATTGACGAATTCAAGCTGACAGACTCCGACTTCGGAAATATGGCGATGGCCTTCACGCTGATTTACGCCGCGGTTGGTGTTCCGCTTGGGCGTTGGGCTGATCGCGGAAATCGGTCGCGGATTTTGAGCATTGGTGTTGCTGCCTGGAGTTTGTTCACGGCGGCTGGCGCGGCGGCGTGGAATTATCTTTCGTTGTTTGTCGCGCGAATGCTGGTTGGTGTCGGCGAAGCGAGTTGTTCTCCGGCGGGCAATTCTTTGATCGGCGATTTGTATCCGGCCAGCAAACGGGCGCGCGCGACTTCGATTTTCATGTTGGGGCTGCCCATAGGCATTTTTCTCAGCAATATGTTCGGCGGCGTGATTGCCAAAAATTACGGCTGGCGACGAACCTTGTTGATTGCCGCCATTCCGGGGTTGATTCTGGCCGGATTGGCGTTTTTCATCAAAGAACCAAATCGCGGCGCGACTGAGGCCGTCAAGATCGAGCACGAACATCACACCGGCTGGGAGCCTTACCGCCGCGTGCTGAGCATTCCGACCATGTGGTGGATCATCCTGTCTGGCGCGCTCCATAACTTCAATGCTTATGCGGTCAATTCCTTCATGCCGCTTTACCTGGGGCGCTATCACGGCCTGGATGTGGCCGATGCAGGTTATGTTTCCGCTGTGGTTCTGGGTGCCGTTGGCGTTGTCGGTTTGCTTGGCGGAGGATTGGCCGCAGATTGGGCGCGCAAAAAAAGCCCGAACGGAAGGATGCTTGTGTCTGCCTGGTCACTGTTGATTTCCACGCCCTGTGTTTATCTGGCGCTGAATGTACCGAAAGGCTCGCTGACCAGTTTTATGATTTTGATGGGCGTCGGCTGGATGATGATTTATGTGTATTACGTGACGGTGTATCCGGCGGTGCAGGACGTGGTTGAGCCGAGTTTACGCGGCACGGCAATGGCGCTTTACTTTTTCGCCATGTACTTGCTGGGTGGAGCTTTCGGCGCGAAGATTCTTGGCAACTTAAGTGATTATTTTGCCAAGCAGGCAATGACTGACGCAGGAGCGACGGTAATGGCAGAGTCTTTCCGCGCCGCCGGATTGCACAGCGCCTTTTACGTTGCGCCTGTTGTTTCGTTGATTTTGGCCGCCGTGTTGTTTGCTGGGGCGCGCACTGTGGCTGGAGATATGGAAAAGCTGCAACAGTTTTTGCAGCGTGCGGCGGAAAAAGCCAGGTCATAAGTTCGCAGGTGATTTATGGAAGTGCCGGATCAGGACTCGCCGTGGAAGGATTTGCTCGACCTGTATTTTGAAGCGTTCATGGAATTCTTTTTTCCTGCGGCTCACGAGCAGATTGACTGGTTGCGCGGGTACGAGTTTCTGGACAAAGAGCTTCAGAAAATCACCGCAGATGCGGCGCTCGGTCGTCGCGCCGTGGATAAGCTGGTCAAGGTTTGGTTGAAAACCGGCGAAGACGTGATCGCGTTGATTCACGCCGAAGTTCAGGGCGAGCGTGAAGTTGATTTCGGCGAACGGGTGTATGTTTACCATTACCGAATCAGTGATCGTTTCGGCCAGCGCGTAGCGACGTTTGTCGTGCTGACTGACCAGCATCGCCGCTGGCGACCACGCGAATTCAGCTATGAACTGCTGGGAACAAAAGCTTCGCTGCGGTTTTCGGCAATCAAGATTCTGGATTATCAAGGACGTGAAGCTGAACTGGAGCAAAGCCGAAATCCATTTGCGATTGTTGTGATGGCTCATTTGCGGTTATTGGAAACGCGGCGCAATGCCAGGCGGCGATTGGAGTGGAAGCTTACGCTGACCAAGATGCTTTATGATCGAGGTTATGAAGAGCGAGAGGTCATCGAGTTGTTTCGCTTCCTGGATTGGCTTATGTTTTTGCCGAAACCGTTGCAGATCGAATACGCCGACGAAATGGATCGGTTCGAGGAGGAAAGAAAAATGCCATACGTGACTACCGTTGAACGATTGGGAATCGAAAAAGGAATGCAACAAGGAATGCAACAAGGAATGCAACAAGGAATGCAGCAGGCTGGCGTAGAAATGGCTCTGGATTTGTTGCAAATTCGGCTGGGCGATTTGGGGGATGACCTGAAAAAATTGATTCAGGCTTTGCCGTTTGAGAGGCTCAAGCGATTGAACGTGGCGATGCTGGGGTTCCAATCACTTGAGGATTTAACCGCGTGGCTTCGTACCAATCAGGATCAACCTACTTTGTTGTAATGGTTATGAGAACTAAGCGCAGACAGTTTTTGATTGGCGGTTTGGCGTTTACTTCGTTGGGGCTTTCGGCATTTGGCCAAGACCCACAGCCGCCAGAACAGATTGTTTATGTTTGTCCGATGCATCCGGATGTCAGTTCCAAAGTGCCGGGCAATTGCCAGAAGTGCAACATGAAGCTGGTGGCGACCAAAGCCGGAACGCTCAGCAGCGATAATTTTTATGTCTGCCCGATGCACCCGGACGTGGTTTCCAACAAGCCGGAAACTTGTCCGAAGTGCAAAATGAAACTGGTCAAGGCGGCTCCCCCGGAATCCGGCGATTTTGTCGTTCGGATTCAAACCACCCCGGCGCCGCCACGCGCCGGGCAAAAGGCGAAATTCCGATTCACAGTCTTTCATCCTTCGACTGGCAAACAGGTCAAACAGTTCAACATCCTGCACGACATGCCGTTTCACTTATTTGTCGTCAGTCAGGACTTTGAAGAGTTTCAGCACATCCACCCGGACAAACAGCCGGACGGCAGCTTCACGATTGTGACCGACTTGCCGAAAGCCGGATATTACAAGCTCTTTTGTGACTTCTTTCCGAATGGCGGCACGCCGCAAGTCACACATCACAATTTGGTGACTGCCGGGTTCAAAGGCGATTTGATGTCGTCCTACGCTCGGCTGGTTCCCGACAAACCCGTTGGCGATAAGCTGGCCAGAGTCGTTGACGGAACTCGCTTTGAATTGAAGTTCGATCCGGCGGAACCGTTTTCAGGCAAGTCTGCCGAACTGCATTACCATCTGGTTGATGAAAAATCTGGTCAGCCGGTGGATGATCTGAAACCTTACCTGGGAGCCTGGGGGCACACGTTGATTCTCAGCGAAGACGGAACTGATTATCTGCATTCGCATCCGACCGAAATGATTCCCGAAGAATTGAGTCTGGAAGAACGCGCCAAACTGCCGTGCAAACCTGACGTGGTTTTTGACACTTTCTTTCCACGACCTGGCAATTACCGCATCTGGTCGCAATTCCAACGCAAAGACAAAATCATCACCGTGCCATTCACGGTTCATGTGCCGAGGTTGAAGTAAAAACCTGCCTGCTGTTTACCGGACAATCTCGAGTCGTGACATTCCGAATCGGCTATGGAAGAATCCCTGCCTACCTGCTGAAACTCTTCCTGCGAGGAAATCCGGTCAATGATTCAATTGGAAAATGTGTCGCGCGAATACGGCGACGGCAAAGTCGTCTATGCGCTGGATCACGTCAGTCTATTGATTGCCAAAGGCGAACGTGTAGCCGTGATGGGGCCGTCGGGTTCCGGCAAATCTACTTTGCTGAATCTGGTTTGTGGTTTGGACGAACCGACTTCGGGTGAAGTCAAAATTGACGGCACGGACATCGCTTCACTGGATGACGACCGACGAACGCGGCTGAGGCGGGAAAAGATCGGCATGGTTTTTCAGACCTTCAATCTGCTGTCTACGCTGACTGCTCAGGAAAACGTCGCGCTGCCTTTGCGATTGAGCGGCGCTTCAAAAAAAGAAGCCGACAGCCGAGCCGCAGCGATGTTGGACAAGGTTGGGCTTGGTGCGCGGACGACGCATCGCCCCGATCAAATGTCTGGCGGCGAACGCCAGCGTATCGCCATCGCTCGTGCGTTGATTTTCCAGCCGCCGGTCTTGCTGGCTGATGAACCAACCGGAAATCTGGACTCAAAAACCGGCGAAGAAATTCTGGCCTTGATGGACGACCTGCACCGCGAATTCAACACGACAATTCTGATGGTTACTCATAACGAAGAAGCCGCCGAACATTGCGACCGTGTTATTCGATTGCGCGACGGCAAGATCGTTAGTTCAACAACCGCCAAAGAACACACAACCAAGCAATGAAACTGACTGACCACAGCTACAAAGACGAATGGTTGACGGCGCTGGGCAAGGCGCGACCAGTCAAACTGTGGCCGCGCTTTGTCGAATCGGACAAACAGCCAACGATCAAATTTTCGGTGGAAGCTTCGGCGGTCTATTCCTCCACCATCGAAGGCAATTCGATTGACCTGAATTTCTTTTTGAACTCAAAGCTTGATCCGGCCAGCCGCCGTTTCAAGGCCAAAGAGCGGCACGAGATTGAAGACCTGATCGCTGCCTATGATTTCGCCCGTTCGCATGCTTTGAATGAAAAGAATCTGTTGGCAGCGCACGCCAAACCGTCTGCGCGGTGGTTGCCGAAATCCGAACGCGGGCGGTATCGGCGTCAGTTGATGTTTGTTTACAGCCAGGCTGGAATCGAATACGCCGCTGTCGAGTCGGAATTCGTTGCCGAAAAGATGGCGGAGTTGTTCGCGGATGTTGCTGAACTGCGAAAAGCGCAGTTGAGCATTGATGAAGTTTTTTATCACGCGGCGTTGCTGCATTTGATTTTCGTTCACATTCATCCGTTTCAAGATGGCAACGGGCGAGCGGCTCGGTTGTTGGAAAAATGGTTTCTGGCTTCGCATCTGGGCAGCAAAGCCTGGCAGATTCCGGCGGAGCAGTTTTATGCCGAACATCGGGCTGAGTATTACCGCAACATCAAAATCGGATTGAATTATTACTTGCTGGATTACCGGCGTTGCGTGCCGTTTCTGGCAATGCTTGCCAACGCGCTGGAATCAGCGTTGAAGTAGAAAATTATGCTTTCCGTTCTCGCTCAAATCACCTGGAAACAGTGGCGGCAACATCGCCTTCGCACTGCGTTGACCTTGCTGGGCATCGCGCTCGGAGTCGCAGTCTTTTTCGGAGTTCGCACGGCGAACCTGACTTTATTGAGTTCGTTGACGACGACGATTGAAAAGCTGGCGGGCAAGGCTACGTTGCAAATCACCGGCGGCGAATCAGGTTTTCCCGAAGCGGTTTGGGAAACCGTCAAGGACACGCCCGGAGTTCGCGTGGCTCAGCCGGTGATCGAAGTCATTGGCAACACGGCCTTCGCCGACCAAAGCAGTTTGATGATCGTCGGCGTGGATATGCTGGGCGACCGCGAATTGCGCGAATACGAATTTGACGAAACGACGACTGAAATTGCCGATCCGTTGGTGGCGTTGGCTCAGCCCGATTCGATTTTGATTTCGCGGACGTTCGCAGACAAACACAACCTGAAAGACGGCGACAAGCTGCCGCTGTTCACTTCGCAGGGGCGCAAGGAATTCACCGTGCGCGGCATCTTCAAACCGCAAGGCATGGGCGAAGTCTTCGACGGGCAGATTGCCGTGATGGACGTGTTCAACGCGCAGTTCGTGTTCGGTCGCGGCAAGAACATTGATCGCATTGATTTGATGAACGAGCCGGAAGTTGATGTTCTGGCTTTGCGGCAAAAACTGCGCGAACGATTGCCCGCGGGCGTCGAAGTAGATCGCCCGGCTTCGCGCGGAACCGGAATCGAAAAAGCCATCTCGGCCATGAGCATAGGCGCAACCATCGCCAGCTTTATCGCCTTGCTGGTCGGCGTCTTCATCATCTTCAACACGTTTAGCATTTCGGTGAATCAACGCTGGAAAGAAATCGGCGTCTTGCGGGCTTTGGGCGTCGAGCGCGGAAACGTCCAGCGAATGTTTCTGGGCGAAGCCGTCTTGATGGGAGTCATCGGCAGCGCGCTGGGAATTTTTCTTGGCTACTTTTTGGCCATCGGCGCGGAGCGAATGCTGAGCCAGATTGCCACGCAATTGTTCAGCCAGGTTTCAACGCAACAGCCGCCGGTTTTTCGCTGGGATTACGCAGTGACGGCGTTTGTGATTGGAGTGTTGTCGTCGCTGATCGGAGCTTTGATGCCAGCGCGCGGAGCTTCGCGGTTGAATCCGATTTTGGCGCTGCACAATATCGAAACTCGCCAGCAGGAAGACATTCTTGGCAAAACCAGATTGATTGCCGGAGTCGTGTTGGTCATCGTCAGCATGGGCTTGATCGGCTTGGCTCCGGCAAAAGTCGGGATGAATGTTCAGTTCGGTTACGCGGCTTTGCTCTTGTTCGGAATGGTTTTGCTGCTGCCGAAACTGACGCAATGGATTGCGCGATTGCTGCGTCCGTTGATGGATCGTTTCTTCGGTTCCGAAGGCGTGTTGGCTGTGGATACGATGATTCAATCTCCGCGCCGGACTTCGGCTACGGTCGGAGCCTTGATGGTTGGATTGATGTTTGTCTTTGCGACGGCGGCTTATGTTCGCAGCTACCAAACAACCGTTTCTGGCTGGATGGATCGCATTGTTAATTGCGATTTGTTCGTCGCGGCTTCCGATCAGGCGCGTTCGCGGACGTATCACTTCAGCGAAGAACTCAGTCTGCGAATCGCCGCCTTGCCCGGAATTAAACGAATCGAAAACGTGCGAATCTTGTTTCCGACTTATGCCGACGATTCGATTGGAATGGTGGCGCTGGATTTTGACGGATGGTTTGAGCGCGTCAAAAATGTTGTCGAACAAGCCGACGAAAACGAAGCCCGCGAAAAAATGGTCGCTGGCGAAGGCGTGATGGTCGCCAGAAACTTCGTCGAACGTTATCACCTGACGACTGGCGATAGGTTAAAGCTGGCTACGCCGACCGTGCCGTTTGATATGCCAATCGTCGGCGTGATCGAAGATTACACTTCAGAAAAAGGCGCAGTTTTCATGGATCGCAAGCTTTACAAAAAGTACTGGAACGATTCGTCTGTGGATATGATCGAAATCAATCTGCATCCAGGAACGGACAGAGCCACTGTCAAAACTGAAGTTCAGCGGTTGGTGCGCGGCGAACATCGCGCCTTCGTTTACACCAACCAGGAATACAAAAAATGGATCATGGATTTGATCAACGGATTCTTTGCGCTGAGTTATATGCAGATGGCGGTTTCGATCATCATCGCGGCTTTGGGCATTGTGAACGCGCTGATGATTTCCGTCGCCGAGCGCAAACGCGAGCTTGGCGTGTTGCGAGCCATCGGTGGTTTGCGCAGCCAGATTCGCAAAATGATTTTGCTGGAAGCCGCCGCCATCGCCATCGTCGGCGTGTTGATCGGAGCCATCGCCGGATTTCTGAACACCTGGTTCATCGTCCGAACGATGGCCATGATGGTTGGAGGCTGGACGATTCCGTTTTCGTTTTCGCCTGTGATGGTGCTGATTGCTTTGCCGCTGGCGATTGGCATCGCGCTGCTGGCGGCGTGGCTGCCTGCGCGAAAAGCCGTCAACACCAGCGTAGTTGAAGCGATTGGGTACGAATAAACTCTTGGGAGGGAGTATGAAGGTATGAAGGCATTAAAGAAGAACAGACTTGATGAAGACGGGCTGCATTACGTCGAAAGCGCGCCCGAACCGGCCTTACATCCGGCGGAGGTGAAGGTGCGCGTGTTGGCGGCAGGGATTTGCGGAACGGATTTCGGCATCTATCACTCGCTAACGCGAAAAGGCATTCAAGATGAAATGCTTCGCCATTTGGGCGGAGATTCCACTCGCTATCAACCATTGGTCATCGGCCATGAATTCTGCGGCGAAGTTGTCGAAATCGGCGCAGGCGTTCCAAAGGCGTTGGTCAGCATAGGCGATTACGTCACCAGCGAGATGCACATCGCTTGCGGGTACTGCCATCAGTGCATGACTGGTCGCAAGCACGTTTGCCAAAACGTCAAAATCAAAGGCGTGCATCTGGACGGAACCTTTGCCGAATACGTCTGCGTGCCGTTTGAAAATCTGATCAACCTGGAACGCTTTGGCGGCAAGCAGATGATTCCACCACGGTTTGGAGCTTTTCTGGATGCGCTTGGAAACGCCGTTCATACCGTGATGGAAGGCGACGTTTCCGGCAAAACCGTTGCTGTTCTGGGATGCGGAACTCAAGGGATGATGGCGACTGCTGTCGCGCGAGCTTTGGGCGCAACCAGGATTTACGTGACGGACTTTTCAGTGGCGACCAGTGGGATTGATTCCAACCATCTGGCTAGACGGTTTGAAATCGTGCGCGAGATGGGTGCGGATTTCTGTTTCGACACCAACGAAACCAATGCACCGGGACAACGACAGGAACTCTTTGATCGTATCAGCGATGAACACGGCGGTGGCGTGGACGTAGTTTTGGAAATGAGCGGTTCAGCCGCCGCGTATGACGACGCCGGAAAGCTGGTCAAAAACGGAGGCCAGATCATGCTGCTCGGAATTCCGTCGAAGCCGCTGTCAGCATTCGATATTGGAAATTCCGTCATCTGGAAAGGCGTGACGATGCGTGGCATTTTTGGCCGTCGAATGTTCGACACCTGGTACACCATGCTGGATTTGTTGGCGGCGGATAAGTCCGGCCTGAAAGCCAAGCTGGAAAAGATCATCGCCCGTCAACCGATCATGCTGGATAACTTTGAGCGTGGATTTCAGTTGGTGCGAACTCAGGAAGCCGTCAAAGTTCTTTTGACGCCCGACCCAAACTTCAACCTGGAGGCGTAAATGAATCCAACCGAACTTTATTCCGTATTACAGAGCGAACTTGACCAGTTCGAAAAAGCCAAAACGTACAAATACGAAGTCCCGTTGGAAAGCGAGCAGGGCGGTCGCGTTCGCGTCAAAGGTCGTGACGCAATCATGCTGGCGTCGAACAATTATCTGGGGCTGGCCAATCATCCGAAGATCAAAGACGCCGCTCATCGCGGGCTGGATGAATGGGGATTCGGCATGTCTTCGGTGCGATTTTTGTGCGGAACCGAACCGATCCATCTGGAACTGGAAGAACGCATTGCGCGCTTTGTCGGTTGCGAAGCGGCCATTTTGCATTCGTCATGCTTTGCGGCAAACGAAGCTTTCTTCACGGCGCTTTATGCCAACGATTTTGGGCAAACCGATTTTGAAGATGTGATTTACAGCGATCAGTACAACCACGCCAGCATCATTGACGGTGTGCGGCTGTGTCGCGCTGTGGCGAAGCAAACCGCGTCGAAGCTCTATCGCAATCGGGACTTTGCTCATTTGCGGCAAATGTTGGAAGAAGATCGCGGCAAAAATTACCGCATCAAAGTCATTGCCACTGACGGCGTGTTTTCTATGGAAGGGCATCTGGCTCCGCTGCCGGAACTGGTCGCGCTGGCTCGTGAGTTCGGCGCATTGCTGTTTGTGGACGAATCGCACGCTTCAGGGGTGTTGGGGAAAACCGGACATGGCACGCCGGAAGAGCTTGGTGTTCACGGGCAGATTGATGTCGTCACCGGAACATTTGGCAAAGCCTTGGGTGGAGCTTCAGGCGGGTTCATTGCCGGACGGCGTGAATTGATTGAGTTTTTGCGGCAAAAATCGCGGCCTTACACTTTCTCCAACACCGTGCCTCCGGTAGTGGTGACGGCTTCGATTGCCGCACTGGATTTGATCGAAGGCGACCCGGGTATCGTCACGCAGCTTCACGAAAACACCGCTTACTTCCGGCGCGAAATTGTGAACGCAGGGTTTCGCATTCTGGAAGGCACGCACCCCATCGTTCCGGTGATGTTGGGCGAAGCCGCCGTTGCCCAGGACATGAGCCGCGAACTGCTGGACGAAGGCGTTTACATCAAAGGGCTTTGGTATCCGGTCGTGCCGAAAGGCGAAGCTCGATTGCGCGCGCAGATTTCCGCCGCACACACGCGACAGGATTTGGATCACGCCATCAAGGCTTTCAAAACAGTCGGAAAACGGCTGGGAGTTCTTGAATCGTAGTCACGCGCGCGGCAAGAGGTTCACGATGCGAGCACCGTGTGGGCTGTTCAGTTTGTGGTTGGAGCGCCGCCAACCAGCGCCAGCACGCCGCCGTCAACATCAATCGCGGTTCCGGTGACGAACGAAGCGGCGTCAGAGAGTAAAAACGCGATGACTTCGGCGACTTCTGCCGGTTGAGCGATTCGGCCAATCGGATGCATTGCTTCGCAGGCTTGAATGACCGATTGAGGGTTGGGATCAAGCGACATCGTCCAGCGAAACATTGGCGTATCCACGGTTCCCGGACACACGCAATTGACGCGAATCCGTTCAGCCGAATAATCCACTGCCATCGAACGGGTCAGTCCCAGCAAAGCGTGTTTGCTGGTGACGTACGCCATCGCTCCACGTTGCGAAACGTGCGATTGCACCGATCCGACGTGGACGATGGAACCTCCGCCGTGTTGCCGCAGGTGCGGAATCGCCGCGCGCGAAATCAGAAACGTCGAAGTCAGATTCACCGCCATCACTTCATTCCACAATTCCAGCGAAGTTTGTTCGGCGTTGCCGTATCGCTGAATGCCTGCGCTGTTGACGACGGCATTGACCTGTCCAAATGCGGCGACGGTTTCAGCAACGATGCGGTCGGCTTCTTCAGGAAGGGCAAGATTCGCTGGCAGAAAAATCGCACGGTTGTCTGAATCGCCGAGCGAAGCCAATGCTTCAGCGCCTTTGTCAGTTTGCACGTCCACGATGGCGACGCGAGCGCCTCGCTGGTGCAGCAATTGCGCTGTGGCCAATCCGATGCCGCTGGCTCCTCCGGTGATGACGGATGTCAGGTTGGAGTAATGGCTCATCTATTTCACGTCGCTGATAAGAACTACGTCGTTGGTGATTTTGCCGCGCGAAGTGGCGAGTTGTTTCCCATCGCGCGACCAGTCGAACCAGAAGATTTGGTCGCTGGAGAATTGCGTCAACTGTTTGGTTTCGCCAGTTTCGATGTTTTGCGACCAGATGTTGGAAACTCCACCGCGCGTGCTGACGAAAGTGATGGCTTTGCCATCCGGCGTCCAACGAACAGGGAATGGAGCGTCGGCTCCGGGCAAATCAAACAGTTTTTCCGGTTCGCCCCCGTTGATGGGAATGAAAGCGAGTTTCCAGGGAGCATTCGATTCCTGGCGATACCAGCAGGCGATGCGCTGCCCGTCGGGCGACACCACTGGCCATTGAGACAAATGATTGGTCAATTGCTGCGGTTCGCCGCCGTCAATCGGCACTCGCCAAAGCGTGAAATTCGTCGAAGCAGTGGAGTTGTAAATCACCCATTTGCCGTCCGCCGAAACTGTCGGAAATTCTTCGCTGATTCCTTTGGTCAATTGAATCTGATCGTTGGTTTCCAGATCGAGCCGGTAAATGTGCGAATTGCCAGAGCGCGTCGAAACAAAAACTATATGACGGCCATCCGGCGAAATCGCCGGATAAATATCAGCGCGCGTTTCTGCTGTGGTCAATTGTCGCTGAGCCTGTCCCGCCTGATCCATCATCCAGATGTCCTGGCTGCCGCTGGCGCGAGAAATGTAAACAAGGTTTCCATTCGGCATCCAGGTTAAACCGCGTTCGCCGCTGCGCTGGCCAATGCCTTCGGTGATTTGTTTGGAGCGTGACGGATCGTTGGGCGAAGTGAGCCATACATTGACGTGAGCTTCCAACTGCACAGTGACCAGCGTGCGCGAATCGCCGGTGACATACATGTCGCGGTAATCGTTCAAATCGTTGGTGATTCGCTGTGCCTCGCCTGTGGGGTAGGGAAGAAACCAGATTTGCGTCAGCGAAGATCCTTGCTCCATTGCACCGATCACCAGACCTTTGCCGTCGCGCGTCCAGGAAAGTCTGCCGACGTTCGCCCAGCGAAGCGGCGACAGAGGTTTTTCCTGCCCGGTGGCGACGTTGATTTCAGCAACGTACATGTGCCGAACGCCAGCGTTCGATCCAGCCGGACAGGCGAGCACTTTGCCGTCGGGCGACCATTCCAAACCCGTGATGTTGTAAAAATCTGCGCCTTTGCGCGAAGCCAGAATGCGCGAATTGCTGCCATCGGAATTGGCCAACACCAGTTGGTCTTCGCCTTTGCCGCGAACGCGACGAATGAAAGCGAGTTGTTTGCCGTCCGGCGAAACAGCGACTGGCGAATCAATGTCGCGCAAAATCTTTTTCGGCGTTCCGCCCAACACTGGGACTTGATACAGCGTTTGAATCGGATCTGTGCGTTCTTGCGAAACGAAATACACGCTGGTTCCATCGCGCGAAAACGTCAGGCCGCGATAAAAAATGTCTGCCGGTTGGACGATCACCACGTTGTTGGAATCAGTCACCTGTCGAACCAGCAAGCTCTGTTTGCCTGCGTCGTTAATGGCGTGAACGATGTATTTTCCATCCGGCGAAATTGCCGCGCGAGTCGCTTTGCCGCTGGTTGTGAAGCGGCGGAACTGCACAGATTGAAACGGCGAACGAACTGCCGAAGGCCGGTTGAAATACAGATAAACGCTGGCAGTGACGGCCAACAGCGTTGTGACGACCATCGTGATAAACAGCGGATTGCCGAATCTGCTTCGCGGAGTTCTGCCTGACAGATGAGCAAAAATGCCGCTGGATTTCGTCTGGCTGATGACGCCTGTGGCCAGATTCAATTCCTGAGTCGTGTTGCCGCTCAGCTTTTCGGCTTTGGTCAAATGTTTTTCGCCGCTGTCGTCGCTGGAAACCAGAAACGAACGCGACATTTCGCGTTCGACATCCATTCGGCGTTGAAGCCGCCGAAAATCGTTCAGCATTTCTTTGGCCGTCTGGTAACGCTCTTCGCGGTCTTTGACCAGAGCTTTGCTGACAATCCATTCCAGAGCGTCGGGAGCATCAGGCAGGTAATTGGACAACGGCAGCGGGTCGGTATTCAAAATTGCCGCGACGATTTCTTTCGGCGAATTGCCAGTGAACGGCGGGCGACCGGCCAGCATTTCGTAAAGCACAATTCCGAAACTGAACAAATCGGTTCGCCAATCCACGCGCTGCCCGCGAGCCTGTTCTGGCGACATATATTGCGCCGTTCCCATCACCACGCCCGGAACCGTTTGTTTCAGCGAAGTGACGGTTCCATAAGCTTCATTACCGGTCGAAATGGGAGCGGTTTCTCCAAGCGAAGCGTCAACCGCTGTTTTGCTTTGAAACTCGCTGGAATCCAGTCTGGGGTCAAACGTTGCACCGGTCAGGTCGTGGCTGCCGGCCGGGTCCTGGTGAAAAGCTTCGGTCAATTTGGCCAGTCCGAAATCCAGCATCTTGACGTATCCGTCGGGGCGAACCATCAAATTTTCCGGCTTCAAGTCGCGGTGGATGATTCCGGCGTTGTGCGCAGCAGATAGTGCGCTGGCGACTTGTGAGGCAATTTCCAGAGCTTCGTTTGGCGAGAGTTTTCCGCCAGCCATTTTTCGCCGCAGCGTCTGGCCTTCGATGAATTCCGTGACGATGAAATGGTAATTGCCGGTGTCTGTCGTGGTGTGGCCGACTTCAAAAATGGTGATGATGTTCGGATGATTGAGCGCTGACGCGGCAAAAGCTTCCTGTTCGAATCGGCGTAGCCGCTCTTTGTCCTGAGTGTAATGAGCCGGAAGGAGTTTTAGCGCCACTTTACGTCCCAATCGTGTGTCTTGCGCCAGATAAACTTCACCCATTCCCCCCGTGCCAATCGGGGAGAGAATTTGGTATCGGTCTATGCGGGTTCCTTCAGCAATCGGCATATAGGTGCAAGTTGGGTTGTTTGAAAGCGGGGCGACTCTATCCGAACTTAGGCTTCGGCATCAACCGGGATCAACGCCTCGGCCTTGCCTTTCTGTTCGTTGACGAAAGCCAACAGGATTGCTCCGACAACGAAAAAGACTGAAATCGCCAGAATCGCCGGACGCTGGCTGTTAAACGCTTTGGTCAGCGAACCGAATACAAACGGCCCCAAAAACGCCAGAGCTTTTCCGGCGATGCCCAGAAAACCGAAAAATTCCGCTGCATTTTGTTTGGGAGTAAACAGCGCCAACAAGCTGCGCGTCACCGATTGGCAGGAACCCATTCCGATGCCGACCAAAGTCGCAGCCACCCAGAAAGTCGTTTTATCGTGAGCGCGCCAAGCGATGAACACGGCAATGATCCAGATGAACAGCGAAATGAAGATCGTGCGTTTCTGGCCGATTTTGTCGGCGATGCTGCCGAAGAGAAAAGCTCCGGCGGCGGCCACCACGTTCAGGACGATGAACATAAAGGTGATGTCGCCTTGAGTAAAGCCAATCGTATCCACAGCGTAAATCGCGGCGAAGATAATGACGGTGACTACGCCGTCGTTGTAAACCAGGAACGCGATCAGCAATTTGACCAGTTCGCGGTAACGTTTGATCTGGCTGAAGGTTTTTCGCAATTGCTTGAAACCGACGGTCAGATAATTTTCTCCGGCGGGTAATGGCTTGGCTTCGCTGCGATCACGCAAAAACAAGAACGTCGGAATCACCGCCAAGCCGTAATACACAGCCACGACCACCGGAATCAGACTGGCTTTGGAAATGTCTTCGGGGGTGGCGTTCGGTTTGATTCCCTGTGCCAACGGACCGCACAGTGCGACGCAAATCAGCCCGCTCAGATAACCCAGCGCCCATTTGATGCCGGAAATTCGCCCCGCATTTTCATCGGTGGAAATTCCGGGCAGGAAGCTGTCAATAAAAACTCCGCCGCCGGCAAAGCCCAAATTGGCGATGATGAACAGTCCCATTGCCAACGTGACCTGGCCCGGCCCCGCAAACCACAAAGCTCCGGTGAAGAAGGTGATCGTCAACGCACAAATGCCCAGAAATTTTTTGCGGCTGCCGGAAAAATCTGCGATGGCTCCCAGAATCGGAGCCGTCAGTGCCACGACCACTTCAGAAATCGAAGTGGCAATTCCCCACAGGTAAGTTCCTTGAGTCGAATCTCCGACGACAATGTCTTTGAAAAAGTTGGCGTAAAACGCTGTGATAATGACCGTAGTAAACGTGGAATCAGCAACATCGTAAAAACACCAGCCAGCGATTTCTTTCTTCGTGACCGGCGGTTGGGGCGGCGGAGTTGGTGTCATAAGCGTTGTCCGGTTTGTTGGCGGTTGATGGTCAACGCGGCTTAATACGGCCCGCGAATGTGTTGAGCGACTTTCTGTTCGTAAAACTTATGAAGTTGACGATGAGTTTCTTCGCCGAGCGGCGGTAAATCCGAAGCCGATGCGTTGGCGGCGACTTGATGAATTTTCGTCGCGCCGGGAATGACCACAGAAACGGCTTCGTGATCCAGAATCCAGCGCATTGCCATTTGCGCCATCGTCTGATTTTCAGGCACGAATTGCCGAAGTTCTTCAGCCAATTCCACGCCAAGTTCAAACGGCAATCCGGCAAAGGTTTCGCCAACGTTGAAAAACTGTCCATCACGGTTGTAATTGCGATGGTCGTCAGCAGAGAAGCTGGATTGTTTCGTCAGCTTGCCGCCGAGCAATCCACTGGCCAGCGGCAGACGAACAATCAACGCGACGGATTTAGCTTTGGCGGCTTCAAACAATTCGGCAATCGGTTTTTGCCGAAAGATGTTGAAGATGATTTGCAGTGAAGCCAGTCCGTCTTGCTGCAAACAGATTTGAGCTTCTTCCATTGACTCGACGCTGGCTCCGAAGCTTTTGATTTTGCCTTCGGTTTTCAGCGTTCGCAGCCAATCGAAAACGTCGCCTTGTCTGATGACCTCAGTCGGAATGCAGTGAAGCTGCGTCAGTTCAAGCGCGTCGGTTTGCAATCGTCGCAACGATTCTTCGGTTGCTGCGCGAATCGTCGCTTCGGAGTAATTGTTTGGATAAATGCCTCTGCGACCGAGTTTTGTGGCAACGAACGCATCGGACTTGGACGATTTCAGGAAGTTGCCGATCAACGTTTCGCTGCGCCCGTCGCCATAAACATCCGCCGTGTCGAAAAAGTTGATGCCGCAATCAACGGCTTTGGCCAAAATGTTTTGAGCGTCTTTTTCCGAAACTTCGCCCCAGTCCGCGCCGAGTTGCCAACAACCCAGGCCGACTTCTGAACTGGCAAAGTTCGTGTGATTGAATTTTCTGTAGTGCATTGGGCGGGAGGAAAAACCGAAGAGCACCTCAAACGCGCCCTTCGGTTAATGGGTAGAACGATTGGCTTAGCGAATGCCAAGCAGCAGATCAACAACCAGTTGATCCAGCTTTTCGTACGGCAGCCGTTTACGAGACAGCGCCGCACGATCCAGATTCAAGCCTTTGATTTGCTCTGCGCGTTCCGGCGTGAATTTGACCGGGATGGATTCAAAGTTCGCATCTACGGCTTTGATTTCAGCCAGCAGCGATTGAATATCTGGGTCGTCATTGAACTGCTGAGCTTTCTCTTTAAGGATCAGGTAAGTCCGCATACAGCCAGCGGCAAAATCCCAAACGCCTTCTTCGTCTTCGCTGCGATAAGCGTGCGCGTCGAAATGGCGCGGCCCGTCGTAAGCTTCTTCCAGCAACTTGACCAAAAAGAACATGCCTTTCAGAGATTCCGAACCGAAGCGCAAATCCTGATCGAAGCGGCAGCCTTTCTGATCGTTCAAATCAATGTGGAAGAGTTTGCCCATTTCGATGGCTTGGGAAACGACGTGGTAAAAGTTCAGCCCAGCCATGTGTTCGTGGCCGACTTCGGGGTTGACGCCAACCATTTCAGGATGATCCAGCGTGTTGATGAAGCCAAGATACGATCCAGTGGAAGGGAAATAAATGTCGCCGCGCGGTTCGTTCGGCTTGGCTTCCATCGCGAATTTGTAGCCGTAACCTTGTGAGATGGAGTATTCGCAGAGGAAGTTGATGGCTTCGCGAAACCATTTAATGGCTTCGCGCGCGTCTTTGGCACCGTCCACTTCCGCGCCTTCGCGTCCGCCCCAGAAGACATAGATTTTTGCGCCGACTTCTGCGCCCAAATCCATTGAACGCATGGTTTTCTGGATGGCGTACAGGCGAACTCGCGGATCGTTTGAGGTGAAAGCACCGTCTTTAAAAACAGGATCGCCGAACAGATTGGTTGTTGCCATTGGCACAACCATTCCGGTGTCGTTCAGAGCTTTTTTGAAGTCACCGACGATCTTGTCGCGTTCGGTGGCCGTTGCGTCAATCGGGACTAAATCGTTGTCGTGAAAGTTGACGCCGTAAGCGCCCAGCTTGGCCAGACGTTCGACGATGGTGACGGGTGAAATGGCTTGACGAGTCGGTTCACCAAATGGATCGCGTCCAGGATTCCCAACAGTCCATAGCCCAAACGTAAACTTATGCTCTTTCTTCGGTTGAAGAGTGCTCATTCATTGCTCCTTCGCAGATTTCGTATCGCTTTGTTGAATTGAAAACGGTAAATCCGAGTGGATGGCGATTGTAGCTGAGTTGCTAAATCGTAGAAAGAGTTTATCAAGCTAATGAGCGAAAAAGGCAAAAATACCTGCTCACGACTGATGAGAGAGTCCCAGTTAAATCAACTCATCAATCGTGCTGCGGTACTTTGTCAGAACGGGATCATTTTGGGAGATGGTCGGATGGAGATTGGGCCTAAGCCGATTGAGGATCAGTGTT
Source organism: Acidobacteriota bacterium (assembly GCA_033763255.1). GTDB lineage: Bacteria > Acidobacteriota > Blastocatellia > RBC074 > RBC074 > RBC074. The sequence goes on along the minus strand of JANRKX010000117.1, from coordinate 72,104 downwards.
GGTGAACAACGCAGCGAAGCTTTCACGTGCGTTGGAGGTTTCATCCCTGCGATTTTTCAGCCATTCGGTTGTCATCTCAAATGCTGTGCGAGCAGGGTTAGTTTTTTTGCGAAGTTTTTTGTTTTTGCGTGCTTTTTTTAATTGCTCCTGCAACGGAGAATCTTTTTTGATCAATTTAGCTTTCATAAGTCACCTTCCGGTTCCTGTCCCAACAACCCTTCGGTCGAGATTCAGAATAAAAAAAGTAAAAGTGGTTTGACAGCGCGTGGCTGCAAAAGTGTAAGCGCAACGCTCTAAAGAACGTTTCAATCGCTCTCACGAAAGTTACTAACTCAAAACGTCTTGCGCTGGACGATCGGACGCTGATTGTCACGAATCGGATATGGGGCGGAAGAGCTTTTGGGGTAACGAATCCAAGGGGGAGCTGAAACTCCGAGCGGGAGTCTAGCACAGGGCTGACAATTTTCGCACAAACTTTTTCATTTAATTCATTTAAGTTTGCAGACTTGCAGGGGAGAGGCTACTGAAGTTTGCTTTATCAAAAGCAAAGCGGCGAAGGAATGTGGTTTGGTGAGTTGCACAGACTCTCGAAACGGAAATGCTGGAGAGTAAGCATGCTCAGAAAACGTCAGGACGAAAGTTCTGACAGTCGCCTTCGCCGCATCTCGATATTTTGAAAGATTCTTGATTGGAAAAAATGGAGCGGGAGACGGGATTTGAACCCGCGACTTCAACCTTGGCAAGGTTGCACTCTACCACTGAGTTACTCCCGCTGACGGAAGCGACTTTTTACCGAAGCCTCCGTATTTTGTCAACGGGCGCATCGAAGAAAATCAGAACTTATCTCGGTTCCAATTGCTGCGAGTGAACGGCTCTTCATTGAAGAAGCTGCGAAGCAGGGAAATCTCTGCGTCCGAATTCGGGGCCGCAATCACGGTGACGACATCGTATCGGAATGGTTCTTCCTGCACAGCCATCAAGCGGCGATAGAGTCGTGCCGTTCGGATAATTTGTCGCTGTTTGCGACGATCCACAGCCGCTTCCGGAGCGGCAATGTCGGTTCGAGTGCGTGTTTTGACTTCGATGAAAGTTAGCACGTATGGTCGCGTCGTTTCGTCGTAAGCCACAATGTCTATTTCCCCTGTGATCTGCCGCCCTTGAAGGCTATAGCCAATTGGCAAGGTGAAATTGGTGGCAACGATGCGATAACCTTGTTGTTCAAGATGTTCAACCGCAAGTCGCTCGCCTTTCGCGCCCAGTATCAGGTGCTGAGCACGCGAAGGCTCAGTCTTCGGATCACTTTTTTTCGGTTTTCGAGAGGTTGATTTCATTGCGCCAAGACATTTTGAAATTTAGGAGCGATGGGTATACTGCGAACGGTTTCCGGTATTCAACTCCAAAAGCTAAATTGTGAAAGGCGTTTTTCAATGACCGCTAAAAAAGGAATTTTCGCTCTGCTTTTTCCGCTACTGGTTTTTGTTCAAAGTTCAGTTGCTCAAACTCAAAACCCTCACCAATCCGGTTCCGGATACATCCCTCAACGAGTTTACGATTCCAAAGATAAACGATTTTCTGACTTTGAAGCTATGCTGGCCGAATTGGCCAAAGCCGATGTCGTCTTTGTCGGCGAACAGCATGATGACCCGGCTACTCATAAATTGGAGCGGGCAATTCTGGACGGTTTGCTTCGGCGCAAAATCGCTGTCTCGGTTTCGCTGGAGATGTTCGAACGTGACGTGCAGCAATCGCTCAACGAGTATCTGACAGGCAAGCTCAGCGAAGAGGCGTTTTTGAAAGCTTCGCGTCCCTGGCCGCGTTATGCGACGGATTATCGCCCATTGGTTGAAATCGCTCGCGCACATAACTGGCCGGTGATTGCCAGCAATGTTCCTCGCCGCTTGGCTTCCCAGGTTTCGCGACAGGGGCTGGAATCTGTCAATTCGTTGAATGAAACTGATCGAAAGTTGGTTGCTGCTCAATTTCAATGTCCGTTTGATGATTATTTCAAACGCTTCACAGAAGCCATGTCCAGTCATCCGGCGGACGATGCCAAATCGAACGAGAAAAAGGACGAAAAGAAAGTTGCCGAAGAAAAAGCGATGGTTGAAAGGTTCTACTTCGCGCAATGCGTGAAAGACGAAACGATGGCCGAAGCGATTTCAGCCGCGATTCCTGCGGCCAATGCTTCGCAGCCGAAAAACGTCATCGTTCATTACAACGGAGCCTTTCACAGCGATTACAAACTCGGTACGGCTGCGCGAGTGATTCGTCGCTCGCCAAAAGCCAAAGTCAAAATCGTTTCGGTGGTTCCGGTTGAAAACCTTGATTCAATCAACACCGACGAATATCGCAAACGTGGCGATTACATAATTTTCTGTTTGAAGCCGGCAGCAACCAAACCTGAAGCTGCCAAATAATGAGAGGTTGAAATGTTGTTGCAGTTGAGTCGCTGGCTGGCGCTGATTTTCGCCGTTGGGCTTGGCATTGGCGAAGCCGTCATCAATTGGGGAAACTGGCAATACGCTCCGCTGTGGATTGTTGATTATGTGATTGTCGTTTGGCTGCTGATCGGATTTTATCAAACGCGCCGTAGTTCGGAGGCGATGATTCTGGCCAGCGGTTGGGCGTTTACGGCTGGAGTGTTTTACATGGTGTTGTTCGTTGGACTATCGCCGGAATGGTTGAAGTGCAATCCATCTGAAAATTCGACATTACAGTTTTTGGTTGGTTTGATGCTGGCAATTGCCGTTGCTGGATTCATTGCGGCAGTTGCGTCCAGCCGTCGCCAGCCTGATTGAGATTTGATCGAATCGAGTCGCTTTTATTTCCGAAGGTATTCTGCCAGGCCGTTCAAAAACATCTGCACGGACATCATCACCAGCAACATTCCCATCAACCGTTCCATTGCCGTCAAGCCGCGCTGTTTCAGCAAACGGAAAAACAACGGCGACGCCAGCAGAATTGCTGCTGTCACCAACCAGGCTGCGGTCAACGCCATCACCCAGCTTGTCATTTTCTTCGGCGAAGATTGCGCCATTAGCAACAATGCCGCCAACGTCGAAGGCCCAGCCACCATTGGAATTGCCAGCGGAACGATGAACGGTTCTTCGTCGGCTTGTTCGCCCATAATTCCGCCTTCCTGCGGGAAGATCATTCGAATCGCAATCAGGAACAGAACGATGCCTCCGGCGATGCTGATGAATTCCTGCTTCAGGCTCAGAAACTTCAGCAGGTTTTGGCCGAGCAGCAGAAAGGTCAGCATCACGGCATACGCGATGACCAGTTCACGGATCAACACCAGACGGCGGCGTCCGGGCGCAACGTGTTTGAGCAGGGAAATGAAGACCGGCACATTGCCGAGCGGATCCATAATCAGAAACAGCGTGGTGGCTGCGGAAAAAATGTCCATAAGTTTTAGCAGTGAAAATAAAAAGACGGTTGAAGCTCAGCGAGAGCTTAACCGTCTTTTTTGAATTGTGACAAGCCCGAAGGCTTACCTGAACGCTTACCTGAGCTTATTTGATACTGAGCCTGACTGTGTTGGCGGCTTTGCCGTCAGCCGTCAGCATCAGATCAACTTCGCCGCGTCCAATCAGCGTGCGAGGTAACAACACGTTGACTTGATCCAACCCGACAAAATCGCCTTGCTGGCCGGCGTACTGCACTTGTGCGGCTTGTCCGCCGAGGAAAACAGTCACGCCGGGCAAGCCGCTGCGAAACCGAAGTCCAGTTCCGAACAAAAGCAGATAAACCAGATCGCTTTCACTGCCCAGGTCAATTGGCGTCGCCACGAATCGGCTCAGCGCAGCATTCCATTCGGCGACCGGCTCCACCGTTTGTAAACCGTTCGAGCGAATTCGCAGCACGACCGCCGCCGGAACTCCGTTGCCGCTGCTGTTGGCAGTGAAGAGGCTCGGCGCAACGTTGGCGATTTGAATTGAGCCGGTTGCCGTTGAACCATCGCCGCTCGTGACGGTGATGGTTGCCGCGCCCGGTGAAGTTCCCGCCGGAATCAGGTAATTGATTTGTCCCGCCGAAACATAAAACAGCGGAGCCAGTCGTTCAGCGCCCAAATTGTCTTTGACGCGGACGCTGGTTCCGGCCAGCGTCGTTGGCAGCGGAGCTACGTTCGCCGATTGCGTTCCGGTCGCCAGATTTGTGCCGAACGCCGAGACGATGGATTCCGGCGCGAGCATCGCTCCATCAAAGCTGGCAGCGGAAACCGTCGAAACTGTCGCAGCGGATTTGCGGCTCAGTTCCCAAACGTCGTTCAGATTGCCGCTGTTGCCCGTGCCGCCGATGACGATGAAGCGGTCTTCGGATTCAATGTACACGCCCATCATCCCGTTGCGCTGCGAAGGCGGATTTTCAATCTGAAGCTGCGTCCAGCGTTGAGCCGACAAATCGAATTCCCACGTGTCGTTGAAATTGCCTGCGCCCGAACCGCCGAAAATCACGAAGCGACCGTCTTTGTTGACGAAGCTGGTTGACCAGAATCTGCCGGGCGGACGCACCGCCGGAGTCAGGTTCGTCCATTGCCGCGAAGCCAGATCGAACGACCAGATGTCGTCCAACGCGCCGCTTCGCTGTCCGGCGTAAATAATCATTCGCCGACCGATGGGATCGAACGCCGCTGTCAGCAAACAACGAACCTGCGGCTTACTTCCGCCCGGAGTCCAGTCCGACCAGCTTTTGCCCGCCAAGCCGAAGCTTTGCGTGTCCTGAAAGCGCCCGGCTTCGGAAGTGAATCCGGCGAAGGAAACCAGGCTGCGCGTTTGCGGATCGAACACGGCTCCCGATCCGTAACGCTTTTTCGGGCGGGCACTGTCTGAAACTGGCGAAACATCTGTCCATTGCAACGTCGTCAGGTTCAACGTCCACGTGTCGTTGAAAAAGCCCGCGCCTTGCCCGGAGTAAATCACCATTTGATGACCAACCGGATCGTACACGGCGTCAAAGCCGAGTCGCCCCGTTGGAGCAGTTCCGACAGTGGTCAGCTTTGTCCAGGTTCGCGTCGCCAGATCAAAAGCCCACGTGTCGTTTTTGGGGCCTTCGTTACTGTTACCGCCAAAAAGAATGATTCGTTTGCCGACCGGGTCGTAAATCGCTTCACCGTCGCGTCGCGGTTCAGGCATCGCGCCAGAAGCTGGCGTGATGTTGCGCCACTGCCAGCCCGGTGTGTTTTGCGCTACGGCAAAAACTGCCAGAGCCATTTGGAAAAAAACGGCGCAAACCATTGCGCCTTTGAGTCGTTTGTATGCGGATAATTGGTTCATAAAAATCACTTGGGCAGACTGGGACAATCAAAATTGTCCCAGTCATTTTTGCCAATTCGAGAGATCAAGCTGAATGTGACAATTTGAAAAATTGTCACACCTAACTTTTTACTTTTCGATTACTTCTCGACTTTTTTGACTTGAGCTAGCACGTCTTCGTTCGACGGGCGGATTTTGTAGTCCACTTCGACAAATTTCCATTGCACTTTGCCGCTTCGGTCAATGACGTACGTTGCCGGATGCGGCATTGGGCGGCTGGCTTTTTCGTTCAACAAACCATACCGATCAATAACTTTGTGATCGGCATCCGACAGCAGCGGGAAATTGAATCCGGGTTGGTCTTTCAATTTGTCGCGCAGGAATTTGGCTTTGTCGTGCGGGTCAACGCTGACGGCCAGAATTTCGACTTTGTCACGGTACTGTTCTTCGAGCAGCGATTTCAGCTTTCCAAGCTGAGTAGCGCACCACGGTCACCAGTATCCGCGATAAAACACCAGCACGACGGTTTTCTTGTTTTGGTAATCGGACAGCGAAACAGGCTTGCCGTCCTGATCTTCCAGCGTGAAGTCAGGAGCGGCTTCGCCGACTTTGATTCGGGTTAAATCGGAAGCAGTGAGCTTGGCATCGTCTTTCGGGCCAAGTTTTGTTTGCGCCGAAACGGTCAGGGACATTGCCGAGATCGCTAACGCAAAAAACAACTGAGCAAAAATTTTTCGGTTCATGGTTTCTCCTTGGATTGAATGTTCCAATTGCATGATGTTTTTCAGGTGGAAAATTATTTCCGCAAAGAGCGGATTGACTAAGTTGAATGCTGACTATAAACATGACTCATCGTTGTCTTGCATTTTGAACCCACGCGCTCCCGGGCAATCGGACTGTTTCTACTAAAAACCTTATGCCGCAAGAGACTACTAAGCATCGTGAAGTGTTGGCTGCAATCGAAAGCATAGGCGCAATCGCCGAACTGACTTCTCAACACAACGGGCATTATGAATATGAACTCGACCTGGAAGTGATTGTTTATGGTCGCAATTACAACGGCAAAAAAGTCGGGCCTTATGTCCGTTTGCTGACCTTTTTGCCGGGCGAAGAAATCGTGCGCGAAGGCGATTGGGGCGGAAATTCGTTTTACATCGTCGTCAATGGCAAAGCCGATGTGCTGTTCGGCAACGGCCAACAGAAAGTTGCGGAAATTCCCGCCGGAGTTCAGTTCGGCGAAATGTCCGTGCTGGCTGGAGTGCCGCGTTCGGCAACGATTCGCGCGCCGAAAGACGAAAGCGTTCAGATTTTGGAAGTTCAGCGCCCGGCGTTGCGCTTGCTGAGAAAGCTGCCGAAATTCGGCGAAGTGCTTGATTCGACTTATCGCCGCAACGGTCGCGCAACGACCATTCAAGACATCGCCGCCGCCACGCAACTCAGCAAAGAAGCCGTCAGCCAGCTCGAAGCCATTTCCCAGTTCAAAGTGTTCGGCAAAAACCACGTGCTGTTTCGCGCGGGCGACCGAATGAAAAACCTGTTCGTGTTGAAATCCGGCTGGGCGAAAGTCGCTCCGCGCAATGTCACGCGCCAGTTGACGGCGGAGGAGGATCATCCGCGCAACTGGAAGGCGAAAGCCGCCGAAGCGTACTTTGGGCCGTCGCATTGTTTCGGCGTCGAAGCCATCACGCGCGACGGCAACTGGGAACAGACTTGCACATTGATGGGGCGCGCCGAAGTTCTGGAAATCACGCTGAAAGAGCTTCGCAAACATCCCGAATTGCGCGAAATCCTTTTGTTGGCATTCACGGGAATGGCTGCGCCAGACAATCCGAACGAAGGTCGCCAGCCGTTGCCTGTCGCCAACGCGCAGGAATCGTTGATCGAAACCGGTTTGGTGGACGCGACGAATTTGTTGGTGATGGACATGGATTTGTGCGTTCGTTGCGGCAATTGTTCGATGGCGTGTCATCAGGTTCACGGTCAGTCGCGTTTGCTGCGGCGAGGCATTCACGTAGAACGCCCGGTCAAGCTGGAATCTAAGTCCAATTTCCAAAGTTTGCTGTCGCCATCGGTTTGCATGCATTGCCAGGACCCTGAATGTCTGACCGGCTGCCCGACCGGAGCCATTGGCCGTTTTCCCGGCGGTCAGGTGGATATTGATCCGAAAAGTTGCATCGGCTGCGGAGATTGCGCGACGCAATGTCCTTACAACGCCATCACGATGGTCGGGCGTAAGCCCGGACAAAACCCCAATGGGCAAGGCGGCTTGTTAAGCTGGTTCGATCTGAAGCCAGACCCATTGCCGCCCGCTGTCGAACAGACTGAAGACCTGCAAGCGGTAAAGTGCAATCTTTGCCAGAACACGCCCCTCAATCCTCCCGGAGTGAAACGAAAGGCTTACAGTTGCGAAGAGAATTGTCCGACCGGCGCTTTGTTGCGAGTTGATCCGCACGTTTATTTTGCTGAAATCAAAGAAGCTGAAGGCACGATCTTTCGTGACCCAACTCCAGCCGTCGCGCGTCACACTTCGCATAAGGATTTTGGCAAACAACTGGCGCACGGGATCGGATTGTTCTTCACTGTTGTTTTAACCTTGCTGACTCTGGCGGGAATTTCGCGGTATGGTTTGGAAGCTCCGCTGATTGGCGCGTGGCTGGATGTTCGCTGGTTGACCGGCATTGTCGGTTTGGCAGGCATCGTTGGAGTCATGGCGTATCCGGTTCGGCGAAAGATTTATCGAAAGCGCGCTGGGGCTTTACGTTATTGGATGCTGGCGCACAGTTATCTGGGCGTGATTGCCGGAATTGTTTTGTTGCTGCACGGCGGAGCAAGCTCCGGCGGAGCATTGACGACGGCGTTGATGGTTTCATTCGATCTGGTGATTTTGACTGGGTTGTTCGGCATTCTGATTTACTTCATCGCGCCGCGAATGTTGACGCGCATCGAAGGCCAGCCGCTGTTGATCGAAGACCTGACTGCAAGGCGCAAAGAGTTGAATCACGAGCTTGGCGAATTGATGGCCAAAGTGACGCCGAACGTTCGCGTGACCGTTCAACAGCAAGTCATCCCACGCGCGCTTTCGTTGGGATTTCTGCTGCGTCAATATCTGAAACGCGAATCGTTGGACGAAATGCTGGCCGCGCTCAAAAACGAATTCGCCGCCATCGGGCAGGGAATGACCGATGGCGAACGCGAACGTTTGCTGAAAGGGGTGGAAATCGCCGCCACCATGCGCCGCGTAGATGCGCTGATATATCTTCACCAACTATTGAAACTCTGGCTGGCTCCGCACGTGCTAGTGACTTCGCTGATGCTGGCGCTGATGGTTGTTCACATTATTCAGGTGATTTATTTCCTTGCTCGGTAGGTGGTTCACCAATTTATGAACAAGTTTGTCATCATCCGAAAAGACCTCAGTCTCGACCCGGCACTGATCGAAAGCGAAGGGCTGACGATTGGGCGATTGACCGGTAATGACCTGGTCTTGAATCATCCGACGGTGTCCAGAACTCACGCGGGCATCAAGGAGATCAACGGCGATTACTGGATTTTCAACCTGTCGGAAGCCAACGGCACGCTGCTCAACGGCGAACTGGTAGATCAGACTCCGTTGGCAGACGGCGACATGATTCAGATTGGGCCGTTTTTTCTTTTGCCGCGCTATGTTTCCGACGGGCTGATGCTGGATGTCGAACTGAGCGTCAAACCGCTGCCGGTCGAAGCAGCCAGTCCAAATCCCGGAACCGGTTTGTTGTCGGATACAGGCAAAACCGTGCGAATCGAACCGGGCGTATTGGCAAAGTTGCAGCGCGATAAAACCACTCCGCAAGGCACTCGTAGATTGTCCGGCACGGGAATGCTGACCGGAATGTTGAAGCCTGTGGATGCTCAGGCTTTGAAAGTGTTCTGGGACAAACGCAAGCGCGAAGCCGGAAAGCTCGCGTCGGATTCTCCGTTAAAACCGAAAGCGAAAACGCGGCTGGGCAAAGCGCAATTCAACTGGGTTCCGACGCGCGATCTGCAAAAAAACTGGCCGCGAGCCTTGTTTGGCTGGTCGGTTTTGATTGTCACCATCTTGTCTGTGGTGGCGATGTTTGCCTTCAAAGACGCCTTTTCTCCTGGCGCGCTTTCGACAGCACATGCTCGTAATGATTTTTCCATTTCGCCGAACATCGCCACCAAGGTGAATTCTTCTTCCTGCACGACCTGCCATTCGGTGAAAGCTTCGCTGAATCAGAATTGCGCGACTTGCCACACAACCACGGCGTTTCATTCCGAAGTTTCCGATAAGCACATGAAAGCCGGACTGACCTGCATTGCCTGTCACAGTGAACATCTTGGGCGAGATTTTCGTCCGGCGCTGGTTGCCAATGTCGCCTGCATAAGTTGTCACAGCGACGGCGGCGGTTATATTTCACCACTCAGCAACCAGGAACTGAAATCGCCTCACGGCGGCACGTTCGGCTATCCGGTGACAGAAAGCCGTTGGACTTGGGGAGGGGTTTCTCAGGCGGAATGGACGCGCAAACAATTGCCTGGTGAAGCTTCGAAGTTCAACTTGAAAGAGCAATTCCATTTGGTTCACGTTGCCGGACGCCAGCAAGGGCGCAGCAATTGCACAGATTGCCATGTCGCCGGGTTTGAAGGGCCAGCACTGACACAAGGCGTGCGCGAATCCTGTTCCGGCTGTCACGGCGTTGACCCGCTGGCCGTCGAAGCGCAGAACGAAAGCGCAAAATCCTTTTTCGCCGATCGAGGCACTCAATTGATGAGGAACATTCAGGCTGGCGGTCCGCTTTGCGTTTCCTGCCATTCCCAGCACGGCGAAGAAAAAGAACTCCGCTCCAGTCTTCGGCGGATGGTCAGGGAGTAAAAAGCTGTGGGACAATTTTTCAACTTGTCCCGTCCTTTTGAAATTGTGGCAATTTGGAAATTGCCCCCACCTTTCCTGAGATTTGTTATGAGCAAAACAAAAACAACCCGTAAGATTCTTTCGGCAAGCTTGTTGCTGGCCGTCTACTGTCTACTGACTACTGTCTACTGTCTACTTCCAGCGAATTCCGCTCAGCGCCAATTGAGAATCATTTGCTTTGGCGCTCATCCTGACGATGCGGAAATTGGCGTGTCGGGTACGGCGGCTTTGTGGGCGGCGAAAGGCTATGCGGTCAAACTTGTCGCTGTCACCAATGGCGACATCGGCCATTGGAACGAAGCAGGTGGCCCGCTTGCTCGGCGACGCAAAATCGAAGTCGAGCGTGCCGCGAAAATTCTGGGCACGACGGTCGAAGTGTTGGACAACCACGACGGCGAGTTGCTGCCGACGCTGGAAAATCGCAAAGCCGTCACCAAGCTGATACGGGAATGGAAAGCCGACATTGTCATCAGCCATCGCCCGAACGATTACCACCCCGATCATCGCTACGCAGGAGTGCTGGTGCAGGATGCGGCGTACATGGTTACGGTTCCGAATTTCGCGCCGGACGTTCCGCATCTGACGAACAACCCTGTGTTTATGTACTTTTCCGACCGATTCGAGAAGCCGAATCCGTTTCAGGCCGATGTGATCGTGGACATTGATTCAGTGATGGAAAAGAAACTGGACGGCTTGCTGGGCATGGTGTCGCAGTTTTACGAAGGCGGCGCGAATGGTTCGCAAGAGTTGATGACGACTGATCCTGCCAAACAAAAAGAACGCTGGGCGGTGGTACGCAAACGGTTTGTTGATCGTCAGAAAAACGTCGCCGACAAATACCGCGCCAATCTTGAAGAGTGGTACGGCAAGGAACGAGGCTCGAAAGTGCAATACGCCGAAGCCTTTGAGATTTGCGAATATGGTCGCCGACCGGACAAAGCCGAGTTGAAAGTTTTGTTTCCGTTCTTTAACTGAAATTTGATCGGATATGAAAAGATCGCAAATTGTCATTACTTTGCTGTTGCTCGCTGTGGTGTTGGTGGCAGGGTTTGCTTCGGGATTTTCCGCCAGCTTCGGAGCTTTGCCGCCTGCGGGATGGCTGGCGGTGACGGTGTTTGTCGGAGTGGTCGGCTTGGCGCTGGTGTTGGCTGACACGCTACGCGGGCGGCGGCAAGTGCTGGAAGCGATGGCGGATTCCGAAATGCAGTCTTCCGAACAGAAGCGAACCATGGTGATGGTGGAATCTCTCGGAGCCGCACTTGACCCCGACGGGCCGCCGTATCCTCACCCGGTGATTAACACTGCGACCTGTATCGGCTGTCATGCTTGCGTGGATGCCTGCCCACACGATGTGCTGGCCATCGTCAACGGCAAGGCTACGCCGGTGGCCATCGAACAATGCATGGAAGACACCAGTTGCCAGGTCGAATGCCCGACCGTGCCGAAATCCTGCATCGTCATCAACACAACCAAAAAAATTCCGGAGCGTAAAGTTCCGAACCGCGACCCGCGATTTATGACCAACGTGCCGGGCGTGTATTTGATCGGCGACGTGTCCGGAGTTCCGCTGATCAAAAACGCCATCAACGAAGGCGGGGCGGTGATTGATTTCATTGTTGAAGACCTGAAGCACGAAGGCAAAAACGGCAAAGCCGATTACGACGTGGCGATCATAGGCATTGGCCCGGCGGGGTTGTCTGCAACTGCATTGGCCAAACAGCGCGGATTGAAATACATCGCGCTGGAACAGGACAAGATTGTCGCCACGATTGACCAGACTTATCAGGCAGGTAAATACGTTTACTTCAATCCGGTGGAAAAACCTGTTGCTGGCGGAATCAATCTGGCCGGAGCGGGCGCAACCAAAGAGGTGATGATTGGGTCGTGGATGGAAACCGTCCGCTCGAATGGCTTGGTCATCAATGAATTCGAAGGCTGTAAAAGCGTGAAGTTGCCAGGCGAAACAAGCGGTTTTTTCATCATCGAAACCGAGCAGGAAAAGAACAAGCGCAAAATGCAGTACAGCGCTCGCCGAGTGATTCTGGCCATTGGCAATCGCGGAACTCCGATGAAGCTCGGCGTAGCGGGTGAAGACGCCAAAGTCACTGTGACCGCTACGGAAATGGTCATGCCTGCGTTTTGCAACAAGTGTGGCGAAAAACGACTCGGCGAAGTTCGTTTTTGCCAAAGCTGTGGACAGCAATTCGTTCCCAAGCTGAAACAGCGTCCGGCGTTTGAAGACGACAAGGTGAAATACAAGCTCAGCGATCCGAACGATTACAGCGGCAAACACATCTTTGTCGTCGGCGCGGGCAATTCCGCCATCGAAGCCGCCGTGGATTTGGCCGCTTATCGTTCGGACGATGGAACCAAGATCACCGGCTGGCGAGACAACACGGTTTCGCTGGTAGTTCGCAGCAATTTCAAAGGCGATCTGAAACTCGGCAATAAAATGATGGTTTACGAGTGCATTGACGAAGGAAAGATCACAGCTTATTTCGGCCAGACCATCAAAGAAATTACGCCGGAAGAAGTCGTCTTGATGAACGCGCGCGAACGCGATGCCAAGTCTGCTAAAGAAACTGCGCGCGTCAAAAACGATTACGTCTTTGCGCTGATCGGCGGCGAGAAACCGACCAAGTTTCTGGAAAGCATTGGCATCAAAATCGGCTGAAGAAAATCGGCGGCTTGTCTTTTTTGACGCGGTCTTTAGAATACGCGCCTTCACGCGCAATCAATCATTTCAATCAATTTCAACGGAGGAATTTTTCAAATGGGAAGAGGCGATTTACGCTCGAAACGTGGCAAGATCAGCAGAGGAACTTCTGGCAAAACTCGTAAAAACCCGAAACAGTTGGGCAAATCGAGACGCGCCAAGAAAGTTGCTGCCAAAGCCGCCGCCAGCGCCTAAACTGGTTTTGACCGAAAAAAAAAGACCCGCTGTTGAACGCCAACAGCGGGTCAATTCGGTAAGGAGAGAGAAAAATCTTTGCGATTCGCTTCGGCGAATTCGCAGTTAGCTTACAGGTCGTTTTACAAATTATCTGGCTTCTTTTTGTCGCCACTTTTTTTGTCATCACGACCGCCGCCGCGATCCTTGTCTTTTTTTTCGGGTTGTTTCGGCGGCTCTTTTTCTTTTTCTTTGACCTTTTCAGGCGGTTTGCCTTGCTGATACCAGTTCTGGGTTCCAGCCAGCCCGGTCAAGGCCAGCGACGAACTGATTGCCAATGCGAAAAATAATTTTTGTAATGCTTTCATTCTAGCTTCCCCCTTCTGCCCAAGCTTTCTCAGCTTTCAAAATCGAAACAGCTTTTTGAATGCCGGATAAGGGGACGACAATTCCTTTTAGCTACAGATCGTCGCAGGCTTGGACGGCGGCGATCTTAACAGAAACATTCAGGCTCAAAAAACGGCTTAAAGATTGACGCTTGCCAATCTGTCGCGCCTGCGACGCGATGCTATTCAGCAACGACTGTGCCAATGAAATCTGTTTGGCGAATCCGACCGCAAACTCCTGCCTTCAAAGAGCCTTAGCTCAACAAGTGAATCTTCACCATGACCTATCGCTTTCTGCCTTAGGCATTTGGCTGACGTTTTGGGATACCCAATGACGCTAATCGCCTACGAAATTACTCAAAGCGTCAGGCGGTTGAAACGGCCAACGTTTGGTCAACCGCGACCAGATCAAAAAGCAGACAACGCCGACCGCCAACGCTGCCAGGCTGAGCAAGATGATTTTTACGTCCAGCGTCATGTAAATAAACAACCATCCGATCAATGCGACGAAACTTGGCACCGGATAAAACCAAATGCGATACGGGCGGTGGAGTTCCGCCGCGTGTTTTCTGAGCAAGGCAACCGCGACGATTTGCCCAATGAACTGCACCAGAATCCTCAGCGCGATCAACGCGTCAATCACCGTTCCCAGCGAAAAGAAACTGCACACGATGGCGATCACTCCGATCAGCAGCAACGAAACGTACGGGAAATTCTGGCGCGGATGCAGTTTGCCGAAGACGCCGAAAAAGTATCCGTCGCGCGCCGCCGCAAAAGGAATCCGCGAATAACCCAGCAACAGCGCGAAACACGACCCAAACGCCGTCCACAAAATCATCAACGTCACGGCAATGGCCACCGGGCGACCGTAAATTCTTTCCATCATCACCGAAACGACAAAATCCGAAAGCGGCTTGGTCGTTTCTGCCGGAACGAATTCGCGCCAGGGAATGATGCCGATGATTGAAAGGTTGATGAGCACGTAAATCAACGCGACGGCGATAACGCTGATGATGACCGAGCGCGGAATCGTTCGCCCAGGGTTTTTGACTTCGTCGCCGATGTAGCAAATGTCGTAATAGCCCAGATAATCGTACACGCCTACGCGCGAAGCCGCGCCAAGTCCGAACAGAAAACCCGTTGAAAAGTTGAACGCTCCCGGCGGAAAGTCGAAGGCGAGTTTCGGGTCGAAATGCATCGCTCCGGTGAAAATCACCAGGCCGGTGGTCAGCAACGTGCCGATCCACAAACTGACTGTGATTTTACCGATGTGGGTGATTTGCCGATAGAGCAGCGCGATGTTGACGACGCCGATGGCAATGACGACCAGATTTTTTGAAGCGTCCGGCCAGATGTAATTCAGATATTGCGCGAAGCCGATGTAACCCGAAGCAATCTCAAACGGCCCGCTGACGATGAATTGCCAGATGAACAAAAACGCCATCAACCGGCCAAAGGTTTTGCTGCCGAACCCTTCGCGCAGGTACAGATAACTGCCGCCTGAACCCGGCATTGCCGCGCCAAGTTCGCTCCAAACCATTCCGTCAGGAATGACTATCAACACAGCGATCAACCAGCCCAACATGGCTTGTGGCCCGCCGAGCGCCGTCATCAACAGCGGAATTGTCAAAAACGGCCCGATGCCGATCATGTTCGACATGTTCAGCGCCGTCGCTTGTAGTGTGCCGAAGCTGCGAATCAGGTGTGGTTGAGTGTCGGTTGTCGGTGGTTGTTGGTTGGTGGTCGGTTGGTTCATTGTTCATCCAGAAGGTCTAAAAAATTGGTCAAAATGCGTTCGGTAATTCCCCAGATCAATCCTTGTTCAGTTGGATAGGCAGGCCATTTTTGCAGCACGCCGCCGAACTGACGTTTGTATTCGCCCGACCGGCCTTCGCGTTTGAGTTTGGCGACCGAAATCCAAAATGCTGTGCTGACCTCATGACTGAATTGGAAGCTCGACTCCGGCGGAGCGATGGCAACCAGCGGCGTGATTTCAATTTGCGGCAGTCTGGGGTTGCGCGGCGCGATCAACGGCAACTGGCCGATGAATTCGCCGCCATTCAATAAATCAACGCCGACTTCTTCGTGAGTTTCGCGCGCGGCTGTGGCCAGCAAATCCTTGTCATTGGTTTGAGCGCGTCCGCCTGGCAACGCCAGATTGCCCGACCAGGGATCACCTTCGCGCTCGGCGCGTTTGATAATCAGAGCTTCGGCAGCGCCGCTTTGTTCGCGCAGGATCAAGGCGACGGCGGCTTGCGGAATTCGCTCCGGCTCGATTGTCAGCGCGTTAAACGACGCCAGCCGGTCGGCCAATTGACGACGGATGATTTCAAAATCATTCATTGAGTTTGATTACCAGAGCCGGTTGACTCCGTAAGCACCGAATGCCGTATCAATGCCAACAACCGGCATCTGTTCGACAAGAGATTGGGCTGCAAGCAGTCTGTCAAACGGGTCGCGGTGATGATGCGGTAATGTCGCAACCGCTGCGATGTGCTCAATTTCCATTGGCAGTAGCTCAAACCCGTTGATGCTCATTTGTTCTGGAATCAGCACATCGAAAGGCGCTGATAAAGGAAGCCTGCCAAGACTGAACTTAATTGCGATTTCCCAAAGGCTGGCCGGGCTAACGAATTTGTCGTTGGTTACGTCTTCAATCAGCGACCGAGCGTTACTGCTGAGATTTGGGTTTCCCGCAATGAACCATAGAAATGTATGTGTATCCAGCAAGAGTTTCATTGGGCAGCGATCTCATTTGAGGTAATCGGCGAAATCTTCAATCGGGTCGTCGAAATTATCCGCAATCTCAATCATTCCTTTGGCGCTTCCAAACTGCGGGCGCGGTTTAAGACGTGAAACCGGAACCAGTTTTACTGCATTTCGTTCTCCGCTGATGATGACTTCGTCGCCACTAATTGCGGATTCGATCAAGTCCGGCAAATGAGTTTTAGCTTCTTCAATTGTCACTTGATACATCTTTGTTCACCTCCTTGTTCGCCTGTTAATTCCGAGCGAAAGATAACACACAGGTCTTTTCTTGACAGCCTGCGGCGGCTAAGTTTTGATGCCGTCACCAATCCAACATCAATCGGAGGGCTTACACATGAAAACATCTCGACGGCAGGTTTTGCGCGGAGCGTTCGGTTTGGCGGCGGCCTCAACCGTCGCGCCGGAACTCATCATTGCCAAACCGAAAACCGGCTATACGCATTTGGAACTTGATGACCGATTGAAATCAAGCAAAGGCTTGGACGGCCTTACCAAAGCCGATCTGACGACGCCGTGTCTGCTGCTTGATCTGGATTTGTTCGAAGCCAACATTGCCAGGATGGCCGCTCACGCCAAAGCCGCAAAAATCAATTTGCGCCCGCACGGCAAAACTCACAAATGCCCCGAAGTCGCTCATCGCCAGATGAAAGCCGGAGCCATTGGCCTGTGCGTCGCCACCATCCGCGAAGCCGAAGCGATGGCGACCGCTGGCGTCAAAGGTTTGCTCATCACCTCCGAACTCGTAGGCAAACCGAAGATCGAACGCTTGCTGAAACTCGTTCGTCGAGTACCGGACACGATGACGGTGGTGGATAATTTCAGCCACGCCCAACAACTCAGCGACGCAGCCATCACCGCCAAGCTCAAACTGAACGTGATGATGGACGTTGACCCTGCCGGTCGCCGCACAGGAGTTCCCGCTGGCGATCAAGCCATCAAACTGGCCGAACAGTTGGCGAAGCTGCCCGGCTTGAGGCTGCGCGGCATTCACGGTTATTCCGGCGTGTCGGCGCACGTCACTGGGTTTGAAGCTCGACGCAATCATTCGACAAAGGTGATGACGCCCGTGCTGGAAACCTACGCTCAACTGAAAAAGCTGGGCTTGCCGGTGGAGATCATGTCCGGCGGCAGCACCGGGACTTACAACATAGACACAGAGCTTGGCGGAATGACCGAACTGCAAGTGGGTTCGTATGTGTTTATGGACAAAGAGTATCGAATGGTGGGCGGCAAAAGCGGCGCGACCTATGACGATTTCGGCTGCGCGTTGACGGTGATGGGAACGGTCATCAGCAAAGCCTACGACGATCACGCGACGCTCGATTGCGGCATCAAAGCCTTTGCCAAAGACCGCAAATTCGACGCCGACGTGAAGGGAATCACCGGCGTCACCTTTTCCGCTGGCAGCGACGAACACGGAACCTTGATGCTCCAAAACCCCAGCCGCGAAATCAAACTCGGCGACCGCATCGAATTCATCGTGCCTCACTGCGACCCGAACGTGAACCTGTACGACCGCATGTACTGCACGCGCGGCGAAACCGTCGTGGACGTTTGGCGGACGGTTGGGCGTTATGGAGACTAATCCGAACCGCCAGGTTTGTTCTTAGTTGATGCTGCGGCGAATCAGGTAAGACATCTTGATGAAAAAGGTTCGTCCGTTGCGTTGCAATCCCGGTTCAAAGCGGTCGTTGAACGGATTGAAGCCGCGATAGTTCATGTCGTCGTTGTAGCCGACAAAAAACGACGTGCCGGGATTGGGCGTCCAGCCAAACAAAAACTGGCCGCGCGCTCTGGATGCCAGCGTGGAGTAATCAATGCGCGTGCGTAAAAAGACAAAGCGCGTGAATTGATACGACGTGCGGAACGAAAAGATGTTGTCCTCATACGCCAGTCGTTTGGTGTCGTCGCGCGTCAATTGGCTTTTGGTGTAATCCAGCGAAAAGCGCAGTGGAGTCATCGGTTGATAAGCCACATTGGCCGAAAGGAATCTGCCTTGCCCAGTGCCCGGATCGAGCGCCGCTCCGGGGTTGGCCAACGCCGCCGGGCTGACGCGCGGAAAGCGGCGGCCTGCGCCAAAGTCGTAATCCAACTCCGACGTGCTGATCCCGGCTTCCAGGTTTATTGAATACTTTTGGCTGGGATTGGCGCTGGCGAACGCGAAGAAATTGTAGCCCGCCGCGCTGCGTTCAGATTCGCCGAAAAACGCTCCGGGGCGGGTGAGCGTTCGTTTGGGGCCGAACTCTTCTTCAAAGATGCGCTCGTAACGACGATTGCCGCCAACTCCAACGTTGATTTGCTTCTGGAACTGCAAAAACAAATTGCTGCCTGCGAACATCTGTTGCGAACGGCCTTGCCAGTCGTAATTGCCTGCCAGGCGGCTGAAGATGCGCCAAGTTTGAAGCTTCGATTTCGGGTTGCGCTTCGGGTCGCTGCTGATTCGCCCGAACAATCCGCTGAAGTTGGAATTCGTCCGTCGTGTGAAGCCAACGTCGGCACGGTAATCGCGCGTGCGGCCTTCGCTGGTGGCGAAAAATCCGAAGCGGCGTTGGGTGTAATCTAAGGTCGCCATGTAGCCGAAGCCATTGCCTGTCCGAAAAATGCTTTTGTCCTGATCGGGGCTGTAAAAATAACGACGCGAATTAGTCCCCAACGCCTGGAACGAAAACATGGTGGATTTGCCGAGTGCGAATCGCCCGTCAAAGCCGCCGACGTGGTTGTGTTTTTCGATGAAGTTATAGCTGGTGGCGATCAGGCCGAGTTCTGATTGCCGCCCAACGTCGCGTTTGGCGCGCAACACGCCAACGTAGGCTTTGCGATCCAGAAACTTTTCGATGTCGGGGCGAATTCCGGGATCGTTGCGTTCGTCTTCGCTGTAATTGCCCGGCGCGCGGTCGGCGGCCAGCATCAAACCGAACGTATTGCGACCGCGTTTGCCGCTGATTTTTGCGGCGTAATCAGGGTCAATGATTGTCCGAGTGTGAACCGGTTGCAGCGGCGTCTGGAAAATCTCTATGCCTTCCAGGAAGAACGGACGGCGTTCTTCAAAAAACAGCGGGAAGCGCTGGTTGGCGGTGATGACTGTCTGGTCGGCTTCAACCTGCGCGAAGTCCGGGTTGATGGTGAAATCCAGCGTGATGTTCGGCGTCAACCCGTACTTGATCGAAATGCCCGGATCGAAGTTGATTGGTTGATTGACGAAGCGACCCGGATCGTTCAGCGACGAAACTCCGGCGGGCAAAGCCGAAACACGCCTGCCACTTTCTGAAATGGTCAGGCTGGGGACGATTTCCAGATTGTGTTCGGTGGAGATGTCTTCGATGCCTGTGATCTGTCCGGCTTGAATCAGAAAGCCGTTCACGTCGCGGGCAATCGGCATCCACGAACTCTGTTCGTTGTTTTTGTGTTTAATGCTGCGTTGCAGATGCAGCCCCCACACTTTGCCTTTGCCGATTTCGTAGCGGAACGATTTGAATGGAACCTTCACCTCGATGGTGTAACCGTCGTCAATCACTTCGCCTTTCGATTCCATCACCAGGTCAACGCTGTAATCTTCGTTATTGCCGAACCCGCCTTCGGTGAAAATTCCGTCGGCTTGAATGCCCAGCGGATTGAACGCCATTACGTAGGCCTTGCGCCGGTCGTTGAAAGTGTCCAGCGACAGCCAGACGAAATCGTCATCCCAGACGTTGTCGCGTTTAGCGA
This sequence comes from Acidobacteriota bacterium, assembly GCA_033763255.1. Lineage (GTDB taxonomy): Bacteria > Acidobacteriota > Blastocatellia > RBC074 > RBC074 > RBC074. The sequence goes on along the minus strand of JANRKX010000117.1, from coordinate 52,187 downwards.
CGGTGGCGCGCACCTTGCTCGCTTCGTCCCAGGCGCGAAAAGCGAAATACAGATGCCGGTCGTCGTATCCGATGCGGACTTCGGTCGCAGCCGAAGGCGCAATGTTTTCGCCCGGACGAGTCTGCAAAAAGTCCTTAAAGACCACCGCCGTTTTCCAGGCTTCGTCACCCAACTTGCCGTCAATGACCGGCGGAGTGGCGAAGCGTGTAATGCGAACCGGAGCGGCTTTTTCTGGCGGCACAATCGGAGCTTTGGCAACTTTGGTTTTCCTGGTGGAAACGGTCGTATCACCGTTTAAGTTGGAAGAGGGAGACTGAGCCAAAATCAAACTTGTCATTGCGCACAACAGCAATGAACTGACAACGTATGGCGGAAATTTCATATACAACTCGATTGCTGGAACGATGAAAGATGAGCGACTTTGCCGGCGTGCAGCGTTTCATTTCACCAGTCAGCCATTGGAAACATGCCGCCGCCAGTTTGTATTTTTCGATTCTGAATCAACAGAGAGTTTGTCATTCGAGTCATTAGACGCAGGTCGCGTCCAATTTCTTCCCTCGTCCAAACGAAAACCTGACCCGGACAGTTCCAACTTGATTGTGCAAAGAAAATCGCCCAACTGGTTTCTAAAATGACGAACCGGTTGTTGGCATAACCGTTCGGGCGTGCTCCGTTGCCGGTTTGAAAATCCAGCAGCGCCTTGACCCAGGCAGGCGAAACGATGCTTTCCGCGCGCGTGGCCGGTTGCGCCTGAAGCTTTGACGACCACGCCACAGGTCATCAGCAAAAACAGAGCGGCGTCGAAGCAAAGGTTGCGAATCAAAGCGTAGAAATGAATTTGGTCAAAGCTCATCATTGGGAACGTGGTTGTACTCTGCTTTTTGGGCAGAGTTAGATTAGAGCAAAAAACTTTGAAACAGGATTGCCATGATTGTTTCAGGATGAGCAAGATTCAAACCTGACCAGAACCTTGTTGAAATTGAGGCACCTGTAAATCCTGCCGAAAATCTTGTTCGGCCTGTCGAAAAAGAATGTCTCAGTGTTGCTTGCTCTTATTTTGGCTGTTTATGGTTGAGAAAGTGATGCCGCGAAAGTCTCACCAATGACTATTGTAATAATCCAGGCAGGCAGTATTGAACCTCTGCGATGAAATCGGGTTTCCCACTCACACCAGCCACCTTACCGTCTTTTTCTCTCTATTCTGTCAATTTGTTTGTTGACAAGGCTATGTAGCAAACGATATAAGCCGCAAACGAGATAGCAATCCAAAATTCGGAGTTCACCTTTATGGGCAAAAGTTTTCTTTCGTTTGCGGCGGCTGTCATTTTGCAGGCGCTGGACAACGGGTATCAGTACGGATTCGACATTATGGACGTGACCGGACTGCCGAGCGGCACGGTGTATCCGGCGTTGCGACGACTGGAAGATGCGTGTTATGTCCGTTCTAAATGGGAAAAACACAGCATCGCGCAGGAAGAAGCCAGACCTCCGCGCAAGTATTACGAACTGACGCGTGAAGGCAGGGACATGCTTGCCGAAGCACGCAGCCGATACCGAATGTTGGAACAGGCGCAGGAACCCAAAACCGACAAACCCAAAACATCACGCGCTTGAGATGCAAACAAACCCCGACAACTCGACGCGCTTTTCCAGGCCGCATCTTGCCTTGATTCGCCTGATCGGTGTGATTGTGCCATTTCGATTGCGCACCGAGTGGCGGCAGGAATGGGAAGCCGAGTTACGTTTTCGGGAACAGTTGCTGGCCGACTGGGACAAGCTGGATTGGAAGAACAAACTGGATTTGTGGCGGCGCAGCCTGGGCGCGTTTTGGGATGCGCTCTGGTTACAACCAAAACGTTGGGAGGATGACATGATGCAAGACTTGCGCTTTGGCGCACGAATGTTGATGAAGAGGCCCGGCTTTACCTTCGTGGCCGTGCTGACGCTAGGGCTGGGTATCGGCGCGAATACGGCGATTTTCAGTTTGGTGAACACCGTCTTGTTGCGCCCCTTGCCGATTGCGCAGCCTGAACAGGTTGTCACGCTCAACTTTGGCGTGCCTGGACGCGGAGTCTTTCCGTTGATTGGTTATCCCGAGTACACGGATTATCGCGACCGGAACCAGGTGCTCACCGGACTGGCCGCGATGGGCGGGGCGACGGTTGGTCTGAGTAATAACGGAATCAACGAGCGGATTTCGGGCTCCTATGTAACGGGGAACTATTTCAGTCTTCTGGGAGTAGGCGCTGCGCTGGGTCGTGTGATTACGCCGGAAGACGACCGTGCAGTGGGCGCACATCCTGTCGTGGTGCTGAGTTACCAATGTTGGCAGCAGCGGTTCGGCGCTGATCAGCAAATCCTTGGGCGTGAGTTGCTCATCAGCGGGCGCAAATTCACAGTTATTGGCGTCGCTCCAAAGGGCTTTCGCGGCACGGAACTGGCTTCCACCTCAGAACTCTGGTTCCCCATGATGATGAAGCCGGGGCTTGAAGTGGGTCGCGGCCCGGTCAAAGGGCGCACTGCTCCCGTGTCTACCATCGGGCGACTGAAAAAAGGGGTGAGCTGGGAGCAAGCCGAAAGTGCGCTCAATCTGATCGCAGCACAAATCGCGCGCGAGTATCCGCAGGCGGACAAGGGGCAGATTGTCGTGCTTAGCCAGCCGGGTTTGTTCGGCGCGGCGATGCGTCCCATGGTCTTGCGTTTTACCGCAGTGGCAATGGGAGTCGTCGTGCTTGTGTTGCTGCTGGCATGCACGAATTTAGTGAACATGCTGCTGTCGCGCGCGTCCGAGCGGTACAAGGAGATCGCCATTCGGCTGGCCCTCGGCGCCGGACGGGTGCGGGTGTTGCGGCAGTTATTGACTGAGAGTGTGTTGCTGGCGCTCTTGGGCAGCGCACTCGGCTTGGCGCTCGCTTACAGCGCTGTCAAATTAGTGTGGCTCAAGATGCCGGTAATTTTTGGGTTCACGCAGATTGAGTTGCAGATGGACTGGCGCGTGCTGGTCTTCACGCTCACGTTGTCGCTCCTGACCGGCGTGCTTTTGGGTTTGCTCCCGGCGCTGCAGGCCACCAAACCGGATCTGATCCCGGCGCTGAAAAACGAATCCTCGTTCGGCGGTTATCGTCGCTCGCGCTTGCGCAACACGCTGGTGGTGGCGCAAATGTCGCTCTCGCTTGTGTTGTTGTTGTGCGCGGGGTTGGTGTTGCGCGGGTTGCAGAACGCGCAACAGATTGATCCCGGCTTCAATCCTGAGCAGGCCGTCGAAGTCTCCTTCGATCTGGATGTGCAACAATACAATCGCGAGCGCGGTAGCGAATTTCAGCGACAGGTGCTCGAAAGAGTACGCAGCCTGCCCGGCCTACAAGCAGCCGCTCTGACCACGCACGCGCCACTGACTTCCGGCGAAGGTGGCGGGAAAGGCGTCTTCGTGGAAGGCGATGAACCGAAAGCCGCGACAAAAGCGCCGATTGTTTTGACGACCGCCATCAGCCTTGATTACTTCCGCACGATGGAAACGCGCCTGTTGCAAGGCCGCGATTTCACCGCACAGGACACCCACCAAAGCACTCCGGTCGCGATTGTCAACGAGGCTTTTGTGCGCCGTTTCTGGCCGGGAGAAAACCCAATTGGCAAACGGTTCAGCTTTACAGGTGCAACCGCTGGGAACTGGATCGAAATCGTCGGCATCGCGCAAAACGGCAAATACTCCAGCCTGGCGGCAATAAACGAGCCGTTTATCTACCTTCCGCTGGCGCAGAACTACGAGAGCAAAGTCACGCTCATTGCCCGCAGCGCAGGCGATCCACATCTGCTGCTGGCTACGTTGCGCAAGGAAATCCACAAGCTGGACGAAAACCTGACGCCTTACGATGCCCGCACGATGCTCGAGCACCTGGAACTGCCGCTCGCTCCGGCGCGCACCGCAGCGACCGCGTTGGGGAGTTTTGGCGCGCTGGCGCTGCTGCTGGCCGCCATCGGCATCTTTGGCGTGATGTCCAACGCGGTGACGCAGCGGACACGCGAAATCGGCATTCGTATCGCGCTGGGCGCTGACGCAAAGGAGATCGTCAAACTGATCGTCGGGCAAGGTCTGCTGCTGGTGGGCATTGGCATCGCAATTGGGTTGGGTATGGCTGCCTTGAGCACCCGCCTGCTCGCCAGACTGCTTTTTGGTGTGAGTGCTCTTGATCCCTTGACGTTCGTCGGCGTGACGGTGCTGCTGGCAGCCACGGCATTCTTAGCGTGTTACCTGCCAGCGTGCCGCGCAACCAAAGTAGACCCCATGGTCGCATTACGACAGGATTGATCTGATGGAACAACTGAAACCTACAAACAAAAAATGGCAGTGGATAATGGCGCTGGCTGTTGTGTGTTTCTTGACACTAAGTGGCGGGTGGATTCTCACCCGCTCGCACACTGACGACGCCGAGTCTGCAAAAGCAGCGGCTGCGTTCTTGGCTTGTTACGTTCCGACACGACGCGCGACCAACGCGGACTCTTAGATCGTATTGCGATATGACTGAACCCGATGACCAATTCGACAAACACAACACGCTTTCGCTTCTGGCGCTGGCTGATCCGCTTCATCGGCCTGATCGTGCCGCAACGCCTGCGCGCCGACTGGCGGCAAGAATGGGAGGCCGAATTGCGTCACCGCGAAACCATGCTGGCGGAGTGAGACAAGCTGACTTGGCAAAACAAACTTGATCTGTGGCGGCGCAGTCTCGGCGCATTCACCGACGCGCTGCTGTTACAACCGCAACGATGGGAGGATGAAATGATTCAGGATTTGCGTTATGGCGTCAGAATGTTGCTGAAGCGTCCGGGATTCACGTTGGTTGCCGTGTTGTCGCTGGCTTTGGGGCTGGGGGCGAATACGGCGATTTTCAGTTTGGTGAATACGTTGCTGTTGCGTCCGCTGCCGATTCGCCAACCGGAGCAATTGGTTGCGCTCAACAGCGCGGGCGAAGGGCGCGGGATGTTCTCGAATTTTTCGTATCCGAATTACCGAGACTTGCGCGACCGCAATGCCGTGTTCAGTGATTTGATCGGCTATCGCATCGCGCCGCTCAACGTCAGCCACGACGGACTGAATGAAAGGCGTTGGGGTTATCAGGTGACGGGCAATTACTTCGCGGCGCTGGGCGTCAACGCTGCGGCGGGGCGTTTGCTCAACGCTGACGACGACCGTCAGCAGGGCGCGCACCCGGTCGTGGTCATAGGCCATCAATACTGGCAGCAAAGTTACGGCGGCGTGGTGGATGTCGTAGGCAAAGAGATGATCGTCAACGGCAGCCGTTACACGATCATCGGCGTAGCCCCGCCAGGTTTCGCCGGAACCGAAATCGCGGCGGCGGCGGAGTTGTGGTTGCCGTTAATGATGCAACCGCAACTTGAACAAGGCAGCACGTCGCTTGATCGGCGCGGGTCTGAAATCCTGTTTGTGCAAGGGCGTCTTAAACCCGGCGTCAGCCAAACGCAGGCTCAATCCGAACTCGCCAATCTGGCCGCGCAACTCGAACGCGAATTCCCGGATGATAACGCGGGCAAACGCATCGCGCTTTCTTCGCCGGGCTTGTTCGGCAATTCGATGCGCGGTTCGTTGCTCGGCTTTGTTGGCGCGTTGATGGCAGTTGTTGGCACAGTTTTGCTGCTGGCCTGCCTGAATCTGGCAAACCTGCTGCTGGCGCGGGCAGTCGAACGCCGCCGCGAAATTGCTGTTCGCCTGGCGCTGGGCGCAAGCCGCTGGCGTTTGATAAGGCAACTACTGACCGAAAGCCTGCTGCTGGCTTGCGGCGGAGGCTTGCTGGGTTTGCTGCCCGCGCTCTGGCTGGTGGATTTGTTGAAAACGTTCAAGCTGCCGCCCAACGTGCCGGTGGTGTTCGCCATTCAGGTTGATTATCGCGTTTACCTTTTCACTTTCCTGCTTTCGATTGTGACCGGCGTGTTCTTTGGTTTGCTGCCCGCTTGGCAAGCGACCAAAAGCGATCTAGTCCCCGCGCTGAAAGACGAAGGCTCTGCGATGCGTGGCGGGAAGATGTCGAAAATGAAAAGCAGCTTGCTGGTAGCGCAAATTGCGCTCTCGCTGGTTTTGCTGATCGGCGGCGGTTTGATGGTGCGCGCGCTGCAACAGGCCAACGCGCTCAAACTGGGTTACACGCCACAACAGGCCGGCGAATTGTCCTTCGATTTGCGCTTGCAAGGTTATCCGAGCGCGCAGCGCAAAGAGTTTCAAAAGCGTTTGCTCGAACGTCTGAGCACGTTGCCCGGCGTCAAAGCCGTCGGCCTGACGGACATGCCGCCCGTAGATTTGCACTTTTCGCGCACGTCAATTTACCCGGACGGCGGCACGCCCGAACGCCCCCAACGCAGTAATGGGCGCGTCCCCAGGGCGATGTTCAACGTCGCCAGCCCCGGTTACCTTCAAGCGATGGGCACGCGCCTGATGCAAGGCCGCGACTTCACAGCACAGGACGAAGAAGCATCCGCCCAAGTCGCCATCATCAACGAAACCTTCGCGCGCCAGTTCTTTCCCAACAAAAATCCACTCGGCCGACAGTTCAGTTTGGGACGCGCCGACGGAGCCAAAGTTCAGGTCGTAGGCGTCATAGAAGACGGCAAGTACGGCAACCTGAATGAAAACGGACTGCCTTACGTCGTGCGTCCGCTGTGGCAGTTCGGCGCTGGCGCAACCAGCGTCATCCTGCGCCCAAGTGGGGATTCGGACGGCGACCTCTCTGCTCTGATGGCTGCCGCACGGCGCGAACTTCAACAACTCGATCCTTACCTGCCGGTAGCGGCTACGACACTGACTGAAAAGCTGAGCCTGCCGTTGTTGCCTGCGCGAATGACGGCTTCGTTGCTGGGCGGTTTCGGCTTGCTGGCTTTGGTTCTGGCGGCGATTGGAATTTACGGCGTGATGTCTTACGGCGTCACGCAACGCACGCACGAAATCGGAATACGCATGGCTCTGGGCGCGCAAAAACGCGATGTACTCAAACTCGTCATCGGTCAAGGCATCACGCTCACGCTGATCGGCGTAGTGATTGGTTTGGCCGCAGCGTTGGCGATTACGCGCTTGATGAAAAGCCTGCTCTTCGGCGTCAGCGCCACTGATCCGCTGACGTTCATCGGCATCGTCAGCTTGCTGACTTTGGTGACGTTGCTGGCTTGTTATGTACCCGCGCGCCGAGCCACCAAGGTTGATCCGCTGGTAGCGTTGCGCCACGAATGATTTGATTGCGGATTGCGGATTGAAAAACCGAAAGATTCATCTCTGGCTCATCCAATTGATCGGCGTGATCGTGCCGCAACGCTTGCGCGCGGATTGGCGGCAGGAGTGGGAAGCGGAGTTGCGGGCGCGGGAAGCGTTGCTGGCCGAATGGGACAAATTGAATTGGCAAAACAAACTGGATTTGCTGTGGCGTAGTGTAGGCGCGTTTTGGGATGCGCTCTGGTTACAGCCACAACGTTGGGAGGATGAAATGTTGCAAGACTTGCGCTTTGGCGCGCGAATGCTGCTGAAAAAACCGGGATTCACGGGCGTCGTCGTCTTCACTTTGGCGCTCGGCATTGGTCTGAACACGGCGATTTTCAGCGTCATCAATTCGGTGTTGCTGCAACCGCTGCCGTATCCCGAAGCGGATCGGTTGGTGCGACTCGAAGAGCGCGAGTTGGAAGAAGGCGGGGGCGGCGTGAATCTTTCGTTTCCCAACTTTGCCGACTGGCAGACGCGCAGCCAGACCGTGGAAAAGATGGCGGCCCTGAGCGCGATGAACATGCATTTGAGCGGTGCGGACGAGCCGGAACGATTGGCGGCGGCGGCGGTCACGGCGGATTACTTTGCGGCGCTGGGGCTGGCTCCGGTGCGCGGGCGCGTGTTTCTGCCGGAAGAGCAGGAGCCGGGACGGCATCAAGTGGCGCTGTTGAGCGAAGGCTTGTGGCGGCGGCGGTTTGGCGCGGATCCGAACATTCTCGAAAAAACGATTCGACTGAACGGCGCGGCGTACACGGTCATCGGCATTGCGCCGTTCGATTCGTTGCGTGCGCAAACCGACATCTGGGTTCCGTTGCAACTCACCGAAGGCGTGCGCAATCGCAGCAATCGGTTCCTGACCGTCATCGCGCGCGTCAAACCCGGCGTCGCGCTCGCGCAGGTGCAAGCCGAATTCGACACGATTTCCGGCGGGCTGGCGCAGGCGTTGCCGGACACGAACAAAGACTTTGGCGCGCGTGTGACGCCGTTGCGCGAAGACGTGACGGGTGAGTTCCGTTTGCCGTTGCTGGTGCTGATGGGGACGGTCGGCTTCGTGTTGCTGATTGCCTGTGCGAACGTCGCCGGACTGTTGCTCGCACGTGCTGCCGGGCGGCGACAGGAGATGGCGATTCGTGCGGCGCTCGGTGCTGCGCGTCTGCGCATCGTGCGGCAGATGTTGACGGAAAGTTTATTGCTCGCGGGTCTGGGCGCGGCGGCGGGCGCGCTCTTTGCGCTGTGGGGCATCGGCGCGCTGAAAACCTTGCTGCCGCCGGAATTGCCGCGCGTGAATGAACTGCGCTTTGATGGTTACGTGCTCGGCTTCACGCTGGTGGTTTCGCTGTTGACGGGCATTGCGGCGGGCTTGGCTCCAGCGTGGCAATCGTCGCGCACGGCGCTACTGTCATCGCTGAAAGCGCAAGCCGGATTGAGTTATGCCGTTGCCAATTCAGGCGGGCGGGCGCGCTTACGCAGCTTGCTTGTGATGGCGCAAATCGCGTTGGCGTTGGTGTTGCTGATCGGCGCGGGTTTGTTGCTCAACAGCTTTGTCCGCTTGGTCAACGTGTTGCCGGGCTTCGAGCCGGAAAACGTGTTGACGCTGCGGCTGACGTTGCCGCCAGCCAAATATCCGCGCGGCCCGGCGCGCACGGAATTTTACCGGCAAACCTTGCAGCAAATCGCCGAACTGCCCGGCGTCGAAGCCGTCGGCGGCACAACGCATTTGCCGCTGGGCAACGACAATCTCGGACGCGGCTTTATTCGCGCGGGCGATCCCGAACCGGCGCGCCCGCAAGACGCCGAAATCGCCAACTACAGCGTCATCAGCCCGCGTTACCTCAGCGCGCTGGGCATCAAGCTGCGCAGCGGACGCGACTTCACGGCTGCCGATCAAGCCAATACGCAGCCCGTTGCGCTCATCAATCGCACGCTGGCAAATCATCTCTGGCCCAATGAAGACGCGGTCGGCAAACAGCTTCGCATCTGGACGGACGAGCAGCTACCGCGCACCGTCGTCGGCGTGGTCGAAGACGTGAAGCAAGGCGGATTGGACGACACGACATCGTTTCAGATGTATGCGCCTTACGACCAAGACCCCTGGCCGCAAATGACCATCGCTATTCGCAGTCCCGACGCGTTCGCGCTGTTGCCGCAAATCCGCAGCCGCCTGGCGCGTCTCGATTCGGACTTGCCGCTGTATGAAATCAAAACCATGCGCGAACGGCTGACCGGTTCCGTCGCCCCGCAACGATTGGTGACGTTGCTGGTCAGTTTGTTTGGCGGGCTGGCGCTGCTGCTCGCCGGCGTAGGCATTTACGGCGTGATGGCCTTCATCGTCACGCAGCGCACACACGAAATCGGCATACGGATGGCGCTGGGCGCACAAGCGCGCGACGTGCAACGAATGATGGTCAGATACGGTTTGAAACTGGCGCTCGGCGGTGTGCTGCTCGGTTTGGCGGGTGCGTTGGCCTTGACGCGCGTGATGCAAACGTTGCTGTTCGAGGTCAGCGCCTACGATGTAACGACCTTTGCGGCAGGGGCGGCGCTGTTGCTGCTGGTCGCGCTCGCCGCCTGTTATCTGCCCGCGCGCCGAGCGTCGCAAGTGGATCCGCTGGTGGCGTTGCGCAACGAATGAAGGCGGAATGAAAACACAACAGCTTCATCTTTGGTTGATTCGCTTCATCGGCCTGATTGTGCCTGCGCGATTGCGCGCGGATTGGCGACAGGAGTGGGAAGCGGAATTGTGCGCGCGCGAAACTTTGCTGGCCGAATGGGACAGGCTGAATTGGAAAACCAAACTGGATTTGTGGCAGCGCAGTCTCGGCGCATTCACCGACGCGCTGCTCTTGCAACCGAAACGATGGGAGGACGAAATGATTCAGGATTTGCGATTTGGGATAAGAATGTTGTTCCAAAATCCGGGCTTCAGCCTGATCGTCATCTTGACGCTGGCTTTTGGAATTGGAGTGAACACGGCGTTGTTCACCGTCTTCAATGCTCTGGTGTTGAAGCCTTTGCCATTAAAAGACGCTGGAAACGTGGTTGAAGCGCGCGGCGTTGGCGCGCCGGGCCAGCGAGCGCGTCGTTTTTCATTCCCCGATTATCAGGATTATGTCGCGCGTTCGCGGACTTTGGTCGGTTTGACATTGATGAGCGAAATGGCTGCGACATTGGGGATTGAACACGCGCAACAGAATGCGGCAACGGGCGCGACGCAGCCTCAACGCGAAGATTTCGGAGCTGTGAAATGCCAGTTGGTGACGGCCAATTATTTCCATCTGCTCGGCGCGGAAATGGCGTTGGGGCGCGGATTTCTGCCCGAAGAAGAGCGCACGCCGAACACCCATCCGGTGGCTGTGTTGAGTCATTATTTCTGGGAAATGGCTTTCAAAAGCGATCCGCAAGCAATTGGGCGAACCATACGGCTATCCGGCCAACCATTCGTAATCGTAGGCGTGACAAACAAAGAATTCATCGGCACAACGCCGAACCGACCTACAGTCTGGTTGCCGTTGATGATGCGCGCGGCGTTGAGCCAGACGGAATCGCCGGAAGCACAAAGCTGGCACACAGACCGCAATCTGGACGGTTTCAATATGCTGGGACGGTTGAAACCTGGCGTGACGGTGGGGCAGGCGCAGGCTGAATTAAGTCAATTGACGGCGCAACTGGCGCGCGAATATCCGAGCGTCCGGCACGGCGAAAATCGCAATGTGGCCGTGAAATTGAATCGCGCTCCCGGATTCGTTTCCATGGATGACGACGAAAACGCGGCTCAGGTTTTTCTGATCTTGCCGCTGTCTGTAGTCTTGGTTTTGCTGATTGCCTGCGCCAACGTCGCCAACCTGATGCTGGCACGCGCGGCGCGGCGGCAAAAAGAAATCGCCACGCGGTTGGCATTGGGGGCCACGCGCTGGCGCATTATTCGCCAATTGCTGACGGAAAGCCTGTTGATTGCATCGGCAGGCAGCGCGCTCGGACTGGCCTTGGCCTGGTGGACGCTCAGCGTGTTGTACCCGTTGCTGCTGGCGCAATTTCCGATTTCTCCAATTTTTCGGGCTTCGATGGCGATCAACCTGGAACCTGATTTTCGCGTTTTCGGTTTCACCATGTTGATGGCGTTGCTGGCAGGCGTCGCGGCGGGACTGGCTCCGGCGTGGCAAGCGTCGCGTCCGAATTTGACGTTGGCTCTGAAAGGCGAAGGTTCGGTTTTCGGCCAACATCTGAGCCAATCGCGGCTTCGCAACGGGTTGATTGTTTTGCAACTGGCTTTTTCGCTGATCCTGCTGGTCAGCGCAGGATTGCTTGCGCGCAATTTGCAAAAACTGCAAACCGTTGACACCGGATATGAAACCACGCGGCTTTTTACCGTCGAGGCGGATTTGGGAAACGCCAACGCGCAGCAAACTGAAACGCTGCGCCAACAGCTTGAAGCCCGACTGCGCGCCTTGCCCGACGTGCAATCGGTCAGCCGCGCATCGCGTATGCCGCTTGCCGGCCCAGTGGCCGAAACCGCCGTCGTCTTGCCGGGTCAAACGGACGCCATGAATTTGCTGGGAGCCGGTTACGACATTGTTTCGGCGACGCATCTGGAAACGCTCGGCGTTCGTCTGTTGCGCGGGCGGAATTTCACCGAACAAGAAGCGAATTCGGGCGCGCGCGTGGTTGTCGTCAGCGCAACCGCCGTCCGCAAACTCTGGCCGCATTTCAACGATCCCGGTCAGGCGCTTGGACAATCAATCGGCATTGAAGCAGGTCAGGAAAAACAGCCCGACAATGCGGCGACGCCTTCAAACACAGAATCCGTCGCGCCCGCGAATTTTCCCGTTTATCAGGTGATTGGCGTCACGCGCGACACCATTCAGGGATTGGTCATCCGCCACGACGGTTCCTTCCTTTATCTGCCGTTCCGTCCCGGCGCCCACAACGCCGAGCAACTGTTGGCGCGAACAAAAACTGACGCCAACCGTGTGATGGCGAACCTGCCAATGGAAATTGCCGCGCTCAATCCAAACGCGACAGTGGCCATGAAAGCAACCTCGGAATGGTTGAAAGCGCAAACCACGCCATTCACCATTGCCGCCAATCTGGCCATTGTGTTGGGGCTGGTGGCGTTGGCGCTGGCCGTCATTGGGCTTTACGGAGTGATGTCTTTTCATGTCGCTCAACGCACGCGCGAAATCGGCATCCGCGTGGCCTTGGGCGCGGAACCGCGCGGCATTCAAACGCTCTTCATCAAACAGGGAATGCGATTGATAAGCTTGGGCATTCTGATCGGTTTGTTGGGCGGCGCAGCCATTGCGCGTTTGCTGGCGTCCATATTGCTGGATTTAAGCCCTTTCGATCCACTGACCTTCGGCGGGGTTTCGCTGAGCCTGACCCTGACGGCGCTTTTGGCTTGTTATCTGCCTGCGCGCCGCGCCACGAAAGTTGATCCGATAATCGCGCTACGACACGAGTAATGAAACCACATCTACGACTAATTCAATTCATCGGCTTGATCGTGCCGCAAAGGCTGCGCGCCGATTGGCGGCAGGAATGGGAAGCGGAATTGCGTTACCGCGAGGCAATGTTGGCCGAATGGAACAAGTTGGATTGGCAAAACAAACTCGCTTTGTGGCGACGCAGCTTTGGTGCGTTGTGGGATGCGCTGTTGCTGCAACCACGAAGATGGGAGGACGAAATGATGCAAGATTTACGACTAGGGTTGCGGATGCTGCGCACGCAGCCCGGTTTTACAGTTGTTGCCGTGCTCGCGCTGGCGTTGGGCATTGGCGCGACGACGTTGATTTTCAGCGTGGTGAATGCGGTGTTGCTGCGCCCGCTGCCGCTCAGCGAAGCCGAGCGCGTTGTTCGCATTGGCGAGGCGCACAATGGTTCGGAGATCACGACCGCGCAGTTTTCTTACGCGAACTTTCTGGATTTGGGCGAGCAGACCGAAACGCTTGAATCCATCGCGGCGTCGCGCTTCTGGTTTGCAACGTTGACCGACAACGGTGAGCCAGAGCAAGTCGCGGGTACGATGGTGTCGGCGAACTACTTTGCGACGTTGGGCGCGACGCCGTTGCGCGGGCGAACGTTCACGAAAGAGGAAGATCAGCCGAACGCTGCGTCAGTCGTGTTGCTCAGTCACGCGCTTTGGCAAAGCCGGTTTGGGAGTGACGAAACAATTATCGGCAAAACGATTCAGGTTAGCGGCAACAGCACGACCGTCGTTGGTGTGATGCCGCCGGGCTTTGCTTTTCCGGGGCAATCAAAGTTGTGGGTTCCGCTGCGCGCGACAGGTTCGCTGCGTAACAATCGGCGTTCGCATTTGCTGCAAGTCGTCGGACGATTGAGGCCCAATGCGACGCAGGCACAGGCCGAAGCGGAGTTGGAGGTGATGGCCGCGCGCATCGAACAACAAGCTCCCGGCGTTGATCCGAACTTGAAAATTAATGCAGTGAATTTGCAGGCCAATCTGGTTGCGCCGTTGCGTCCGGCATTGCTGGTGTTGCTCGGCGCAGTCGGGTTTCTGTTGTTGATTGCCTGCGCGAACGTAGCGAATTTGTTGCTCGCACGCGCGGCATCGCGGGAAAAGGAAATGGCGATTCGCGCGGCGCTCGGCGCGGGACGATGGCGGCTTGCGCGACAACTGTTGATCGAAAGCGTGTTGCTCGCAGGATTGGGCGGCGTGGTCGGAATGTTGTTTGCCGTGTGGGGCACGAAGCTGATTGCGCCGCTTGATCCCGCTAGTTTTCCGCGCATCAACGAAGTCGCGGTGGATGCGAGCGTGCTGGGCTTTGCGTTGCTGGTGTCGTTGTTGACGGGCATCCTGTTCGGCCTCGCGCCGGTTTGGCAACTGCCCAAACAAGGCTTGCACGCAACGCTGAAAGAAGGCGGGCGCGGTTCGACAGGCACAGCGCGCGGACGGTTGCGGCAGGCGTTGGTCGTGTCGGAAATCGCGTTGACGCTAGTGCTGTTGATTGGCGCGGGGCTGCTCATCAACAGCTTTGTGAAGTTGATGCAGGTCAATCGCGGCTTTGATTCGACGAATGTATTGACGGTGAATGTGACGCTGCCGTTTGCTAAATATGACGACGACGCGCGTTCGATAGCGTTTGTGCGGCAAATGCTGGAGCGCGTCAGTGCGATTCCCGGCGTTGCGGCGGCAAGCACAACGACGGCTTTGCCCTTTAGTGGCGGGGCGGCGACCAGTTTTGTGATCGAAGGGCGACCGTCCGTGAATGGCGAAAAAGAACCGATTGCCGACATTCGCAGCGTGGCCGCGAATTACTTTCGCACACTGGCGATTCCGTTGCGCGCGGGGCGAGTGTTCACGGAACGCGACAACGAAACCGCGCCGCGTGTGATGATTATCAACGAAGAAATGGCGCGTCGTTATTGGCCGAACGAAAGCCCCATCGGTCGCCGCGTGACGATGAAAGATTGGGGCGATCCGCTGACGGGCGAAGTCGTGGGCGTGGTCGGCGATGTCAAAAGCGATGGTCTTGATGCCGACCTACGCCCGATGATTTATTGGCCGTTCGCGCAATTCCCAAACAACTTCAACAACCTCGTCGTGCGCACCGCAGGCGATCCGCTCAGCGTGGCAAATGCCGTCAAAACGGCTGTCTGGTCAGTAGACGCCGCGCAACCGCTCGCCAGCCTGCGTACGATGGAAGACGTGATTGCGAATTCGATTGCGCCGCGTCGTTTCAATCTGCTTTTGCTTGGCAGTTTTGCCGCGCTGGCCTTGCTGCTGGCGAGTGTGGGGATTTACGGCGTTATGGCATACACGGTTTCGCAACGCACACACGAAATTGGCATTCGGATGGCGCTCGGCGCTTCGCGGCGATCGGTGTTGCGGCTGATCTTGCGACAAGGCTTGCGGCTGACAGGCATCGGCATCGCTTTGGGTTTGTTGGCGGCGATGCTCCTTACGCGCTTGTTGCAATCGTTGTTGTACGGCGTGAGCGTGACCGACCCGCTCACCTTCGCCGGTGTTGCCTTCTTGTTGGCCGCCGTATCATTGCTGGCGTGTTGGATCCCGGCTCGGCGGGCGACGAAAGTGGATCCGCTGATGGCACTGCGCCACGAATAAACGACCAAAGAGTTGCTGTGCCGCGTCGGAATTGGCGGCAGGAAATCGCTCCGGTATACTCCTGCCGCTTTTGTACACAGGCTCATTGCCAGAAAAAAGCAATGTAACTGCTCAGGCCATTGCCTGAAGGTTCGTATTTGATTGGGTACGGGGAGCGTAAGCGACCTGAGTTTTCTGAAGAGACGCTTTGAGCAAGGCCCAGGTCGCTTACGCTCCCCGTACTGCATCCGGCTGAGCAGTTACAAAGCAATAACGGCAGCGAAATTCCGTACGACCATCAGCAAACTTTATGGCAGCACCCGAACGCATTCTCGAACTCATCGAACGCTTCAAATTCAACGAAGACTCTTACCGTTCCGGCAATTACAACGAAACTCAATTGCGCCGCGAATTCCTTGATCCGTTTTTTGAGGAATTGGGCTGGGATGTGCTGAACCGGCAGGGTTATGCCGAAGCGTACAAGGATGTAATTCACGAAGACGCCATCAAAATCGCCAGCGTCACCAAAGCTCCAGATTACTGTTTTCGCATCGGCGGAGCGCGCAAATTTTTTCTGGAAGCCAAGAAACCTTCGGTCAATATCAAAGACGACATCAGCCCGGCATTTCAGCTTCGGCGTTATGCGTGGTCGGCCAAATTGCCGCTTTCGATTCTTTCCGACTTTGAAGAATTTGCTGTTTACGATTGCCGCATCGAGCCAGTCAAAACCGACAAGGCGTCAACAGCGCGAATCTTTTATTGCCGCTACACCGATTACGCCGACAAGTGGGATGAAATCGCAGGCCTCTTTTCCAAACAGGCGATCCTGAAAGGTTCGTTCGACAAATACGCCGCTGGCAAAAATCGCAAAAGCACGCAGGAAGTTGATGCCGCTTTTCTGAAAGAGATCGAAACCTGGCGCGAAGCTCTGGCCAAAAATCTGGCGCTGAGAAATCCAGACCTGACCACACGCGAATTGAATTTCGCCGTGCAACGCACCATTGACCGCATCATCTTTTTACGAATTTGCGAAGCTCGCGGCATCGAACGTCACGGCCAGTTGCAGGAATTGTTGAAAAGCAATCAGGTATATCAGGATTTAGCCATCCTCTTTCATCGCGCCGACGACCGTTACAATTCCGGGCTGTTTCATTTCCGCAAGGAAAAAGACCGGCTGGAACCGCCCGACGATCTGACGCTGACGCTCAGTCTGGACGACAAACCGCTCAAAGACATCATTCGCAAACTTTATTACCCCGACAGCCCGTATGAGTTTTCCGTGCTTCCGGCGGACATTCTCGGTCAGGTGTACGAACAGTTTTTGGGCAAAGTCATTAGGCTGACCGCCGGGCATCAAGCCAAAGTCGAAGAAAAACCCGAAGTTCGCAAAGCCGGTGGCGTGTATTACACGCCGACTTACATCGTGGATTACATAGTCAATCAAACAGTCGGCAAACTCTGCGAAAACAAAACATCCAAAGAAGTCGCCAAGCTTCGCGTTCTCGATCCGGCTTGCGGGTCTGGATCATTCCTGCTCGGCGCGTATCAATTTCTGTTGGATTGGCATCGAGAGTGGTACGCGAAAAACGAACCGGAAAAGTCGGCGCGCGGCAAAAATCCGGCGGTCGTTCAAACCGCCAACGGCGAATGGCGGCTGACCACGCCGGAACGCAAACGCATTTTGCTGAACAACATTTACGGCGTAGACATTGACGCCCAAGCCGTCGAAACCACCAAACTGTCTTTGCTGTTGAAAGTGTTGGAAGGCGAGACAGCGGAAACCGTCGGCCAGAACCTGCGGCTGTTTCAGGAACGCGCCCTGCCCGATCTGGCCAACAACATCAAATGCGGCAATTCGTTGATCGGACACGATCTTTACGAACAGCAACAACTGGCTTTCTTTGAAGATGAAGACAAAATTCGCATCAACGCTTTTGACTGGAAAGATGAATTTGCGGCGATTATGAAAGCGGGTGGTTTTGACGCCATCATCGGCAATCCGCCGTATGGCGCAGAGCTTTCAGTCGAGGAACGAAAATATCTGACTTACAAGTTCAACGTTGGAACGACAGATACGGCGGCCTTAATGATGATACAAGCTCAACAACTTGGCGGGACCAGAGGCGGGCTGAGTTCTATGATCGTTCCCAAACCATTCACCTATTCGTCGAATTGGCAGCAAATCCGCTTGCGGTTATTACCGGAACTGACGGAATTGGTGGATGTGGGTAAAGTCTGGAAAGAAGTGAAACTGGAGCAAGTTATTTACCGCTTGCATCACGAACAGGAAGTGGAGGCTTACCGCTCCGCATTTCGTGAAGAGCGGGAAATCAAACCACTCGGCGAAATACAGAAATCCGGCTGCCATCATTTTGGCTTCATTTTGAATGGAATAAACCAGGACGAACTACAAATAGGATTGCGAATGTCGGCAGGAAAACTTCGACTAGGGCAATTGATTCAAAATGTACGCGGCGGAATGTTTCAACAATCAGTCAGCAAACATCCCGGAAAGTTCGCGGCAATTGGCGGAAAACAAATTGGCCGTTACTCGATTCAATCCAAAAAAGGTTACATCTCCGCCCAAGCCGATTTGTCGGCAAATGCGATCATTGAACCTGACAGCTTGCTGGTGCAAAACATCGTTGCTCACATCACGTCCCCTCGTGACCACATCAAAATCATCGGCACAATCGCAACCAAACAAATTGCTGAAACCTGCCGAATTTTAGACACGGTCAATCAGATAAAAAATCTTTCTGAATTTTCGAGCCACTACCTGCTTGGATTATTACTATCCAAACCGTTGAACTGGTACGTTTACAGGTTTATTTACGCGAAAGCCATTCGCACCATGCATCTCGACGGGCCGGTTTCCGATCGCATACCGATTCCCAATCTAAACCTCCAGTCACGAAAAGACCGCAAGCGCCATGATCGAATTACGGAATTGGTCGAACAAATGCTGGCTCTGCATCAGAAACTGGCCGCCGCCAAAACGACGCACGAACAAACTTTGTTGCAACGCCAGATTGACGCCACCGACCGACAAATTGATCGGCTGGAGTATGAGCTTTATGAATTGACGGAAGAGGAAATTCGCGTCGTTGAGCAAAGCGCGAACAAAGAATGACACCGGCCAGAGCCATTTTGAAACTTTCGCTGATTTTGCCGCCACAGAAAATCCCGTAATGCCGAGAAAAGAGGTTCGGAAGTTGAAAAAGGCCAGACCGAATGGTCTGGCCTTTCAACTCTGTGGATGGTGTGCGTCAGACGTTATTTGGATTCTTGCTTTTCCAGCACGACGGTGTCGGTGGATGCATTGCCATTGGGAGAAAGCTGATTGACGACCATGGTCATGGTTTTGCCGTCGGCTGAAAGAGAAATCTTGCGATTGAAACTGCCGCCTTCGATTTTCCATTCGATCAGCAAAACATTGCCTTCCCATTTAACGGTCGAATGACCGGAAGCTCCCATCAAATCGGCTTGGGCGGCTTCTTTGCCGTCGGTGGTGTATTTCAGGTCAATCGTGCGGTCGCCACCGCCAGTAACCAGCATCATGGATTCGGCTAGCGAAGAGTCTTTGTGGTCGAATTTGATGACAATTCCTGACGGCCCACCACGTTCGAACTGGCTTTTGTCCGGGTTCATTTTCCAAATTCCGGTCACATTGGGTTGTTTGGTTTGAGCCGCTGCGAACGTCGCCAGCAAGCAAATGGTGATGGCCGAGATGATTAACGCGCTGATTCTTTTTGTCATGAAATTGCTCCTTTGTGGAAAGTTGTTGGTGTTTTTCAGATGCAAGCCTAACAACGAAGCTTGCCGTCATTTTGTTAACACTATTTTTCGGCAAGAGGGTTTTTGTGGCTTGTCAGATTTCAGCGACTGCTGTGTTTACGTCTTCGTCGAGTTTGTTGGTTTGATGCTCTTCGTGAGCCAATTGGTGAGCGTCGCCGCCGGGAATGAACAGCGAAATAATCGAAGTGATGATGATCGTTCCCAGCACGAAGAAAAACGCCGTGCGAAGCGAACCAGCCAACGATTGCTGCAAAAATCTGGCGGCAACAGGCGACAGGGAAGTTCGAGTTTCGGGGCGAACGATGGCGGTCAGTTCGTTTTGGTTGGCAAAGCGCGCCAATTCGCCTGTGGCTCCGGCCAGGGATTTGTGCAAGCTCCAGTTCATGATTGCGCCTATTGCACCGGTTCCGAAAGCCGCACCAATACTGCGGAAAAATTGAACTGCGGCGGTCGTCACTCCCATTTCCGCGCGCGGAACGGCGTGTTGAGCAGCCAACATCAATGTGGCAACGGTCAAACCGCCGCCAACCCCGATCAAGGCCACATCCACCGAAAGTTGGAATCGAGTGGTTTCTATCGAAATTCGGGTTAGCAGCGCCGAACCAGCCAGCATGGAAGCCATGCCGATCAATGCCAGCGGGCGATAGCCAAATTTCAAAATCAACCGGCTGCCGATGATCGAAGCCAAAACCCAGGGGAAAATCAACGGCGTCAAAACTCGACCGGCTTCGGCGGCGCTGGTTCCAATCACGCCCTGAACGAACAACGGCAAAAACGACATTGCGCCAATCAACGCCATCATGACAAAAAATCCATGCACGATGGTGATGGACACCAACGGGATTCGGAACAGCTTTAGCGGCAATAACGGTTCCGGATGAGATTGTTCGACGCGGATAAACCAAAATGTGAAAGCGGCAGAAACCGCGAACAAAGTCAGATTGATGATCCATGAAAACTCAGCGCCGCGTTCGATGACCAGCAGCAGCAACACCAGAGCCACCGCCAATGTGAAAGTTCCGGCGTAATCAAAAATGATCTTTGAGCGGCGTTCGTATTTTTCGCTGTATCCCCACCAGATCAATGCCAACGACAACAACCCGGCTGGAAGAATGATGTAAAAGCACCAGCGCCACGACAACTGTTCAGTCAAAACTCCGCCGATCAATGGGCCGATCAAACTGGCCAATCCCCACATTCCGCTAAACAGCGGCATCATTTTGGCTCGTTGTTCCAGCGTCAGCAGGTCGCCGATGATCGTCACGCCGACAGGGAAGAGCGCCGCTGCTCCCAAGCCTTGAACGACTCGAAACGCGATCAACTGCGGCATCGAATGCGCTGCACCTGACAATGCCGAACCGATGATGAACAGCATCAATCCGCCAAACATCGCCGGGCGACGACCGATCAAATCCGCCATCTTGCCCCAAATCGGAGTCATCACAGTCGAAGCCAGAATGTAAGCGGCAAACACCCAGCTATAAATTTCTATGCCGCCCAAACTGGCGATGACCGTCGGCATTGCCGTGCCGACAATGGTGTTTTCCAGCGAAGCCATCAGCAACGCCATCGCCACTCCGATTAGCGAAGCGATGGCGCGAGGTGTGTATGTGGTTGAAGTTAGGGAATCAGTAGAGGTTGGGTTCATTGAGAAGTCAGGCTTTGCTCAAAAACTTTTTGACTGCCGACTGGCAATCGGGCGTCAACCGCGCAATCACATTCATATCCACTCCGGCGCGAATTGCCTGCTCGAAACTCATCGAATCAATTTGATAAAGCAGATGTTTGGTCAGCATCAATGCCGATGGGCTTAGCGATGAGACTTCGGCGGCAAATTTTTCGACTTCAGCGTCGAAATCGGAGTCTTCGCAGACTCGATTGATGAAGCCTATATTGGCAGCTTCTTCGGCGGAAAAGGTTTTAGCGGCGGCGAGAATTTCAAACGAGCGTTTTTCGCCAAGATTACGCCGAGCGATGGACATCACGATGGCAGGCACAAAGCCGATTCGGGTTTCGGTGTAACAAAACTGTGCTGACCGCGCAGCAATGACCATATCGCACGCCGACGCCAAACCGGCTCCACCCGCCAACGCTCGCCCGTGAACTGCCGCGATGACAGGTTTTTTCAATCGCCGCATGGTGATGAACAACTCCGCCATCTGCGACGCGCCTTCCCGGTTTTCCAGAATCGAAGCCTGCACCGATTTTTCAAGCTGCGACAAATCCGCTCCGGCGCAAAAATCTTTACCTGCGCCGCGCAAGACAACAACGCGAACTTGATCGTCAGTTTCGGCGTTGGAGATTGCTTGCCGCAGTTCGGTCAACAATTGATCGTTCAGCGCGTTGCGTTTGTCAGGACGATTGAGAGTAACAAACGCCGCGCCGTTTTTTACTTCGCACAGGATTTCCGAAAATTCAGCCACTTGAGTCTCCTTTACAGCGCGCCTTGTTCCCAAGGCCCCCAAACAGCGAAGGTCAAACCCGGAGTTTGAATATTGAAAAACAACGTTTTCCCGTCCGGGCTGAAAGTTGCTCCGGCAATCTCTCTGCCTGTGTCGAAGTTGGGAACGACGTTTTTCACGAGATCGAAAATGCGACCGTCGGGCGTCAAACCTCGAATGAAGTTCTCGCCCGGCCCGTCTTCGCAAACTGCCAAACCTCCGCGAGGGCTGATGCACAAATTGTCTGGGCCTTCCATCACGGCAGCGTCGGGCGATTCAAAAAACAACGTCAGCAAACCGCCATCTTTGTTTTTGTTGCTTGGCGTGTATTTCCAAACCTGGCCTTTGCGTTTGTCGCCTCCGCTGGTGGCCGTGAAAAAGATGCTGCCTTGCCCGTACCAGCAACCTTCCAACCGTGCAAAAGTCGCCGCGTCGCGTTCGATACCTTGTTTATAAACGGCGAGTTCGTCGGTGTTGGCCGCCGCAGGATCAGGATCGGCAATATCTACCCAAACGACTTCGTAGCTTTGGCCCTGTTTTTGGCCGGTGCGCGTGTCGAATTTGGGTTTGTCTTTGACGGCCAGCATTTGCAACCGCCCACCTTCGGCCAGCTTGGATTTTTTATTCGGGACAAATCGGTAAAAGCCTGCTGATCCTCTGTCTTCGGTTTCGTACACGTAACCGGTTCGAGGATCAACCGCAATGGCTTCGTGAACGAAACGCCCCATGGCTGTCAACGGCTGAGCTTCTTTCAGTTCGTCGTTGGCGGCTGAAACTTCAAAACAGTAGCCGTGATTTTTGGCAAATCCGCCACGTTCGCGGCCAGTGGAATCTTTGAGTTTGGCGGGGCCAAAAATGGTTTCTTCGCAGGTTATCCACGAACCCCAGGGCGTCGGGCCGCCGGCACAATTGTGCAAGCTGCCGCTCAAACTAACGAAGTCACGTTTCAATTCGCGCGTTTTAGGATCAATCACCAGTGTCGAAGTGCCTCCGCCGGCGGTCGGGTCGTAAGATTTTTTCGCATCGCCGATGGTTGCGCCTTCCTGGCCGATGCCGTTATTGATTTCGTGATTTCGGACGACACGCAATTCAGTCTGGCCGTTTTTCAGCTTGACGTTGAAGGCTGCCATGCCATCGTGCGCGCGTGGGGTTTTGTTGCCATCGGTCATCTTGTCACCCGTTTTGCCAAAGACGTTGTATTGAAACCCTTCCGGCAGAGCGAGCAGAGTTTCGCCAGTGTTTTTGGCGGCTATTGGAGTCAACGCTCCATATCCACCTGCTCCTTTGGGCGCAATCAAATCAGCAAAATTGCCGGAACTGGCGAACAAGTTTGAGCGCGAAACAATTCTTTGCAGCGCCACGGCTGCGCCGACCGACATGGCTCCGGTCAAAAAATGACGACGTTCTAGTTTCATTGCAAAGCTTTCTCCTTCAAAAACGCGAAAACGATCAATTGAATTTTAGTGGTTTAGTTTTAGACAGGTATTGTCACTGTGTTGGCTGGGTTTGTCTACTCAGAGAGGCTGGACGACGTGAGGAAGGCGAATTGAACAAACTGAATTTGTGGAAATGGATTGATTGCAAAAAGCGGATGAGGCTGGCTCCCCTGCAAGCTGGCCTCATCCGTAATTTCCGCCACGTCACCCCACACTATCCTGCTGACGTAGCGGTCGGGAAATACCGGTGTGGAAGAAAATTAAGTTAAATAACTGCGTTAAATTGCGTACGAGGTTGAATTGAAGGAGGCTTACATACAATGTTGCTGAAACAGCAATCATTGCAGGTGGTGAAAGTGAGCATAAGTGTGAGCGGTCGGGGTACGCTGGTAGCTTGGTGTGATTTAAGGTCTGGTAGGGTGTTCTTGGGTGCGGGACTAGAACGCAGCCTCGTACGCAAATCGGCGAAGTAAGATTACCGATGAGTTAATGTGTCTCAATCCATTTTTCAAGGAACCGCTGGATGCAATTTGAGTGTCACAATCGCTAGCTTAAATTGCATCCAGAAATGAAATGGGGACGGTGTTACTGAAGCTTTCGCAAAAAATTGTTGTTGCAGTTTGAAATCAACTACTTACGTTATGAGGTTGTTTAAGACGATTCGGAGTGTATTCAGGTTTTTAGCACCAGTCAATAGTTGTTCTCTAATAGACTGGGTGAAAAGGCAGTATTTAATGGTTAGTGGAGAGGTAGCATACGGCAGTGGTAAGTTGATGCCGACCTTGCTGTAGGACGATCTCCGGCGTGGTTGCTGCTCACTACTGAGTTGCGTGCGAAGTGTAGTTCTTCGCTTTGTTTTCTATTGCCTTGGAAAGGTCAATAATTGCCAGCAAGTCCGTTTGAGCCTTTTCGGCCTGGTCGGTGTTGAACACCTTACTGTTTTGATGAATTGGGTTATGAGCGAAGTCCCAGATATGTTTAGCCAATCGGCGAATGGCTTGGTCGAATTCTTTGGGAGTATTTATTTCCTTGTTAATTTTGGGGGGAACTGCCAGATCGCCTAAGGCAGTCAATAATCGTAAAGTTTTTGCGGACTTATTTATGGTTTTGGCATCGTTTGCAAGACGGCTTGATGTAAGCTTTTTTAGTTCATGGTCTTTAAGCATCTTTTGACCGGTAACTTGCAATTCACTGAAAGTTTTATTGAATTGTTGGCGGACATAAGCCTTGTCGCGCTCACGTTCTGGCGATTTGCTGGACTGAGCCTTAGAGTGAGTGGAAAGTTGCAACCTCGATTTCCTAACAGGTAACGAAAAAACTGTGGATCCGTCCGCCGGTATAGCAGACATAATAACTAGAAAAACAACGTAAATTATCAACATAAGTTTACTCCAGGTTTAGTCGTCAGAAATCTAGTATTGAGTTAGTGATGCTATGGCATTTTTACGTTGGATTCACCGAGTGCTTACTGACTTTGTCGGCAGTTTTATCGCTTCAAACGATGAGTCGCAACAAGGTTCACGCTCCAAATCAACACAAAGTATTGTTCATCTGGAAGTTCGCCGCAGCGTTTCAATCGAAGGAAAAATTTCGATGATGGCTTTGGCCAGTTGAGTTTCGAGTTCGGTCAGAGCGTCGTAACTGGTTCCACAAACGCCGCGAAATGCGCGAACAGGGCTGTCGGCCCCGCCGGGAATGACTCGTTCGGTCTGTTCAAACAGTGCTGCTGATTTAGGATAGGTATTGCTCATAAGTTCGTTATCTTGCGCCGAAGCGCAGGCGTATGGGATGATGCACAAGCTTTTCATACCATTCATCACAAAAATTTTGCAAAACGGTTTTCCTTAAGGAGGCGCTTTTGAACCCGGAACTGAGTCAACTAATTTCGCTCCAGGATGTGGATGTCGAAATTAAACGGATAAACGCGGAAATTGAATCCTTACCTGCCAAACGCAACGAGCTTGAAAGTCAGTTCGCGGCTGAAAACAAAGAGTTTCTGGATGTAAAACAACAGTTGGATGAAGCTTTGACGCAGAAACGCCGACTGGAAGGCGAGATCGAAGCCGAACAGCAGATGCTGGAAAAGTTCAAAGCCGATCAGATGAAGGCCACAAATGAACGCGAGTATTCGACTTCGGTTCGTGAAATTGACACCGCCAAAAAAACAATTAGCGGGCTGGAAACCGAAGTTTTGAAATTGATGGAGCAAGTAGAAAAACTCGACGCTCACGTCAAAGAACGCTCCCCAGAAATCGAATCCAAGCGCGTCGAAATGGAAAAACAGTTGAATGAATATGAGACTTTGGCAAAAGCCGACGCCGAAAAACTGACATCATTATTTGCCGAACGAACCCCGTTGCTGGAAACTCTCAGTTCCGAAACCCGCTCGACTTACGACCGCATGTCAAAAATCAAATCCGGGCTGGCGCTGTCCGAAGCGCGTGATTACAAATGCCTGGCTTGTCGAATGACCATTCGCCCCCAAGTGTTCAACGATATTCGCCGAGGCGAAACGCTTATCACCTGCGAAAACTGCGGCAGGATTCTCTTCTTCCGGGGATAATTCGGCAAGCCGTCGCAACCTGCTTTTTTGCTATCAGACTTCAACAACCGTTGATGGCAATACTGTTGTGCCCGATTGGCCGGAACGCCATTTTCTCATATGCCAAGTTGGAATAAGCCTCGCTCAAACAAGTTTGCCGTAAGGGCTGTCGAAAAAGTTTTTTTCTGTGTGCAATCAACCGTTTAAGCCGCCATTCAAAAAAAGTCATTGACAGGTTTGTAAAAAACCTACTCTCCTCGCGCCTTATCAAACTCAGAACAACAAACTACACAACGTTCGATTGACAGTTCACAGATTGCCTTCAGCGTGCTGAACGCCTTTGTTCAAGGCCAATTTTCCTTTTGGCAATTGCTGACACGCTGATTTCTCAAACGTTGAAAACCCATTGCTTTGGCCATTGAAGTGAGTGCGGCTCGCGTAACGCGGTCGCCTGCCCGCTCACGATGAAATGCCATATTGAATCCCGCTTGTCACCAAGCGAGGGAGAGGTGTGCTTATGCTCCATCAAGTCTCCAAAATCTCAAGGCGTGCCAGACTCGCTGTCGTCATTTCCATTCTGGCTGTTTCAACTGTCGCCGGTTTGGCCCTGAATCAGCGCACATTTTTTACTCGGTCAGCCAAGCCTTCGCAGCTTCAGGTCAGGGCCCAACAGCAACAGCCAACTCCGCTTGATGCTCTGTTTTTCAACGCTTCCGGCTTGCCGGTTCGAATGACTGCGGCAACAGCCGTCAACGACAGAGGAGCCTCTACGTTGAATTACACCTTCAGCAACGCTGGAACCTCAAAGGTTAATAGCGTTGATCTGGTTGCCTTTGATTTCAACCCGGCTGGAAGGCTGATGAATGTCCAAACTTGGAATTTGCAGGCGAACATGGATGCAGGCACAAGCCAAAGCCTGTCGCTGAATTTGAAACGGCGAGTAACGCCCGGCAGACGATTGGTAATCAGCGTTGAATCGGTCAGAGGTGATTCAGGAATGTGGCAAGTCGGTTTTGATGAACTGGCGCAAGCCATCGCCGCTTCAATCACCGGCCCGCAAGGTACAGTTTCCGCAGCGAAGCACAGCACAGAAAAAATACCTGAATCGTATGGCGCAGCCTTTTGCAGCGATGCTTTTGGCAGAGCTTTCCGGCTTTCCAAGATTGGCGATGGCAAAGCTCTATCAGCCTTTACTTGCGATCGTGAGCAACGCTTCTCAGCTTTTGGATTCAACGCGAAAAGCCTGACCAGATAGTCGTCACAGATTGATTACCAACACTTTCATTTGCTTTCAGGAGTGCCGATATGTTTTCACGCAATCAAAGCCACATCGTCTTGTCGCGTCTCAACAAGATAATCGTATCTGGATTCTTTCTTCTGTTTTTCCTGACCTTTTCGACTTTTTCAGTTTCAGCGCAAAACGTCGAACACACCCAGAACACCTCTGATTCTTCTCTCCGAGGTGGTTTGCAGGTTGATCCTTCGACGCTGGGAATGACGATACAGATTCCGCTCGGCGAATACTCCGGTCGCGGTGGGCTGAGCATTCCGCTCACGCTCAGCTATGGCTCGAAGCTCTGGCGTATGCAAACTTTGATTGGATTTCCTGGAAACATAAGCTATCAGACTCAATCGTCCGCGCTCTTTGCTGAGCACTCAATGTCAGGATGGACAAGCAGTCTTGATCCGCCGGAAATCGAATTTGTCGGCTCCGATCAGCCATTTAACTTTTACCCAGGTGATGCACAGTGCGTTGTTTGTGACCCGCCACCAAGTGAAACGCTTTATTACGTCAATCGCTTGCTGGTTCATATGCCAGATGGGTCAACTCATGAGTTACGAAAGAGCGACATACCTGTAACTGGCGAAAATTTGACGATGAGCGGCATTTACTATGCTGTAGACGGTTCGCGGCTTAAGTACGATGGTGACACCGCCACACTGTACTTGCCCGATGGCGCTCGTTATCTGCTGGCCGCGCCCGGTGGCGTGCAGTTCATTGATCGCAATGGCAACAAGCTCAGCTACGATTCGGCATCCAAACAATGGAGCGACACATTGGGCCGCGTGATCAACCTGCCACCGCTGCAAAATTCCGCATCGGTTGATCTGCAATACTGGATTCCCGGACTGGACGGTACGAACAGGCAGGTCACTTTCCGCTGGCGCAACCTGAGTTATGCCAGAACCGATTCGTCTCAGGCTCTGCGGTATCGCGGCAGCAGAACTTGTGCGGGATGGCCAGACAACCCAGCTTCACCGCATTTATTTCACTCTCAACAAAGCACGGATTCGGTTTGCTCGGGCGGAGTTTTGTTTAACCCGATCGTCTTGTGGCAAATCGTTTTGCCGAACAACACAACTTACACATTCACCTACAACGTTTTCGGCGAAATTGACAAAGTGGTGCTGCCGACAGGTGGTTATCAGCGTTACCGATATGACACGGTTGATAGCATCAGCAGTTCGATTCTGGGTGTGATTCCCAACGGATTGGCCAATCGCGGCGTGGTGGAACACTGGATCAGCGCCCTGGGGGATGGAACCGACGAAGTCCGTTGGCAATACTCGGCGGTCAATACCACTGACAATTACGCAACCACTGTCATTGGGCCTAACGGAGCCAAAAGCGAACGGTTAATGCACAAAGGAACTTCGCCGAACGTGGCGTGGCATTTTGGCTTTGAAGATGTCCGGGCTGGGCGAGCATTTGAAGAGCGAACATACAACGCCAGCGGTCAAATGACCCGCCGAACACTGGTTGACTGGACGATGACGACAACTCAGTTGGCTTCGCCTTTTCAGTATGTGACCACAACCAGCAATCCGCGCGCGATCAAAAATGTGGACATTCTGCTCGATACTGGCGGTGACGCGCTTGCCGCCACAACGACGATGAGCCACGACCCCGACCTGAACGAGATTGAATCCAAGCGTTATGACTACGTTTCGGTCAACTCAACGACAGCGCAAACCGGCGCCATCGGTTCTTTCTCGCTCGGCACATTGCTGCGGACGGAAGAAACGACTTTCCTGCTCAGTGACACTTCGATTTCGCAAACGACGCGCGACGCTTACCGCGCACGGCACATGCTTTCCCTGCCTTCGTTCACGCGTGTCAAACAGGGCAGCACGATTGTTGCCGAAACGCAGTTCAAATACGACGAAAGCGGTTATCCATTGCTGACTTACGGCGCAGCGCCGACCGGCTGGGTTGATCCGGCAACAAACATTCGCGGTAACCCGACAACCGTCCGTCGCTGGCTGAACATGAGCGGTGCGACAGTGCAGACCCATCCGAATGGTTCTTACCTGGAAACTCATGCTCAATACGATCAATGCGGCAACCCACGCAAGGCCTGGGACGCCAATGGCAAAGTCAGCGAGGTGTTTTACACGGACGCTTTCAGCGACAGCGTCAACCGCAACACCTTTGCTTACGCCACCAGCGCAACCACTCCCACGCCGGACACGTCGGGTTACTACGCTTCGAACCAGCCGTTTACTTCAAGCACGGTTTACGATTTCAACACCGGCAAAGTCATCTCGACAACCGACGCCAACAACCAGACGACGACTTACTCTTATCGCAACGATTCGAATGTCATTGATCCGCTCATCCGGCTTCGCAAAGTGACGCTGCCGGGCGGACTGGGCGAAACGAAATATGAATTCGGCGACACGCCGGGCAATCTGTACGCGCGCACGCGAACCAAACAGAACTCGACCACCTGGCTGGACGATTACACTTACTTCGACAAGCTGGGACGCCCCTGGCGCAGCGGCCATTTCGAAGCGACTAATTCGTGGAGCGTCAGCGACACCGAATACGACACGCTGGGGCGCGTCAAACGGGTGTCGAATCCTTATCTGGCCGCCAACCTGACGGGCGCAATCAATCCGTCCGGCGTGTGGACAACGACGACTTACGACGATTTGAATCGCGTGCTGACGGTGACGACGCCTGATGGATCGAAGGTCGAAACCATTTACAGCGGCGTTCAGGTGACGGTCAAAGACGCAACCAACAAACAGCGGCACAGCGTGACCGACGGACTTGGGCGATTGAAACAAGTGGTGGAAGACCCCGCTGGAACGCCTCTGCAAACCGATTACAGCTACGACACGCTGGGCAACCTGACGGTCGTCAATCAGGGCGGTCAGTACCGCTATTTCTTCTACGATTCACTGTCGCGGCTGGCGCGGGCGAAAAATCCTGAACAGGACGCGAACTCTGCGCTCAACCTGACCAATCCGCCCACATACAACAACAGTTGGACGCTGGGCTATTCCTACGACGCGAACGGCAACCTGACTTCGCGCGTGGATGCGCGCAACGTGACGACCAGTTATGGGTACGATGCCTTCAACCGCAACGTCTGGACGGCGTATAACGACGGCCTGACGCCTACGCTGGAACGCCACTATGACGGATTCCAGGGCGGATCGTTCGTCGTGCCCAATGGCAAAGGGCGGTTTTTCTATCACGTCAATTTCACGCAGAACCCTGCCACAGGCGGAGCCGGATATTCGCGGCTGGTCATCAATTCGTATGACGCCATCGGTCGAACGACTGCTCAGACGCAGGGCTTTTTAGCCAATGACGGTGTGACCTGGAAAGATTACCAGGTGTCGCGCAGCTATGATCTGGCCGGTCACGCGCTGACGCAGACTTATCCTTCAGGCCGCAGCGTAAGTTACAGCTTCGGCGCGAGCGGCAGACTTTCCAGCGCCAGCGGCAATCTGGGCGGAACGTCGTACACTTACGCCGACACCATCGAATACAACGCCGCCGGGCAGATGCTGAAGGAACGCTTCGGCACCAGCACGAACCTCTACCATCGCCACGCTTACAACAACCGCTTCCAGATGATCGAAACGCGGCTGGGGACAAGCCCGACCGATTCGCAAAGCTGGGATCGCGGGGCGCTGATTTTCTACTACAGCAACAAAGCCCGCACGTCTTACCAACCCTTTTCCAGCCAGGACGACAACAACGGCAATGTTTCGATGGCGGAGCATTACGTGCCGGTGACGGTGTCGGGCGGAACGGTCACCAGCTACGCCGTGGCTCAGCGCGACCGGTACGAATACGACGCGCTGAACCGGATTCAGTCTGTCGTGTCGGAACAGATGACGACCGGCTACAGTTGGTCGCAAGTGGCGTCGCAAACCTTCGCGTATGACCGCTGGGGCAATCGAACTTCGGTTACCGGCCAGACGGCTCAGAGTTGGAGCACGACCGAAGCCGCCGCGACAAACCGGCTGAAGCTCGCCTCAGGCAATCAATGCGCGGGCGTGAAGAATGGCTTATGCTACGACGCGGCTGGCAACGTGATCTTTGACAATCAACTGGGCGCGAGCGGCGACCGGACGTATGACGCCGAGAACCGGATGATTACGGCTACGGCGTCGAACAAGTACGTTTACGACGCGGACGGCAAACGAGTGCGACGGCAGGTCGGCGCGTCGCAATACTGGCAGGTGTACGGCATCGGCGGGGAACTGATCGCCGAATACCAGTGGAACGGCACGACGGCGACTCTGCTGAAAGAGTACGGCTCTGGCGGCGAAGCTTCAGTCGTGGCCGAAGGCAGCACAGTGCGCTGGCTGGTGGCTGATCATCTGGGGACTCCGCGAATGATTGCCGACCAGACCGGCAGTTTGAGCAGCATTACGCGGCACGATTACCTGCCCTTTGGCGAAGACAATTTTGCCGGTTCTGTGCGGGTCGGGAACGGTTATCAGGACGAAGGGGTACGCCAACAGTTTACCGGATATGAACGAGACGATGAGTCGGGTTTGGATTTTGCCAAAGCAAGATATTTCTTGTCCAAACAGGGAAGATTTAGCAGCCCAGACCCGTTGCTTGGAAGTTTTGACCCGTTTGATCCACAAACCTTCAACAAATACGTTTATGGGCGCAACAACCCCATGGTGTACGTTGACCCCACGGGAATGCGAGTTGTTTATATGGTAGACGGGATGGAGGTGACTCAGGCAGAATTTGCCTTCTATGTGCGTAACACCAACTGGGAGAAAATTACTTTTCAGGGCGTTGTCGTTATTGATAGGAATAAATTTTATAAAGATGTCCCTGCTCCTGCTTCTACAGATCCCAACACAATAGCCATAAACACGGTTTTTGATAATGCCGCATTTGTGAATGCCGTAAATAATTTTCTCTCCTGGCTAGAGCTTATTGATCGAAGAACTACTTCTTCTCGAAATAAGCGCGTTTCTTTTGGCGGAGGATCATCTGGTGGCGGTGGAGCCAGTGATTATTGGGGAGACGAGCGACCAATTCGATCAATTGCCTTAGGCCATGATCTTCCAGTCAAAGCACTCGCTGCTCAAACCGGTGCTGCTTATTACAAGCAATGGGCTGAAAAAGGAATTACGAGGAGAAGAGTTTTAGGGTATGACGCTAATTTTGGGCGTGCCTTTCACCAGGCAGTAGAGAGAGCAGATGCAATCTACTTTGCACTTGATGGCATTGACGACGTTGATGAAGCTGTAAGAAGAGGCGCAGCCGGATTTGTTAAGGACAATTACACGAATGCTGAATTGAACCACATACGTAATAACCCCGAAGCTCTGAAGAAGACACAATTTTACCGTAACGGAGAATGGGTCCCCAGCCCTTGGCTCCAGTAGCTTAACCGTGATTGGAGGACGAACTTGAATTATAAGGAAGAGTTTTATTGGCAGAAAACACTGAAAAGCGCGCAGACGTTCCTTAAAAGATGGAACGGCAATACTGCTAGAATATGGTATTTTCAGGTTTCACACTGTTTCATGACAATTCGGATAGAAAAAAAAGGACAGCGTGGCAACCTTCATATCAACTGTGGCGGACCAGAGTTTTTTCACGGCCCCTTTATGTGGAATAACTGTGATATTGATATTAGTGTTGAAACTGATGTTGAAGGGAAAGTGCTGAAGTTCATAGTTCGTGATGAAAAAGCGGGCTTTGAACTCCGAAGTGAGACAATAGAGTTTGCAGAGAATTGTAAACCGCTGTAACGATTGAATGCATTATCACTCAATCGTCGGTTTCACAGCGTATTCGATGACTTGGCGAAGTTACTGCGTTTGAACTGACCGGTCACGCGCTGACGCAGACTTATCCTTCAGGTCGCAGCGTCAGTTACAGCTACGCCGCCAGCGGCAGACTTTCCAGCGCCAGCGGCAATCTGGGCGGAACTTCGTACACTTACGCCGACACCATCGAATACAACGCCGCCGGGCAGATGCTGAAAGAACGCTTCGGCACGACGACCAACCTCTACCATCGCCACGCCTACAACAACCGCTTCCAAATGATCGAGACTCGGTTGGGGACAAGCTCGACCGATTCGCAAAGCTGGGATCGCGGAGCGCTGATTTTCTATTACAGCAACAAAGCCCGCACGGCTTACCAACCCTTTTCCAGCCAGGACGACAACAACGGCAACGTCTCGATGGTGGAGCATTACGTACCGGTGATCTCCGGTGCAACGCTCCGTTTATCTGACAGCAATCGTGACTGAATTGCTCGTCACGCCGTTCCGCGCAACATTGAATTTGTGAATTCCTGCTGTGATTCCCGCCGGAAAGACGATGTTCAATTGATTCAAGCCTGAAAAGCCGGGCGCTCGTCCGGCGTAACTGACCGTCACCGGTTGGTCGTCAATCGTTACCAAAACGGTTGCGGCGACGTTGGCGTCAATGTCTGTGGCGTCTTCGCCCAGACCAGTGCAGAACACGGCGATGATGTTGGGTTGACCGTTGCTTTGCGTGGCGTTGAATGGCGGACGTGAAAAGTTGAAAGCATCCAGCGCCGCCGCTTCGCCCGATCCGCTGGCGTTGGTGGTGAAGATGGAAATGGCGCTCGGCGCGACGATGGTTGATCCGGTCACAGCTTGAGCGCCGTTCGTGAATTTCAGCAATGCCGGGCCAGCAGCCGTTTCCGCCGGAATCTGAAAATTGATCTGATTCGGCGAAACGAAAAACAACGGCGACAACCGTTCGACGCCTTTGAAATCCATTACGGCGACGGAAGCACCGCCGAGCGAAGTCGGCAGCAAGGAAGTCGAAGCCGCGAGAGTTGCGCTCGCCAGATTGGTGCCGAATCCGGCAACAATAGACTTGGCTGCGATGGCGGAAAATCCAAAGCTGGCGGCGGAAACGGTTCGCGGGCCGGCTTGGGCGGCGGTGGCATCAACTACGAACAAGCCTCCATCCAGATCGCTCAGCAAAACTTTGTCCAACCCTAAAAACGGATAAACTCCCCAGCAACCATCAAATCCCGAAGTTGAATTGGGAAAGGTGTCGTAACTGCCGAGAAGTTTCGGCTGACGCGGATCGCTGATGTCCAACACAACCAGCCCGGCTTGATACCAGGAAACAATCAACAGGTTGCCGATGATGTATGGGTTGTGCGCCGAAAACGAATCCAGGCTGAGCGATTGCGCGGTGATCGTTGCGAGTTGCACAGGACTGGCGGGATTGGAGATGTCGAACAGGCGAACATCGCCGTTGGTGGTTTCGCGCGCGCTGGCCAACAACTTTCCGTCGTTGCTGGGCCAACTGGCGTGAGAGCTTGTGCCGGAATCAAGAGAGCCGAGCAGCGTTGGCGCTGCGGTCAACACGTTTCGCACGTCGTAAATGTCTGTCTTGCCGCTCCAACCGGAAGTGAACAACCTGCCATTGACCGCTACGATGGCGTGAATGAACCGCGTGTCGGTCGTTTGAATGTCGCGCACGAACACAGGGTTGCGAGGATCGCGCACATCGAAGACTTTGACGACTGTCGTCCGCGAATCGGCTTCGTACAAAACTCCATCGGCGACAAACAATTCATGAACATTTGGGAATCCGTTTTTGTCCGGCGTCACCTGGCTGAGCAGCACAGGGCTGACAGGATTTCGCACGTCCACGATGTGAACTCCGCCGCGGCTCTCGCTGGAAAAATAGCCTATACCATTGATGACCATCACGTCCTGAAAGCGCCCGCCTTCAGAAGGATTGTAATGGCCAACCAAGCGCGGCGCTGACGGTGTGCTGATGTCAAAAATCATCACGCCCGTGCCGCTGAACGAACCCAGATAGGCGAAATTGCCTTCGCCCCAAACGTCAGCGTAGCGGTTGTCGCCGTCGAACGGATCAAGCTGTCCCAGCAATTTGATCGTGGCTTGGGCGTTTACTGAAGCAGATAAAAAAATTGCCACCAGCACGACAAGCGTAATGGTGGCGAAGCGTTGATTGGTTGGTCGTGACATCAAAACTGACAGCCTCTGAAAATGGAATTGTGTGGCCAGTGGCAAATAGTTCGTGGCCGACAATTGCTTTCTATCATTTCAGGGCGCTGGTTGTGGAGTGTTCAGCGGCGGCAATCTGTTTTTCAGCCTGGCCGCGCACGTAACTCAAAATCCAGCTAAGGTTGGCGTAGCGGGCAAACCAGATTTCCTTGCCTTGCAATTTGAATTCGGTGGCGGCGGCATTCAGGATTTCAGCGCCTGCGATGATGTTCTTCGGCGAAAACACCGCTTTGACCGATTCGATTTCTTTTTTGACTTCGTTGCGTTTCAGTTCGTCAGCGATGAATGACAAATCCGGGTTGAGCAAGGCGTTCACATCGTTTCGCGCCCGGTAATGAAAAAGCGCGATGTCGTCGGTCGTCAGCGAAACGAATGCCCGGCGATTGTCCGGGCGAATCAGCGTAGCCATCGCCCATACAATGCCGCCTGACAAATAGACTTTGTTTCGAGCCAGCAAGCCGGGTTTGGCGGCGATTTCTTTTTTCAACGATTCGTTTAGCAGCTTCGGGCTGAGCAGCAGAGCATCCAACGCAAAACCGCCCAGATCGGCTTCGGTTTTTCGCAGCTTGCCGGCTTCGTTGGTAAAACTGACTGTTCCGAATGGAATCCCCATTGTCACGAATTCTTCGGCCTGACCAGAAGCGGGAAGTTGGTATCCGCCTTTGGTATTGCCGCTGCCGATGTCCAACAACATCGAAGCTTCGCGTTCGTTGATCGGCCTGGTTTCGTCGTCACGCTTTCGCGGAATGGTTCCTGCGATGCTCAACTTGACCTCCAGTTCGACGGTCAGAAACGACATGGCTTTGCCGGTGGCTTTTTGAATTTCGCTGACCAGCGCGGGTTTGTTGTCGGCGCGCAATCCGCTGCTGCCAACGATGTAAATCTGTTCAACCGGAACCTGATGTTCCTGCTGCAATTTGTCGAACATCTTTTTCACGGCGTCGGCGGCTTCTTTCAACCCTTCGGGCGTGAAGCGATTGTCTTTCGTCTTCATGATCGAAGTGTTGATGGTTTCGGTGTACAGAATTTTTACGTCGTACCCGCTGCCTTTGCGCGTGAAGTTGATGGCGGTTGCTTTGACTCCGCGAGCGCCGATTTCAATGCCGCCGTGCAGTTTGTTGTTTTTGCCGATTGCCTTCGTCGTTGAAGCAGTGGCAGGGAGCAGAAAAATTGAAACGCAAAGAACTGTTGTGATCGAAAAAAGTTTACGGAGCATTTTCATCTTGATGGTTGTTTTGATCGGGCTGATGCCATTGTTCTTTCAATACGATTGATTTGGGATGCTGCCGGCAGTTTAAGGCGCATCGGAGCCAACCTGCAATCGCGTGTAGCTCAAAATCCACGACAGGTAACTGTACCGCGCGAAGCGGATGCGTTTTTCCTGCAACTGAAATTCGTTCGAGACGGCTTTCAGGATTTCGGCCCCTGCAATCAGGTTTCTCGGCGAAAAGGTGTTGCGGACGGTTTCAAGCTCCTTTTCGGCTTCAGCGCGCAACTTACGATCGGCGATTCGCTTGGTCAGATTCGGATTCAGAAATTTTTGCAAAGTGTCAGGGTCGCTGGTGACTTTGCGGTAAAAGAACTCGATGTCGTCGGCTGTGATTGGAACTAAGGCACGCCTATCATCCGGGTGAAGCAATGTCGCCATTGCCCAGACAATGCCGCCGGACAAATACATTCGCGGGCGATTGACCAGACCCGGTTTGCGCTCCATTTCTTTTCTCAGAGCCGCGCGAATTGAAGTCGG
This sequence comes from Acidobacteriota bacterium, assembly GCA_033763255.1. GTDB lineage: Bacteria > Acidobacteriota > Blastocatellia > RBC074 > RBC074 > RBC074. The sequence goes on along the minus strand of JANRKX010000117.1, from coordinate 15,604 downwards.
AGCCAGTGCTTTGGCTTTTTTGGCGAAGTCCATTTGATCGCCCGCTTCGCCAACCGCCTGGCTGATTTCGTTGGTGAAGCTGACGGTTCCTTTGGGAATGCCCACCGTGACGTAATCGTAATCTGGCGTGCCGGTCGGCATTTGGCGAATCAACTGATACCCGCCTTTGGTGTTGCCGCTGCCGATGTCCATCAGCACCGAAATGCCACGATTATCCACCCAGCCATTTTTGGTTTTGTATCGTTGCGGAATGGTTCCGACCACGCTCAATTGAACTTCTGATTCCACATCCAGAAACGACATGGTTTTGCCAGTTCGGTCGCGCACGGCTTTGACCAAATCCTGCGGATTGTCGGCGCGCAATCCGCTGCTGCCGACGATGTGAATTCGTTCCGCCGGAACTTTCAGCTCATCGCGCATTCGCAGCATCAACTTGTTGACGGCCAGCACCGTGTCACGAATCACATCCGGCGCGAACTTGTTGTCTTTGAGCTGCATGATCGTCGTGTTGACGACTTCGGCATAGATCAATTTGACGCTGTAACCTTCGTCATTGTCTTTGACGCGAATGGCCGTAGCCTTGACGCCTTTCGATCCGATTTCAATTCCTGCGTAAAGCTCGCCAGCTTCGTTTGCGGTTTGAGCCAGCGCCAAAACGCTCAGCAATGCGGTCATCGCCAGCAACGAAAACATACGAACAGTTTTACGAATCAAGATTTCGATTTTCATAAGAGCAATCTCCGGGGAAAAGTCTATTGGGTTTTATGCTTCAAACATCATCGGCTTCATCAGGCGGGTGGCGATTACGACACTGGGTTTCGCAGATAACGAATCAATTTGGTGAAGACCAGAATGAGCATGGTCAGCACAATCACCAGCAATGCCAGGATGATCGGCAATGGTAGGGCGGAATCTTTTGACGCAGCCGCGTTTGAAGGAATCGGTGAAGTGTTCATTGCCGCCAGCGTTTGCGAAGACGCCGCAGTCGTCGAATTCGCTTTTTCTGTGAAATCTGGCTGAGATTGAGCGGCAGTAGCAGGCGACACTTGTGATTGAGAATTGATTGCAGTCGCGGTGGCTGTCGAGTTTTCAGAAATTACCGAAGGAGTCGGCAACGGATTGGCGGTGCTCGCCAAATCAGTTGTCGAAGTTTCAGGCGAAGAATTCTTTTTGCGAGAGCTTCGTTTCGAGCTTGAGTTGCTGGCGGCATTGGCGGATTCATTTGCCAGAATTGCCGAAGCATCGTTGGACGAAGCGCGTTTGTCACGATTTCGCTCTCGGCCGCCGCGCTCCTGCACCTGCGGGAAAATGTCTATTGGGTCCAGTTTGTGCATCGCCCGTTTCTTTTCTTCAGGAACAGGTTGTTGCGGTGAAATCGCATTTGCCGAAACGGCAAGAGTCGAAATTGCAAATAGAAATACGAATAGCGAAGCTGTCTTTTTCATGGGGTTCGTGCCTCAGTTGTTGGTTGAACATTGAATCCGCGTCTGGGTGGAGAGAGTCACGTTGGCCCTGAAAACAACCGGTCAACGTGAGGAACGCGAATTCGACGTCGTTTATTTCAAAGTTGACGAAACGCCACTGCGCCCAGCCAGACCAACGCAGACATCAACACGGTGATCAACGCACCATAAAACACCAGTTTGATCTTGCCGCTGCCAGCATTCGCCTGAGCGACATCCAGGAACATGATTTCGTCGTCGGTTTTGGCAGTCGTCAGCGACGTTGTCGAATCGTTGGAACGTGTGATTTGCTCGGACAATGTTCGCAACTCTTCTTCCTGCTTTCGCAAAACTTTCTTGTAGCCGGTTTCGGCTGTCTTGTATCTGTCTTCCGCTTTGCGGAGTTTCTTTTCCAGGTCGGCAGCTTTGGCTTCAGCATCCGCTCTGGCTTCTTCAGCGGTCAGGCGGGCTTTTTGTTCGGCTTCGATTTGCGATCGCAATTCGCTTTGCGCTGCGTCACTGGTTGCGATTTGAGCAGGCGATTGCGCGATGGTCGTCACCTGAGAAAACGCTGTTTCCAGATTGTCCCAATTGATTTCCAGGTTTGGTACGACGCTGGCGAGTTCTTTCAGCATTTGTTCAGCCAGCACGCGCAACTCGGCTTCGCGGCGAAGATTCGCTTCAGAAGCCTTGTACTTTTCTTCCATCTGGCGGGCGATGGCGTCGGCTTCGTAAATCAACGATTCGGCTGTGCGAGCAGCTTCTTCGGCGGCGCGTACTTTCGCTTCGGCGGCAATGTAGGTTTCTTCGACGTTTTTGGCTCTGGCTTCGGCTTGAGCGCAGGCGGCTTCGGCTTCCGTGCGAGCTTTTTCAGCAATCTGACGAGCTTCAGCTTCCTGTTTGATACGCTCTTCAAATTCGACTTTGGCGATTTCGGATTCGATCCGTTTCAGTTCTTCGGACTGAGCGACGTTTTGCCACTGCTTCGATTCTTCTTCGAACTCTGCCAGACGTTGTTCGGCTTGCTGGCGCAATTCGGTTTGTTCTTTCAACCTGGCTTCAGCCAGCCGCAATTTGTCCGCTGCATCGCGCGAACGCGCTTCGGCTTCGCGTGCAATGGCGATGATTGCGGCTTTGCGACGTTCGATTTCCTGACCCAAGGATTCGATGGCGGACGAATCACTTTTGACTTCAGCCGATTCGCCCGCAGCATCTCTTTCGTCAGCCTGTCCGGATTGGCTGGCTTTATTTTCTTCGAAGGCAGTGCTTCTGGATTTCATCTGAGCGAGCACAGCTTCCATGCGAGATTTGATTTCTGTGGTTTCGGCTGCCGCGCCCGGAACTTGATCTGCTTCGGGATGAGCTTCGGTGATAACCACTGGCAATCGCAATTTTCCTGTGTTGCCTTTCGGGCGTTCCAATGGCAACACGTTGTTCGGCTTTTTGTCGAAAGAACCGGCTTTTTGATCGTTTGTGGAAACGGTTGAAGTGCTTGTCTGTAGGGAGTCGGAGTAATTGGAGTCGCGCTTTTTCACTTTCTCGGTCAGCATTGGTTGTTATGCCTCCTGGGTGGGAATGGGTTGCTGTTAATACGTTGATGCACTCTGACACTGTGGCTTAGCCATACTTTCTGCCAGGTCGCAGCGGCGTTTGAATACACTTTGATCGAATCGCCGACGTTGAACAGTCGCCGACGATCAATTACTTGAAAATTTGATGTGACGGAACTCGAACTACAGGTTGTCAGCGCCAAAAAGCACCAATGCGCCGATCAAACTGTGATTTGGGAAGCTTTCCGCTGGGGTCGTAGCAGGCAGCCAATGGGGGAAATTTTGGGAGGTAGACAAAGCTAAAACAAAAAACTGAAATTCTCAGGCGGGGCAAAATGGGGAAATGACTCAATAACGAGCCGATCAGCATTAAACACAAACACGACGAGAGAAGTCAATTACTAATTCATACCGGATCGTAAATTTTTCGCTCAACGGCGAATTTGACGGATCGCGTTTCGCAGAAAGCCGTGTTTGGGGAGTTCGACAGGCTCGCCAGCTTCTTCGGCTTTGGCAATGGCTTTAGCTTCGGCTTCGATGGCGGCGAAAAATTGCCCTGTCATCATCTTGGCGGCTGATTGAACCATTCGCTGGCCGACGCTGGCCAGCGTTCCGCCGACGCTGACTTCACCGGAATAATTTATCGTTGTTTCGTCGCCTTGCTCGGTCAGATCAAGTTCGCCAGTGCCTTTCAAAAATCCCGGAGCGCCTTTGCCTTCGACGATCATTTTGTAATGCTCCGGTTCGGCAATGTCTTCCAGCCGGATCAAACCTGTAAACAAGCCTTTGATCGAACCGATGCCGGTCTTCATCGCCATCTTGTACGAACCGTCCTCCTGCGCTTCGAGCGACTGACAACCCGGCACACAACGCTGCAAGATTTCTGGCGCAACCAGCAAGGCGAACACTCGTTCGCGCTTTGATTTGATTGTGTAACTTCCCTCGATTTTCATTTGGCGATTTCGATCAGTACGCGAAAGGATCAAGAGCGATAATTCACTCTTGATCCTTTCGTGTTTTCAGCATCAGGTTGCGATTGATCTTCAGGCCGCGGCAGCGACGGCTTTTTCCGCAGCGTCTTTCATGCCGTTGGCGACCAGGAAGTTCATGCCAGATTCTTGCAACACGCGCTGGCCTTCTTCGACGTTGGTTCCTTCCAGTCGGACGACGATCGGAACTTTGACGCCCAGATTGCGAGCCGCTTCAACGACGCCGCGCGCCACCATGTCGCAGCGAACGATGCCGCCGAAGATATTCACCAAAACGGCTTTGACGTTTTCGTCCGCCAGCAAAATGCGGAAAGCATTTTCAACTCGCTCCTGTGAAGCTCCGCCGCCGACATCCAGAAAGTTCGCCGGTTCGCCGCCAGCCAGTTTGATGATGTCCATCGTCGCCATCGCCAAGCCCGCGCCGTTGACCATGCAGGCAATGTTGCCGTCGAGCTTGATGTAATTCAGGTCGAATTTCGAGGCTTCGATTTCCAACGGCGCTTCTTCGTTCAGGTCGCGCCAATCGTTGAAATCCTTGTGGCGGAACAGTGCGTTGTCGTCGAAGTTGACTTTGGCGTCGAGAGCATAAAATTCGCCATCTTCGGTCAGCAGGAAGGGGTTGATTTCCAGCAGCGAAGCGTCCGATTCGACGAACGAACGATAAAGCGCCAGCAAAAACTTGGTGGCTTTGCCAATCAATTCCGGCGCCAGGCCCAGACCAAAAGCCAGATTGCGCGCCTGGAAAGGCTGCATGCCGACCGCCGGGTCAATGTGTTCTTTCAAAATCTTTTCGGGCGTGCTGGCAGCGACTTCTTCGATGTCCATGCCGCCAGCGACAGAGGCCATGAAGACCAGTTTCGATTCGGCGCGATCGAGCAGCATCCCGAGATAAAACTCCTGCTTGATCTTCAATCCTTCTTCGATCAGCAGAGTATGAACCGTGCGGCCTTCAGGTCCGGTTTGATGCGTAACCAGATTCATTCCCAGAATTTGGCCGGAAAGATTAGTCACGTCTTCGGCGGTTCTGGCCAGTTTGACGCCGCCGCCTTTGCCTCGCCCGCCCGCGTGAATTTGCGCTTTGACGACGACCGGCAAGCCCAATTGTTGAGCCGCTGATTCGGCTTCGACGACAGTGCGCGCGACGACCCCGCGTGGCACTTTAACGTCAAAACGGCGTAGCAATTCCTTGCCTTGATACTCGTGAATCTTCATGAATGCCTCAATGATTTTTGATAGGTCTTGGTGAAATGAGGGCAGAGTGTAAAAGTCGAATTACGAAAAGGCAAACTGAAAACTTTTCGACAGGATTTACAGGATTCAGCAGGATTTTTAGCTTTAGTTGTTCGTGTCAGGAGCTGGAAGCGCGAACCTCGCCGCGATCACCAGCACCGTCAGAGTGGTCGTCATTGCCGCCGATAGCAAACAGAATTCGCAAAACGCATGCAGCACGAAAGCTTGCAGATAGAACAGCCAACAAGTCATCAAAAACATTGGCACAACCAGCAACGCCAACCCGGTTCGAGCCTGTTCGTAGCCAAACACCGCCAGCGTTGCCAAACTGAACGCCGCGAAGTAGGCCAGCGCGCCAAACGCTGCTGTCGGAATTCCAGCGATCATCGCGTACTTGCTGCCCAGCACGGCTGAGCATCCGTTGGTGACGGTGCATTTGACGCTTTTGCCGGTCAGATGCTGAACGGTCAGATACACCGCATCAGCCAAACCGATCAACGCAATCAGCATTGCCGGAACATAAATCATCGCCGGATGTCGGCGTTTGGTAGCTTGTAAATCGGTCATAAGCGAGAATGTCTTTGCTTGGTGGATTTGACGCGGCGAGTTTTTAGCATTGATCCGTCAACGTCTCAACTCACAAATTCCAATTCAAATAAGGAGTCGAACGTGAATCGAAACTCTTTGATCAAAGTTCTGAGTTTAGCAGCCATGTTGTCGCTGGCAGTTTTCTTTCTGGCTGCTCGCGGTCAATCGCAACAACAACCCAAAGCCTTTATTGACAGTTCAGGGCCGGATTGGCGAACGCTGGGCGAACAGGATTTCGCGCCGGTCAACGGTTACGCCGACACCTGGACGTGGAAAGACGGCCTGTTGACTTGCACAGGCAAACCGATTGGCGTGATGCGAACCAAGCAGAAATTCACCAATTTTGAATACACGCTGGAGTGGCGGCATCTGCGCTCGGCGGGGAATTCCGGCACGTTCGTCTGGGTTCCCGACGAAGCTCTGACTGATTTGAAGCCGGACAATCTGCCGAAATGGGGCATCGAAGTTCAGATTCTGGATCACGGTTACAAAGAGCAATACGAAAAATCTTCAGGCAAAAAAGGCGATTGGTTCACCACCAACGGAGACATCTTTGCCGTCGGCAATTCCAAACTGAAGCCGTTTCCTCCGCTGTCGCCAAATGGTTCGCGTAGCTTCCCACGCAAAAACCTGAGCAAAGGCGTTGGCGAATGGAATCACTATTACGTCCGCGCCATCAACGGAGAAATCCGTTTGTGGGTGAATGGCGAAGAAGTTTCCGGCGGCAACGGCGCGGAACCTCGCACAGGGTATCTGTGTCTGGAAGCAGAAGGCTCGCCGATTGAATTCAAAAATATTCGCGTCAGGGAACTGCCTTGAAGCTAATCTGAATAGACAGGATTCACAGGATTTTTCAGGATTGGCTGCGACAAAGTGAATCCTGAAAACCCTGCCAATCCTGTCTAAAGTGAATTTAGTGTTTGCAGAATCTGTTCTTGGAGTTGGGGTGTCGTCGCCAGACCTTGCCCATTTAGCAAATCCACCTTGCCGCTTAAATCAGTGAACACTCCGCCCGCGCCCGCCAGAATCGGCGGCATTGGCGCTACGTCGTAGTATTTCAACTGGCCGGGCTCGACCATCAAATCCGCCAAGCCTGTCGCCACCAAATAATAGCCATAACAATCGCCGAAGCCTCGCACCAGCCGTGTGCTTTTCGCCAGGCGTTGTAATCGCTCGCCGTGAGTTTCCGAATACAGTTCGCGCGGATTGGTCAAAATCATCGTCGCGTCGGAAAGCCTCTCAGTTTTCGACACCGAACACGGTTTGCCGTTCAAGAACGTCCCGGTTTCTGCCGAACCGATCAACCAATGATCTTGAATCGGAAAGTAAATCGAACCGAGCACCGGCACGCCTTCGCGTTCGAGCGCGATCATGATTCCAAACAGCGGCGTGCGAAGAACGAATGACTTCGTGCCGTCAATCGGGTCGAGAATCCAACGATACGAACTATTCTTTTTCGTCTCGCCGAATTCTTCGCCGAGTATCGAATGATCGGGGAATTGTTTTTCCAACGATTGGCGCAAGAACAATTCGATTTCGCGGTCAGCTTTGGTGACCGGCGAATCGTCGGATTTGCGTTCGAACTCGACTTGCGAGTTGTAATGCCGACGCGCAATCGCGCCAGCTTTCAAACTCAGTTCGCCCAGGATAGGGAAGTACGATTCCAGATTTTCCATAATTTCGAGTGCGGTACGGAACCGGGAGCGGTAGTGATCGGGTGAACACTGAAGAGCGTTCTTACAAGCCTACCCGGTCGCTACCGCTCCCGGTTCCGTATTGATTCGATTATTTGTTGATTCGGCCTCGACAGTTCGGCGCTCCGCAGCGGCAGCGTTTTTCGTCGTCGTGCCAGGATTCTTCGTAATCCAGGACGATTTCTTCGCCGGGTTCGATGTCGCGTAGTGCGAAGAAAATCAGATGGCCTTTGACTGCCGACAATCGGCAATTGCCCTGACAGGAATGATTGACGAATTGCGTTGCGTTGCCGCCGACCGAACCGTCAATTGACCAGTAAGAATCCAGCCCGCAAATGCGAATGCGCCGCAGTCCACGCAACCGCCGAGCAGTTTCTACGCGCGAAATTTTTTCGCCGACGAATTCGGCAATCTTGCGACCTTTTTTGAAAGGCTGCGTGGCAAAACAGCCTCTGCCGTCAATTTTCGATGGTTTTACTTCCAGGCCGTCAACCGGCAAAACTTTTGTGCTCAAACTTGAATCTCCAAAATCAAAAATAGCGATAGTGACCGATGATCTTCCATTGAAACAGCACGTCTTCCAGCCGAGCGCCTGCGCCAATGTTGTGAGCAATGGCGAAGCGTTCGACCCCTTCAACTTTGATTTTGCTGACCAGCCCGATGTGAACCAATCCGCTGTCGAGTTCCCACGCGACGACATCGCCGGGCAAATAATCCTGATCGGCTTTGGTGATCGGCAATTCTTTGCCTTGCCGAGCGAACCACGTCATCAGGTTTGGCACGCGACGATGGTCAATGTTTTTGTCAGGACGTTTGGCGTTCCACTTTTTTGGGTACTTGGCGAAATTGCGCGCCATGTCTTCGTGCAACTCTTTTTGCAGGTCAATGCCCGCGCTTCGGAAAGCTCGGACAACGACATCGGAACAAACGCCGGTTTCTTTGGGCACATCGCCGTTCGGATAATCCAGTTTGACGTAAGCCGGATCGTAACTGGTCGTGTAAGTCGTTTGTTCGATGGCCGAAGCGTTCAATTTATCGAGCGGCGTCGCATCGGCTTTGACCTGAATCGCAGCTTGCAGGTCGTGGTCAGGCAGTTGAATCGTTTGCTGTGAGCCGATTGCCCGACAGCCAGTCAGTAAAAGAACGGCTGCCAACAGCAAGAATTGAGGTAATGCTTTCATAAATTTGCGTGGCGTGGAGCGCGGATTTGTAATCCGCTGTCTGGAGCGCGGATTTGTAATCCGCTGTCTGGAGCGCGGATTTGTAATCCGCTGTCTGGAGCGCGGATTTGTAATCCGCCTGGTCCGCGGATTTCCAGTCCGCTCGTTACATTGTGGTTATTGACGGGCGGACTGGAAGTCCGCGGACCAGGCGGACGGGAACGTCCGCGCTCCGGCGGAATGCCTGCGCTCCGGCTAACGATCAATGGCCGCCAGCATGTCTTCGTCGGTTTTGTATTTGAAAAACTCGACGCTGAGTTCTTCGGATTTTTCGCGCTCGACCGATTCCAGTTTTTGCACGTCGGCGTAATCAATTGTGCGAACGTCGCGTTCGGCCAGAATCTTGCGGAAGTTCGCCAAACGTTTTTCCCAACCATCAGCCGTGCCGGTTTCGGCTTTGGTCAAGTACCGATTGACGACCGCCATTCCGCGTTCGCCATCCTGTTTGGCTTTACCGACGACGCCGTCAGAAGCTTGCCGCGACCAGCCAATGACGAACAATCCTTCGCAGACTTTTCCAGTTTCGGGATCGAAGACTTGATAAGCTTCGTCGCCGGGATTGTCCGCGTCTGGATTCGGATTGCGAACGTATTCTGTGCCGGAGCAGGGAATGCCCAACGTTTCGTCCACGCGGTCGCCGATGGCGAATACCACCGAATCGCATTCGATGTCGAAAAACGTTCCCAAACCTTTGGCTGAAAGCGATTCGCCACGTTTCACCAGTTCGGTGTTTTCAACGCGCAAGGCTTTGACGCGACCGTTTTCGACGACGACTTCAGTGGGCGAACTCAGGAAACGGAAATACATCTGGCTGGGGCTTTCGCCTTCTTTGGCTTTGGTGGCGCAATACTTGGTCAGGTCTTTGCGGATGGTCGCCAAATCTTCGCCGACGGCTTCCAGCTTCGGGCGCACCCGTTCGAGTTCAGCGTCAAATTCGGTCAAGTCCATGTTGGCGGCGACGGCTTGAATCTCGACATCGGTGTACGCGCGCTGCGCCGGGCCGCGCCGGGCGACGGCGATGACTTCTTTTACTTTCTTTTCGTGAACCAGCCAATGCGCGATGTCCACCATGACATTGCCTACGCCGATGATGGCTACGCGGTCGCCCATTTGAAAATCGCGCTTGGTGAATTCCGGCAATCCGTTGAAGTGGTAAACCAAATCTTTGGCGTGATAAACGCCAACGGCATCGTCGCCGGGAATTCCAAGAGCTTTGGTTCCTTGAGCGCCAGACGCAATGACAACCGCTGACGGTTTCAGCCAGTCGCGCAATTCATCCAGAGTCAGATCGGCTTGCTGGCCGACTTTGACGTGGCCGACGTAATGAATGCGCGGATCGGCCAGAATCTGCCGGAACTGTTTCCGCACGCCTTCTTTCAGTTTGTGCTTGTTGAAATAAATGCCGTATTCGACCAGACCGCCGGGTTTGATGTCGCGGTTCAAAATGATGACTTCGTGACCGGCTTCGGCCAGTTTGCGAATGCCGTAAATTCCCGCCGGGCCTGCGCCAACGACGACGACCAGTTGATTCGTAGAATTGCTCATAAGTTTAATTTGCCCAGTTGATGTTGTTATGCAGCGGCTTGTTTCGTTTGCGTTTGCGAAGTTCTCTCCCTGATGAATTCAGCGATTTCGCCGAGCGCCGCTTTGGATTCGGGAATTCCAAAAGCGACGAAGATCGGCCAGACGTGCGGCAGTTTGTTCCAGATGCGCAAATCAACGGTAACGCCTTGTTGTTTGGCGCGTTCGGCCAGACGGCGGGCGTCGTCCAACAGAATTTCGGTGTTGCTGGCGTAAATTCGCAGGGGCGGAAATCCGCGAAAATCGCCGTACAACGGAGACACCAACGGGTCTGTCGGCGAAGCGTCGCCATAATACAGAGCCGCCAGTTGATGAACCATTGTGCCCGACAACATCGGATCAGTGGCGTCATTCGTTACCAGCGTTTCGCCGGTTGCGGCCAGGTCTGTCCACGGTGACAGCAAAAACGCGCCCGCAGGCATTGGCAAGCCGCGTTCGCGCAAGGCGATCAAGGTCGCTGCGGCCAGACCTCCGCCGGCTGAATCTCCGCCGATGACGATCTTTTTCGGATTCTCGCCTTTTTCCAGCAACAAGCGATAACCGGCAACGGCATCTTCGAGCGCGGCAGGGAATTTGTTTTCGGGAGCCAGCCGGTAATCCAGCGACAGGACTTTGGCATTCGCCGCCAACGACAAATTGGCCGTGAAGCCTCGATGCGTTTTGGGCGAACACGCCACGTAACCACCGCCGTGCAGGTAATACACCGTACGCTCAGTCGTGCCGCTTTCCAGCCATTCGCCTCGAACTCTCGCATCGTTGATCGGGCTTACGTGAACTCCGCCGGGCGGTTTGGGGCGAAGAAAATCAGGTGGCTCGAACAGTTTGCGAACGAGTCTCGCGCCTTCTTCTTCCGAGACGACTTTCAGAGCACGTTTGCTTGCACCGCGCTTAATCAGCAACCAGGAAAAAGTTGAAAACAGCCGCACTTGCCAACTTGGCATTGTGTTCTCTCCTTGACGGGAACGAAGGGTTCACGTTCTGGCTTCTCACACGTTTGGTCAAATGAGTTCGCAGAGCAATGAACGGAAAGGTAAATTTGCAGCGCGGAATTTACTAGCAAGCCGTCGTAGTCGCAACGAAGAAGAAGGTTTTCTTTCGGGAACTTGCGCAACTAACCAGAGTCTAACGCCACGAACTTTCAATTCGCTGATGCGCCTGATTCGGCTGCGCGCGCGTCAACCATCCCAACAATGCAAATTTCTTCGGAGGTGAGTTTATGAATCCGTTTGCTCGGATGATTCTGACGGAAGGTTTTGACTTTTTCGCTGGCCTGGCCGGTTCGTTCGCGCTGGTGTTGCAGGACGGCAATCCCAACGCGATGCCGTCTTCGTTGATGGATTGGTTGCGAACCATGAGTTGGTACGGCATAGGCGTGATGGTCGTGCTGACGATCATGTCCATCTATTCGATTGCAGTGATGTTGGAACGATATTTGACGTTCAGCGCAGCCGCCAAACAATCGCGCGAATTCGCTCCGCGCGTGGCCGAAATGCTGCGCACAGCGCACGTCGAAGAAGCCATCAAGCTTTCGCAAACTTATCGCCGCAGCCATCTGGCTGTGGTCGTCAATTCCGGTTTGCAGGAATTGACTGCTCAGCGCGGAGGCAATGCTCAGCGGCAGATGCGAAAAGCCAAACGCGCTTTGCGCCGAGCCGCAACGATCAAAAGCGCCGAACTGCAACGCGGGCTTTCTACGCTTGCGACCATCGGTTCGACCGCGCCGTTCGTCGGGTTGTTCGGAACGGTGATCGGCATCATTGACGCCTTTCACAAAATGAACGAGTTGGAATCCACAGGCTTTTCCGCCATTGCCGGTGGCATTTCCGAAGCCTTGATTGCCACGGCGTTTGGCTTGCTGGTGGCGATTCCGGCGGTGTGGATGTTCAACTACTTCACCAGCCGCATTGGCCGCTTCACCGTCGAAATGCACAACTCGGCGGATGAACTGGTGGATTTCTTTTTGCAGCAACAGGAAGGCGAGTAACTTTCGCTTTGCAACTTCGCTCGGCTTTATGCACTCACGTTGCTTAACCACGGCGTCAGTTAATCGAAGACTGTGCATAATTGGCCTGTAAATGTGGGACAATTTTCCAAATTGTCCCACACACCAAAGTGAAAACCGATCTAGGTAGTCTGGCAAGTGTTACTTCAACACCAGGTCGCTCTGGAGCAAAGAAGCCTTACCGAACGAAGCTTGAACTCGATGTGTTCTTTTCCGGGTTTCAGTTCTTGAGCAGGTCTACGCGAGGAATGAACAGAGTAATCGCCATCGCTGCCAGGATTTGCAGTAGTGGCACGGCAATGAAAACCGGGGCGTACGAGAAATTGTCGGCCAGCCAGCCGATCAGCGGCTGGAACCCACAAATCCAGAATCTTGACGCGGCCATCGGTGCTCACAAACAGGTTTTCGGGTTTCAAGTCACGATGGACGGATGCCTTTGGCGTGCGCGGCGGAAAGCCCTTCGGCGATTCTTAGTGGCCGAAACTGCTACCGGTTGAAATAGCCATTCACGCAACCCCTCACATTTGTTGGTTAGGGTCAAAACAGCGCGCGGGGTGTAACACGGCGTTTTGCGCTTGGGCAGTCGTGCTATGGACGCTGTTACAAGGCCAGTGCATAATCGCGGCGCTGTAATCTTCAATTCCTTTCAACCAGACAATTTCTGACCATTCTGTAAAAGAATGAAAATCGGCGACCGGAGTAGCGCAACCTGCTGAGATTGCGTGGTTGCTTCCATTCGCCCTTTGTCAGATCAGCGCAACCTCGGCAGGTTACGCTACTTTTCCCAAGGAGTTTTTATGTCACGGAGAAATCTGTTTTTGGCAGCGGCTGTGTTGGCAGTGTTGGCAGGTGCCTTGGCGGCGACCGCGCAAGGCTGGCAAAAGATTTTTGACGGTAGGACGATGAACGGCTGGCGATTGATGGCCGTCCACGGAGGGAACGGCGGCGTCTGGACTGTGGAAAACGGCGCGCTGGTCGCCAATCAGGAAAAAGACCACAAAGGCGGTTTGATCGGAACCGAAAAGAAATACTCCGATTACGAAATCGAGTTGGAATTCAAGGCCGACAACCCCGTGGACACAGGCCTGTTTCTGCGCGTGCGCGAAGACGGAATGGGTTATCAAATCACGATTGATTACCGCAAAGACGGATTCATCGGCAGCCTGTACGCTCCGGCGGAAGGCGGATTCATCCAGCAGAACAGGGACTGGGTTAAGCATTTCAAGAAAGACGACTGGAACAAATTGCGCGCTCGCATCGAAGGGCAACCGGCTCACGTGATGGCGTGGCTGAATGGCGTCAAGCTGACGGATTTCCGCGACAATCGCGACCGTTATCCGCGCGAAGGTTATATCGGCTTGCAGGTTCACGGCGGCGAAGGCGCTTGGGGCGAAAACAGTCGCGCGCGGTTTCGGAATGTTCGTATTCAGGAAATCAGGAAGTAATCGGGAGTCGGGAGTCGGGAGTCGGGAGAGTCTAGTGCTGAACGATAGGATGACAAGAGTGATGACGAGAAAGATTGTTGTGATGAGTTTGGTAGCGTGGTTTGCCTTGACGTTGGTTGTGAATGATTCGGCGCAAGCAGTTCAATTGAGTAAAGCGCGAACGCCGAACGTCGTGCTGTTTTTCATTGATGATCTTGGGTACGCGGATATTGGCAGTTTCAATCCGAACAAAGCGGCGATGGGATACTCAACGCCGAACATTGATCGTTTGGCTTCAGAAGGAATCCGGCTGACCAGTTTTTACGTTCCGCAAGCGGTCTGTTCGGCTTCGCGCGCGGCGTTGCTGTCGGGCTGTTATCCAAATCGGATCGGCATTTCGGGTGCGCTGGATCATCGCGCCAATTACGGTATCAACCAGGACGAAACGACGCTTGGCGAAGTCTTCAAATCGAAAAACTACGCGACGGCGATTTATGGCAAATGGCATCTCGGCCATCTGCCGCAGTTTTTGCCGGCGCGACATGGATTCGATGAATACTTCGGGCTGCCGTATTCCAATGACATGTGGCCAAACCATCCGATCACGAAAAACTACTACCCGGATTTGCCGTTGATCGAAAACGACAAGGTCATTCAGTTGATGCCGGATCAATCGCAACTGACGACACAATACACCGAACGCGCCGTCAGCTTCATCGAACGCAACCAAAGCGAGCCTTTCTTTCTGTATTTGCCTCACACGATGCCGCACGTGCCGCTGTTCGTTTCTGACAAATTCAAAGGCAAAACCAAACGCGGGTTGTTCGGCGATGTGGTCGCCGAAATTGACTGGTCGGTTGGGCAGGTGTTGGCAACGCTGAAACGCTTGAAGCTGGATGACAACACGCTTGTCATTTTCACTTCAGACAACGGTCCCTGGTTGAGTTACGGAAATCACGCGGGTTCGGCCAAACCTCTGCGCGAAGGCAAAGGCACGGAAATGGAAGGCGGTGTGCGTGTGCCGTTTATTGCGCGTTGGCCGCGAAAGATTCCTGCCGGAGCCGTCAGCCGCGAACCAGCTATGACGATTGATTTGCTGCCGACGCTGGCGAAATTGATTGGCACTCAAATTCCGAAAGATCGCATCATTGACGGACGCGACATCTGGCCAATCCTGTCTGGCAAGAAAGCCAAAAGCCCTCACGACGCGCTGTATTTTTACTGGGGCAGAGAACTGCAAGCCGTTCGCAGCGGTAAATGGAAACTGCATCTGCCGCATACTTATCGCTTCATCGAAACCGCCGGAGCCGACGGCAAACCCGGCAAAGACGCTTACCCCAAAATCGAATTGTCGTTGTACGACCTGGAAGCCGACATCGGAGAAACGACGAACCTGGCCGACAAACATCCCGAAATCGTCAAGCAGTTGATGGCCTTTGTCGAACGCGCCCGCGAAGACCTGGGCGATTCCTTGACTAAACGCGAAGGCAAAAACGTGCGTCCGGCTGGCAGGCAACAATAGAAGCAAAACCTCTTTTCCACGAAGTCACACGAAGATGCACGAAGAAAACCAAAGCCTTCTTTGCACTGCTTCGTGTTTCCTTCGTGTTTCTTCGTGGAAGAATTTCGGGATTTAACTTCAGGAGCAATCATTTCAATGTCCGAACTCACCCAAAGCAAACAGCGCATTGTCGCGCTGACTTCATTTCTCAATCTGTATGCACTGGTGGGCATAGCATTTTACGGCCCGCCATTTTTTTACGACTTTCTGGTGAAAGAATTTGGCTGGACGCGTGAACAAGTCACGTCCGGCAACACCTTTGGCAAAACACTGGTGCTGCCGCTGTTCGGCTTTGCTGCCGGATGGATCATTGACCGGTTCGG
>JANRKX010000116.1:0-3714 GCA_033763255.1 Acidobacteriota bacterium | reverse complement strand
GTAGCTGCGCTCCACTCGCGCTCGGTGTTTAAGTCAGAGATTTGTAGTTTCATGCAGCCACGTTAACGGCTTGGCCTGAAATCTACAACTCCCTGTCCGGCAAAAGCTTAGAGAGATTTTCTCCATCGCAACAACTCTATTGAAAAAGCCTTGTTAGACAGTTTGGATGTGCCTCACCCTGCGAAATGACAGTCATCAACTATAACAATCGCCGCTTCGTCGGCGTCAGCAATTCCGATACCGGCGAAGTCAGCCCCGAAACCATCTTTCATTACCGCCAACAAGACGACATCGTTTGGGCGACTTACGCGGGCGGCAGCATTCGGTTTGGGACGTTGGTGGCGAAAGTTGACGCTGACGGTCGTCTGGATATGCGCTACCAACACGTCAACGTTGAAGGCGAGCTTTGCACTGGCACATGCCGTTCGACGCCGGAAGTTTTGCCAGACGGACGTTACCGCCTGCACGAATCCTGGCAGTGGACGAGCGACGATTATTCGTCAGGAAATTCCATCGTCGAAGAGTTGAAGTAAATGCAGCACCTTGCTTATCTTGGTTTAGGCTCAAACCTAGGCGACCGCGAAGCCAATTTGCGGCAGGCAATTTCAGCGTTGGTGAACGCCGGTTTGCAGCTCGTCGCCGCCTCTTCGGTTTACGAAACCGATCCTGTGGATTTTCTGGATCAGCCGAAATTCTTGAATCAGGTCATTGCCGTCGCCGCCGAAAATTTGGAGCCGTTTGCTCTGATGAAGCTATGCCTGGAAACCGAAGCCGAACTTGGCCGAGTCCGAATCGTGCCGCGCGGCGCTCGCACCATAGACATTGACCTGCTGCTGTTCGGCGATGAAATCATCAAGGGCGAGTCCGAAGGCGTCGAACTGACAGTGCCACATCCGCGAATGCACTTGCGCCGTTTCGTGCTTCAGCCATTGGCCGAAATCGCGCCGCAACTCACTCATCCAACGCTGCGGCAAACCATCGAACACCTGCTTGCCTCTTTGCCCAATGATTCTGCCGTGCGAGTGTTTCGCTGCGGGCAACAACCTTGAACTTGCATTGCCCTTCGCCTACGATGCGCCCGTCCAAAAGGTAGCCACAGCCCACTGAGCCAGCGACCTTTGGGCGCTTCATTCAGCACTAAGTCAGGAACCACAAAACATCGTTGATTCGGCCTATCAGGCCATCATCAACGCGGAGGCCGCCGATGACTTCTCCCAACTCCGGCGAAATAACCGATCTGTTGCATCAGATCGAGCAAGGCAATTCCCAAGCTTACGACCGGCTTGCGCGCCTGGTTCGCGGCAGCTTGAAGCGAATCGCCGCCAACCGGCTTCGCCGCGAACGCCCGGGACACTTTTACCAAACATCCGATCTGGTTCAGGAAGCCTACTTGAGACTGTTCAGAATCAGGAACATTCAGTGGGAAGGCCGCCAGCACTTTTTCAAAGTTGCGGCGCTACAGATGCGCCGCATACTGGTGGAATACGTTCGCCGCCAACGTCCTGAAGACCAGAACAACGCGGCGCTGGACGACATTCCCGGCCTGACCATTCAAACCGATCCCAGCATTTTGAAGGTCAACGACATTCTGAACGATCTGGCGAAGATTGACGCGCGATTGGTCTTGATTGTCGAGCTTCGTTACTTCGGCGGTTTCAAAATCGAAGAGATTTCCGAAATCACAGGCATTCCGGTCGGCTCGGTCAAAAGATATTGGGCGACTGCCAAAGCCTTCATCAAACTCCAGCTTGGTGTCAAAGAATCAACCGGCGCACACAGCGCCCACACACTTTTAGACCGGCAAACACAATGACCAGAGAAACCACAGAAGAAGTCACACGCAAACGATGGAAACAGGCGTTGGATCAACTGGATCAGGCGCTGTTGCTGGCTCCGACCGACCGCGAAAACCTATTGAATTCTATTGGACAGCAGGACCCGGAATTGCGCCAAACCGTCAGCCAGTTGCTGGACGCCAACAGCAACAACGAATCCGGCAACTTTATGGAATCTCCGCCGTGGTCGTATCAGCCAATCGAATCGAATCCGCAGGTTTTGGTCGGCAAAACCGTCGGAGCTTACAAACTGACGCAGTATCTGGCCAAAGGTGGAATGGGAATCGTCTATCTGGCCGAACGCGCCGACAAAACTTTTCGCCGCCGCGTAGCCGTCAAAATCATCAACGCCGACACCGGATTGAGTCTTTACAACCGTTTCCGCCGCGAAGTCCAAATCCTGGCCGATCTGAATCATCCGAACTTGGTTTTGCTTTACGACGCCGGGCGAATGGGCGACGGGCGCCCTTTTTTGGTGATGGAATACGTCGAAGGCGAGACTCTGCGCGATTGGCTGATTCAACGCCGCTCAATGACTCCGGCGCAAACCGTTGAAGTCATCAAACAAGCCGCCGCCGGTTTGCACGCCGCTCACGAAAAAGGAGTCATCCACCGCGACATCAAACCCGCCAACATCGCTGTCACAGAATCGGGCGACAAGCTGACGGTCAAGGTTCTGGATTTCGGTATTGCAGCCCGCAAATCTCAGGATGGAATCAGCGTCAGCAGCACCAAAGGCGCAATCGGAACTTTGCTGTACATGTCGCCGGAACAACTGCACTCCACCAAAGGCAGCGACCTGACTCCGGCTTCGGACGTTTACGCGCTGGGGCTGACGGCTTACGAATTGTTGACCGGACGCCCGGCCAATGACGGTCAATCCCAGGTGGAAATCATGGCTAAGCATCTTTACGAAACTCCAATGCAGCCGAGCAAAGCGGGTTCGGGCAAAGTCAAAATTCCACCAGCGATTGACGGCCCTGTGATGAAAGCTTTGGCCAAAGTTCCGGCTGACCGGTATCAGAGCGCGCTGGAGTTCGCAGCGGATTTGGAAGCCGCGCTTGTTGGAAAATCGCCAACTGCCTTGCCAATGCCTGCTCAAATGCCGAACAGGTTGACTGAAAAATTGCCGGTTCCGGTTCCAGCGCCGAAACCAATCACGCAACCAATTCCCGTCCCGGTTCCGGTTCAGATCGAAGCTTCAAAACGCAAACTAGCCAAACCAGTAGCAGCGATTGCCACCGGAATAATTGTTGTGTCTTCGTTGGTTTATTGGCAAAGCAATAAAAACGATCCACCCGTAACCCCACAGCAAACAACGCCTTCGCCAGCCGCGACAAAACTCCTGAAACTTGTCTTGACGGTTGATAACACCAACGGCCAGCCGCTGGCTGACAGCAGCTTCGCCCTTTTTAACGGAGGAATCACAAAAATTCCTGTAACGGTCACCAAAGAAAATGCACGAATGTTACGAACTGACAAATCCGGCAAGGCCGAAAGTGGGTGGAGTGTTCAGGCGGGAACCTATCTGTGGAAAGCTGTGCGCGATGGGTATCAAACGCAAACTGGCGAAGTCACTCTCCGCGAAGATGCCAGTCGTCCTGGAACGGTCAAACTGAACCTGACGCTGGAACCGAAATAGCGGAAAAATTTTTCTTCGGCGTGAGCCGTTTTCACTGAGGCTTACGCTTTTTGAAGTGGCAGAGCTTCTGCCAGCAAAATTTTCAAGGAGGAAGGATCAATAAACCTGTTGCGTGATAAGGCGCGAAGGTCGAAAGGCGATAAAAGCCTGTTGGCTCGCTTGCTTTAGAACTCAACGCCTGTTCTTTGAGAAATTCGTTTCAGTGCTCGGAGGTTGACCAAGCCAGCGACGATTCCC
>JANRKX010000115.1:0-2579 GCA_033763255.1 Acidobacteriota bacterium | reverse complement strand
CGTTGTCGCCATTTTGAACGCCACGCCCGATCACTGGCACCACAACGTGCTGATTGACGCCGTCGCCGCCGGCAAAGACGCGTATACCGAAAAACCCTTCGCCTATTCCATCGAACAAGGCGCCAAGATGGTCAAAGCCGTTCGCGCCACCAAACAAATCGTTCAAGTCGGAATGCAACGGCGTTCATCTGAAGCCGTGCGCGGCGCGAAGAAAATTGTTGACGATGGAGTGCTTGGCGAAGTCGTCATGGCTCGCGCGCAATGGTTTTGGAACCGCAAACCAATGCCGCAGAAACTTGAGTTGGCTGGCAAATTGGATTGGGAACGCTTTCAAGGCCCGGCCAAAAAACGCTACACGCTGGACGAACGCCGCTTTTTCCACTGGCGCAACTTTTCCGATTACAACGGCGGCCATCTGACCGATCAGGGAACCCACCTGATGGACGTAATTCAGTGGTTCTGCAACAACGGCAATCCGCCGAATTCCGCCGTCTGTCAGGGCGCAACTTATGTTCACAAGGGCGCTGACGTGCCGGACACGTTCTGCGCGGTTTATGAATACCCGACGTTTTTGGCTACGTGGACGCTGTGTTACGGCAACTCGTACGAAGACGCCTGGAAGATTCATCTGCAAGGCAAGAAAGCTACGATGGTGATTGATGACGACGGTTATCGCGTCTTCCCCGAACCATGGAATCGTCCGAACATTCCGCCGAAACCGATTCACGAATACAAAGGCGGCATTCCGACCGAACCGCACGTCAAGAACTTCATTGATTGCGTGAAGTCGCGCCAGGAACCGAATGCGCCGGTCGAAGTCGGCCACAAAGCCGTCACCGGTCCGCATTTGGGTAATCTGGCGATGCGCGCGCAAAAGCGAGTGGTGCTGGGCGCAGATGGTTTGGTCGCCAAAGCCTGAAACGGTGGGACAATTTTCCGATTGTCCCACCGTTCAACCTGTCAACTTTTGTGCTCGCTATGCTTGCGCCTGTCTCTAATAGAAGACGCTTCCTTGCTCTTTGCCGAATCTGAAACTGCTGAGTAGTGGGACAATTTGGAAAATTGTCCCACTTTTCCTGGCATTCAGTTTGCTAGATCAAAACAGAAAACTTTGAAACAGGATTGACTGGATTCTTTGCAGGATGAACAGGATTCAAACCTGCTCGAAACCTTGTCGGGGTTGATGATCCTGTAAATTCTGCCGAAAATCTTGTTCATCCTGTTGAAAAAAAGAGTGTCTCAATGTTGCTTGTTCTGATTTAGTTTCTTGCTGAAAAAAAAGAAAGCCGCGTGGGTCGGGTGCTATTCCCTTGTGCGACCGGCGACGGCTTCAAATGTTGGCCCTTAGTGAGAAAAGTTATGACTTTGCTAGAAGACCTGTTAGTGGGATTGCTCTACCTTCCGTTTCTCATTGCTCCGTTCGCGTTGCTGTTTTGGTATGCCTTTGCGGCAAATCGTTCGAGCGATGCAGAAGTCGTCAAAAAATCCGATGACCGAAGCCAGCGCCCAACGCGCTGAACTTCATTTCATCTGCCGAACAAATCGAACTCCGCGAATACGACCGGCATTGACGCCGAAACCGGTGACTTTGCCAGCGGCATCTCGCGTGAATTCAAACTGCGCGCCTTGCATCAATGTGAGTAGTTCGCGCGTCCTTACGACCAACGGGCGTTTTGTGTCGTTTCGGTCAATTGCTGCCAACCGCCCGTTTTCCACTACCAGCCTGTAAGTCGTATCAAGCTCTTCGCTGAAATAAACGCCTGCGTATTCAGACAGTTGTTCGTCGGTCAGCGTGATCGGATCGGGCAGTTTCGGCGGCGCTCCACGAAGCGTCAAAGCTTTGGTTTCCGTCGCCTTGAACTGGTTAGCCAGATAAATGTCTGCCACCTGCTGAGCAAACGCGCTGGGATTCACAGTCCCCAGATTGCACAAACAAGCCACTGAAAATTTCTGATCGGGAAAACGCAACAACTCCGACCTGTAACCCGCCCACGAACCGCCGTGACTGACTTTTCTCAAGCCTTTGTATTCTTCGATAAACAAGCCGCTGGCGTAATCGAGTTTCTTGCCGTCGTTGAAAGCTCCGACAGCATGCATCTGATCCAGAAACGTCTTGCCGCCGACTTTCGGCTCGTAAAAGTTCTGATCCCACAGCAGCAAATCTTCGACCGAAGTCATCACCGCGCCGTCGCCGGTTTGCTCGAAGTTGGACATTTCCGTTTGGAATCCGCCTTTAGAATTCGGCGCGTAGCCGGTTGCGCGCGTCGGCACGATGCGTTTGTGATTGTCGAGCACCAGCGTTTGTTTCATTCCCAGCGGATCGAAGATGTGTTCTTTGGCAAATTCAGGATATGGCTTTCCGCTGGCGCGTTTGATGATGATCGAAAGCAGAAAATACCCGCTGTTGCTGTACAGCCATTCGTCACCTGGCACGAAGTTCAACGCTTTTTGCCGCACGATGATCTTTAGCGCGTCGGCTTCGGTCGTCGTGTCATCGAAATTCACTCCGGCCAGATTAAACAACGTCAGGTAATCACGCAGCCCGCTGGTGTGATGAATCAAATGTCGAATCTGAATCG
>JANRKX010000114.1:0-17133 GCA_033763255.1 Acidobacteriota bacterium | reverse complement strand
TACTTAAAATACACCCGCGGTGGTTTTACACCCCAGGTTACCGGCGGGTTATTCCCTGCTGCGCGTTTCCTACGACTTATTTCCGCTCCGTCGCTTTAGCCACGACTTAATACCGCCGGCGATCACGCGACGAGAATACGCCTTTCTCCTACCCGGCGTTAAAACGCCGGGCTAAAGTCAACCGCCGCTATGCGGCGAAGAGTAGGCAGCGCAGTTCCGATCCTTTTGAAACTTTTCGGAGGTTTGCCTTGATTCGACAACACCGCCTTGCCTGGTTTTCCTTGCTCTTCCTGCTGGCGCTTTCGATTGCCACGTTTTCCACTCAAGGCCAGCAACCAACCCAACTGGAATTCGACAAAGCCATTGACGCCGAATTGCCTGGCAGTCAAACGCGGTCGTTTCAATTTTCAGCGCAGACGCTGGATTTCGCTCGCGTGACAGTGACGGCGAAAAACTCCAGCTATGCAATCAGGCTGATTGCGCCAGGCGAAAAACTCATCGCCGAATACCAATGGAATCAGGATTCACCTGAAACGCTGAGCTTGTCGCTGATCGTCGGGACCGCCGGAGCGCATCGCATTGAACTGACTTCGCGCGAAAAAGATGCCAAATCGGTTTCGGTCAAACTGGCCGAACTTCGCGTGATGGATTCGCAAGACCCGAACCGCATCGAAGCCGAGCGCCAGTTTGCCAAAGGCGAACAACTTCGCCCGCGACAGGCTGCGGAAGATAAGCGCGCGGCACTGGCCGCTTACGAAGAAGCGTTGAAGTTGTGGCGATTGGCCGGCGACAAGGAAAAACAGGCGCTGGCGTTGAGCATGCTTGGCGATGTGTCGCGCACTTTGCGCGAACACCAACGCGCGCTGGATCATTTCAATCAGGCGCTGGCGCTGCGCCGCGAAACCAACGACCGAAAAGGCGAAGCCAATGCGCTTGGCAACATCGGCCAGACGTATCAGGCGATGGGGCAACACAAACAGGCGATTGATTTCTTTCGCCAGGCGTTGCCGATTTTGCAGGAAGTCGGCAACCAGCGTGGCGAAGCCGTCACAACTACGTTGATCGGAGTCAGCCAGCTTGGTTCCGGCGAACGGCAACAGGCGATTGACACCTTCAATCAGGCGCGAACCGTCTGGCAAAGAATTGGCGACCAAAGCCGCGAAGCCGAAATGTATGTCCGCGTTGGGCGAACCTACGAAGCGTTGAACGACAAACCGAACGCGCTGACAGCTTACGGTGAAGCCTTGAAAGTGTATCGCGCAGCGAAAGATCAAATCGGCGAAGCCAACACTCTGCTCGATCTGGGCGCGGTCAACAACGAAGCAGGAAATAACAAACTCGCGCTGGAATTTTTCGGGCAGGCTTTGCCCATCTGGCGCGCGCTCAATCGCAAACGCGAAGAAGCCAGCACGTTGAATTTTCTGGGACTGGTTCACAAAACGCTCGGCGATAAACAACTGGCGCTGGAAAATTACAATCAGGCGCTGGCGCTGGCCCGTGAAGTCGGCAATCGCGGACAGGAAGCGACAATCCTCAACAACATTGCGGCAGTTCACAGTGCGGCGGGAGAAAAACGGAAGGCGCTGGATTCATACATCGCCGTGTTGCCGTTGCGCCGAACTGCACAGGACAAAGTCGGCGAAGCCAGCACGCTGACTAACATCGGCGGCGTGTATTCCGATTTGGGCGAAAACCAACGCGCGCTGGATTATTACAATCAAGCTTTGCCGCTGTGGCGCGAAGTCAAACGCGCCAACGGCGAAGTCACCACCATTCAAAACATCGGCGAAGCCTACGACCTGCTCGGCGAAAAACAGCAATCGCTGGATTATTACTCTCAGGCGCTGACGCTGGCGCGCACCATCGGAGCCAAACAAGTCGAAGGAGTCATCTCCACCAATCTGGCGACGCTGTATTCTTCGTTGGGCGAAAAAGAAAAAGCGCGCGAGATGTATTTGCAGGCGCTGGACATTCACCGCGCAGCCGGCAATCGCACGGTCGAAGCCGACACGCTGCACCTGCTAGGTTTTTTGAGTTATGAATTGGAAGACAACGACAAGGCGTTGAATTATCTGAGCGAAGCCTTGGCCGTCTGGCAAATCATCAAAGACAAACGCGGCGAAGCCATCACACTGACCGCCACTGGCATGGTTTATCGCTCGTTGAATCAGGGCGAAAAATCTTTGCAGTATTCCAACCTAGGCTTGCCGCTCCACCGCGAAGTCGGCAATCGCGCGGGCGAAGCAGAAACGCTCATCAGCATCGGTCTGGTGCAAAGCTCGGCAGGCGAAAAACAGCGGGCGCTGGAAAATTTCAACCTCGCAACCGAATTGAGCAATGCGATCAGCGATCCTTCGCTGGAAGCCAAAGCTCGTTACGAAATCGCGCGCGTCAAACTCGACCTTGGCGAATTGACAGAATCGCGCAGTCAGATCGAAAACACGTTGAACATCGTCGAATCGCTCCGCACCAAAGTCGCCAGCCAGGAACTTCGCGCGTCGTATTTCGCAACAGTCCAACGGTATTACGATTTTTATGTCGAACTGCTGATGCGAATGAATGGCCGTCAGGTGGGCAAAGGATTCGACAGCGAAGCATTACAGGTCAGCGAACGCGCGCGCGCGCGCAGCTTGCTGGAAATTCTGGCCGAAGCCAACGCCAGCATTCGCGAAGGCGTGGACGCCGCATTGCTCGAACGCGAACGAAGCCTGCACCATCAACTCAGCGGCAAAGCCAATGCACTGGCGCGGCTGTACGCCAGTCGTCCTTCGCCGGAGCAAATCACCTCTGCCAAAAAAGAAATTGACGATTTGACCGCGCAATACAATGAAGTCCGCTCGGAAATCCGTCGTGCCAGTCCGCGTTACGCCGCGTTGACGCAACCTACGCCGCTCAGCGTCAAAGAAATTCAACAACAGGTTTTGGATTCCGACACCGTCTTGCTGGAATACTGGCTGGGCGAAAAACGCAGCTTTTTGTGGGCGGTGACGCCGACCAAAATCACCAGCTTCGCCTTGCCGCCGCGCGCCAAAATCGAAGAAGCCGCTCGCGCCAGCTACGAATGGATCAGCCGCCCGGCTTCATCCGCCGCCAAACGCCGCTTGAAACACGAAGGCCCCGAACTCACCGAAAGCCAGCGCAGAGCGCGCGGGCAACAGGCGCTGCGTTATCTGAGCAATACACTGATCCGCCCTGTGGCGGCACAACTCGGCAAAAAGCGGCTGGTGATAGTGGCTTCCGGCGCGTTGCAATACGTTCCGTTCTCTGCGTTGACGGTTGCCAGTGGCCAGTTGTCGGCGACGAATAAAAAATCTGCCGCTAACCGACTCCCGACTCCCAACTCCCGACTCCTCATCGAAGATCACGAAATCATCAATCTGCCGTCGGCTTCGACGATGTCGGTGTTGCGCCGCGAAGCTTCGACGCGCCAAGTTGCGCCCAAAATGCTGGCCGTGTTGGCCGATCCTGTGTTTGAACAAGACGACGAACGAGTCGGCAAAATGGCGCGACCCGTTGTCGGCGCATCGCCAACGCAACCAAAAGCCGCAGCGAAGTCCGAATCGCAAGCCGTCGCCGAAGAACGTTCGCTGAAACACATCAAAGAGAAAAGCGCCGAACAAACCGGCGAGATGAAAATTTCGCGGTTGCCGTACACGCGCCAGGAAGCCGAAAAGATTCTGGCTTTAGTTCCCGAAGCGGAGCGCAAACAGGCGCTGGATTTCGACGCCAGCCGAATCACGGCAACAGCAGCGGATTTGAATCAGTTTCGCTACGTGCATTTCGCTACGCACGGGTATCTGGACAGCGAACGCCCTGAGTTTTCGGCACTGGTGTTGTCGCTGGTGAACAAAGACGGCGTGCCGCAAAGCGGATTTTTGTATGCGTACGAGATTTACAACATGCAGTTGAATTCCGACGTGGTCGTGTTGAGCGCCTGCGAAACGGGGCTGGGTAAGGAAATCAAAGGCGAAGGTTTGGTCGGGTTGACGCGCGGATTCATGTACGCCGGTTCGCCGCGCGTGGTCGTCAGTTTGTGGTCGGTCAACGACCGCGCGACAGCAGATTTGATGACACGGTTTTATCGCAAAATGCTGAAAGAGAATTTGCGCCCAGCCGCCGCGCTGCGAGCCGCGCAAATCGAAATGCTCAGCGACCGGCAATGGAACGAACCATATTTCTGGGCGGCCTTTGCTCTGCAAGGCGAGTGGCGATAACAACGTCGTTGCTTTTCGGCGCCGATCTGGCTACTTTTTTGGCCGCGTTGGGAATCGCCCCAACTGAACCGAAAGGAACCGTCATGACTGCAATCACTTTTGAATCCGTGCTGGCGCAAGCCGAAAGCCTGCCAACGCCTCAACAAATTCGTTTGATTGACGCGCTGAGGCAAAGCCTGGAACAAACTAAACCTGAGCCATTATCTTCGTCCGAAGAAGAAAGGCGCGCGCGCGTTCGCGCTCTTCGCGGAAAGTATCGCGGTAGCCTTTCCAGCGTTGATGAATTCCTTGCGGCCAAACGCGAAGAAGTTGAACTTGAAGAGGCTCGTTACCTGGCGCGTCACCCTGAAGAGGCGAAACAATGATCTACGTGCTGGATTCAAGCGCGATGATTGCGCTTGTCAATGATGAGCCAGGTTCAGATGTCGTTGAAGCGTTGTTGGCCGATCCTCAAAACCGGTGTTACGCACATGCGATAAATCTTTGCGAAGTGTTTTATGACAGTTACCGGCGAAGCAGTGAGGCCAGGGCGTCAGAGTTAATCACGGAGCTTCTGGAAAATATCATCGAACGACGCGATTTGGACGAGACTTTTTGGCAACACGTCGGCAAGCTGAAAGCCGTTCATCGCCGAGTTTCCCTGGCGGATTGTTGCGCGATTGCGCTGACGCTGAAACTCGGCGGCGAACTGGTCACGTCGGATCATCACGAACTGGACGCGCTGGCGGCGGCAGGCGTTTGTCCAATCAAGTTCTTTCGATAACCACACAATCCCCTACTTCAGTTCACTCATTCGGCCAGCCAAACGAATTGGCCATGCGGCTGGCAAAGAGAGGTCACATGATTTCTGGCAGTTCAAATTTGAGATTGGCTCTGCGGTTGGCGCTGGTGATGTTGGCGCTGGTCATTGGCGGCGGAGCGTCGTCAGCCAATGCTGCGATTCAATCCGGCGAACGCAAACTCTGGGACAGCGAATTTCTGAAAGCCAAATCCAAGCCCGCTCCCGGCAAAGCGGCTCCGCGAAAACGTTATCGCGTGGTCACGCCGCAAATTTCCACCGACCGGGTCAATGCCGACACGGTGTTGGGCATTACGCTGTGGCGATTGCGTCCGGCGGCAGCCAAAGACGACAAAGAAGTTCGCCTGTTCAAACACGTCAAAGACAACACCAACGTCGCGCAATGGACGCCGGAGCGAATTTCCGTAGACACGCCGCTGGCCATTGGGCAGCGCGTGCGGCTGAGCATCGAATCCGCTCGAACCGGTTATCTGTACGTCATCAACCGTGAACTTTACGCCGACGGCACGATGGGCGAACCGTATTTGATCTTTCCGACGACAGGTTTGCGCGGAGGCGATAACAAAGTCACGCTCGGTCGCATCGTAGACATTCCCGCACAGGAAGACAGTCCAAATTATTTCAATCTGTTGCCGGATCGCGCCGATCTGGCTGGCGAAGTCATCAGCGTGCTGATTACTCCCGAACCATTGCCGAACGTGAAAATCGGCGACGAAGCTTTGCAACTTTCCAAAACCGATGTCGCTGATTGGGAAAAGAAATGGGCAACACAGATTGGACGGCTGGAGATGGAAAATTCAGTCGGCAAAGCATGGACGAAAGAAGAAAAGGAAGCCGGTTCTGCCAACGGCAAACAATTGAAAGCCAACAGCCCGGCTCCGCAAACGCTGTATTACCGTCCTGACGCCAAACCCAACGACCCGATGATGGTCAGCGTCAGAATGAAATACGGCTCGGCCAAGCCTGCGAAATGAGTGTGGAAAAGTCATGGCAAGTCGGGGAAAGTGGTTACACCTTTCCCCGACTCACGGTTTTTGAAACGAACTTTTCCCAGTACAGTCGCGTTATCTCGGTCGCTGACTCAAACAACTTTTCGCTGACTCGGAGAAATCTTTATGTTCTGCCCCGCCTGTGGCCAACAACCGACGACTGAACAAACCAAATTTTGCACTCATTGCGGCTGCGCGCTCGATACGGTCAGGGAAGTTTTGACGACTGGATTGCCGCCCGGCTCGATTCGCCAACGCGACATCACGCTCGGAGCCGGATTGATGTTTATCGGCGCGCTGAAAGGATTGCTCCTAACGACGGGCTTTAACCTGAATTGGCAGGGTTATGTGTTGCTGACCGGAATCTTTTTCGGCTTATTGCAATTGTTCTTTCAATTGTCGCCTCGCCAAAAAGGACTAAGTCTGGGCGCGACCTTGATGTTTCTCGCTTCGGCGGTGGCAATGCTGGCGGGTTCGGTTACTGAAGGATTCGGAGTTTTGCTGGTGATGATGATCGCTATTCCGATGATTTTGTTCTGGCAAAAACTGTCCACGAGTTTCAGAAAGACCTTCTTCGACAAAACCGATTATTGGTTTTTTCGTCCAATACCGCCCGCCAAACCAGCAGCAGCCTTGCCACTCGAACAATCCGAATCCGTAGACACCAATCGCGTTTGGCAACCGGCTCAGCCGCAACCAGCCAGCGTTACTGAACACACAACCAAAACGCTTGGCGAAAATCGGTCGGTTCAAATTTAGGTTGTCGTTCAGACAAAATCTTCGGTCTGACCACTCCGCCAAACTTTGTCAGGGCAAAATTCAACATAAAGTTTGACATTGTTTTTTCGCTGTCCATACTATGCGCCATCCGCGCAGTAGCTGGCCTGGCTACGAAATTCAGTTCAACCAGACAGAGTATCGTCTTCCCTATTTGCCTTCAGCCCTGATGGTGGCAAACTGAATTTCATTCCACACCCGGTCAATTGCTGAAAATCGCGAAAACCAATCCCCGTACTTCAGGCTTACGCAGAGCAGATTCTGCGTAAGCCAACGTGAATTCCATTTGATTGATTCAACAACCAGACAGAATTCTTCACTCTCGCATCCCAATTACCCAACTTGTTGAAGTCAGCGGTTTCGACTTCGTCCTAACTTCAGGAGGAAAAATGAACAAGAGATATGTTTTCCTGGCCGCAGCAATTGCGTTACTGCTTTCAGTTTCACCCATTTTGCCGAAGCTTGTATCAGGTCAGGGTATTTCGCCGAGCGCGCGCGCAGAAGTCAGCCTGCCCGATCACTTTGACACGACCAAAATACCGTTACGGGACATGGCTCAAAACAGAAGCCAGCAGCTTTTCCCCAGAGGCGGAAAAGACTTCGAACCCGGTCGCCCCATTCCCGTTGGCAATTCAAACCCCGCCGGGATTGATCCGCTGGTTGAAAAAAGCTTGGGCTTTCCCGCTGCGCTGGTGAATCCGAAAGCGTTTACCGAAGGAACTCCGATTGATCCCAACGCTCGCGTCGCGCCGCCCGACACCACAGGCGACCTGGGGCCGAATCATTACGTTCAATGGGTCAACCTGCGGTATTCGATTTACACGCTGACCCGCGACGCCAATAACAACATCACCGATTTCAATCTGGTTTCCGGTTTTCCGAAAAACGGCAACGTCGTTTGGCAAGGCTTCGGCGGCAGATGCGAAAGCGACAACGACGGCGATCCGATTGTTCAATACGATCAACTGGCAAATCGTTGGGTGCTGACTCAGTTTGCCGTTTCCGGCACGCCGTACACTCAATGCGTGGCCGTTTCGACCGGCCCTGACCCGACAGGCACGTATCACCGTTACGCTTATTCTTACGGTAGCGATTTCAACGATTATCCGAAGATGGGAGTCTGGCCGGACGGCTACTACATCACGTACAACATTTTCCGCAATGGTCGCACTTTCCGTGGAAACAAAGTCTGCGCCTTTGAACGCAGCCAGATGTTGGTCGGCGGAACTGCCCGGCAGATTTGCGCGCAAACCAGCAGCAGCAACGCCAGTTTGTTGCCCGCCGATTTGGAAGGCACGACGTTGCCGCCTTCTGGCTCTCCGAATTACCTGCTCAGCATTACCACCAGCGCGTTGCGGTTCTGGAAGTTCACAGTAAATTGGAGCGGCTCAGGATCGGGAACCTTAACCGGCCCCACGGCCGTTTCTGGCGCTGCAACGTTCAGTAGAGCTTGCAGCGGCGGAACCTGCATTCCTCAACCCGGAACGACACAAAGACTGGATTCATTGGCGGATCGGCTGATGTACCGGCTGAGTTATCGCAATCTGGGAACGCGAGAAGCGTTGTTGGTCAACCACTCTGTCGCCACCAACAACGTCAGTGGCATTCGTTGGTATGAACTGGCCAACGCCACAGGACAAACCATGAACAGCGCCACGCCGGTTGTTCGCCAGCAAGGCACGTTTTCGCCATCGGCGGATTATCGCTGGATGGGCAGCGCCGCAATGGACAACAACGGCGGCATCGCCATCGGGTACAACGTCTCCAACGCGACTTCGATCAAGCCGAGCATTCGATATGCGTACCGCGGCCCGAACGACACGCTGGGCATTTTGGGCAACGAAACGGGCATTCTGACCGGTCCCGGCGTTCAGACCGGCAACAACCTTTCTCGCTGGGGCGATTACAGCACCATCAGCGTTGATCCGGTTGACCG
Organism: Acidobacteriota bacterium; assembly: GCA_033763255.1. Lineage (GTDB taxonomy): Bacteria > Acidobacteriota > Blastocatellia > RBC074 > RBC074 > RBC074. The sequence goes on along the minus strand of JANRKX010000114.1, from coordinate 8,418 downwards.
TTGCACGATGGTTTTCACCACGGAGTACATTCCGTCGAACGGTTCGTTCAACTGGAGCACGTACATCCATTCCTTCAAGCTGAGCACTTGTCAGTAAAGTCGTTCAGACAAACAAAGAGAGGGTTGAATCTCGGCATTCAACCCTCTCTTTCGATTTTCAGGAGCCTGACGTGGAATTGCTTCTTCAAACGTTGTTGATGGTTTCGATCCTGGTCGTCTCTGTGGCTTCAGATGATTTGCCGGCTGGAAACTGGGGCGGGCAGCACATCAGCCTTGAAGTAACGCCAACCGGCGGAAAGCTGGAATTCGACTGCGCTCACGGCGAGATCAATTCGAAAATTGTGCTCGACAAACAACGCCGGTTCAGCGTTTCCGGCACGTATGTCGAAGAACACGGCGGGCCGGTTCGCCAACCCGACCATCCGCAAAGTCAGCCAGTGTTATACATCGGCCAACTCACCGGCAACAAAATGAAGCTGACCGTCAAACGCAGCGACACCAAAAAAGTGATCGGCACGTTCACGCTAACACGCGGCCAGGAAGCTTTCATCGTCAAATGCCGTTGAGCAATTTCTGCTACTTACCGCTCCATTGCGGGGTTCGCTTTTCCAGAAAGGCGCAAATGCCTTCTTGAGCGTCGGCGGTCATCGCGTTCAAGCTCATCACTTCTTTCGTGTAGTCGTAAGCCTTCGGCTGATCCAGGTCAATCTGAGTGTAAAAAACCTGCTTGCCAATGCCCAAAGTCAGCGGGCTGGCATCGGCAATCTGGCGGGCGAGCGTTTCGGTCGTCGTTCGCAATTCGGCGGCGGGAACGACTCGGTTGATGAGTCCCCAATCGGCGGCGGTCGCCGCGTCAATTGGAGTTCCGGTCAGCAACATTTCCAGCGCGCGTTTGCGGCCAATGGCTCTGGTCAGTGCAACCATCGGCGTTGAGCAAAACAACCCGATGCGAACTCCGGGCGTGGCGAACTTGGCAGTTTCAGCAGCGACGGCCAGGTCACAAGTCGCCACCAACTGGCAACCGGCGGCTGTCGCCATTCCCTGAACTTCGGCGATGACCGGCTGAGGAATGCGCTGAATCAGCGTCATCATTTCGACGCAGACATCGAACAATTGCCGATATTCGCTGACCGAACGCCCGCGCATTTCGCTCAGGTCGTGACCGGAAGAAAACACATTGCCAGCAGCAGCCAGAATGATTGCGCCAACTTCGCGCGATTGACCAAGTTGGCTCAGACAATCCGTCAGTTCCAGCATCAAGGCCAGCGAAAGCGCGTTGCGGCGCTCAGGCCGGTTGAGCGTCACGCGAGCCAGCGGCGCAGAAATTTCCACCAGAAGGTTTTCATAAGTTGTCGGCATGGTTTTTCTCCTTGTAAACTTGGAAAGTGGTTTTGAGGATAACAGTCCTCGCCAGATTCGGTCTACTTCAGAAAGGTGATTACGTTGAAAACAAAAACTCCGCTGGCGATTGCCATCGCCATTCTCCTTACCAGCTTTGCTTATGGCCAGTCTGCGCCGCCGCGCCCGCCGCGTTTGGACGAAAACCCTGGGCCACCAAGCCATGACATCAACATTCAAACTGTGACCGTCACGTATGAAGGCGTCAATCGCAACGTCTCGTTTTACGTTCCCAGCAGTTACCAAACCGGCAAAGCCGTTCCGCTGGTTTTCGCCTTTCACGGCACGACCGGCAACGCGGCGGTGATGTACGCCGCCGCCAAAGGCATTCCGCAAAAAGCCGAAGCAGAAGGTTTCATAGCTGTTTTTCCGAATGGATTGCCGTTGCCGAACGGCGGCAATGGATTTCAATGGATGGACGCCGTCAATGTGCCTTACGTCGGATTCCTGATTGACCAGTTGCAGGCGCGCTTCACGATAGACGCCAAGCGGATTTACCTGATCGGTTTTTCCGGCGGGTCGCAACTTTGCCAGCGCGTCGCTTCTGATCCGACGCAATCGAAACGCATCGCCGCCATCGGAACCGTAGCCGGTTCGGCAGGATTTCAACCCGGTCCCGGCCAGCCGTTTAACATCACAGACCCAAACGCCACAGGGCTGGCTCAGCCGATGTCGGCGTTTATGGTGCAGGGTGCGCTCGATCCGGTGAACCCGATCAACGGCGGGCCGAACCTGGATGGGTTCGTGCAATTATCGTTTGCCGACAAAATCAATTTCTGGACGAAGTTCATCAGCGCAAACCTGACTGAATCAACCGTTGTCGCACAAGCTCCGATGAACGCGACGGCGACAAAGTATTCCAACACGCAAACCGGATTGACCTTGATTGGGCTGGTTGACCCGTTGCTGGCGCATGCCTGGCCGCGCTGGGACGTAACTACGGCAATCTGGGACTTCTTCAAATCCGTACCTACTCGTTGAGCGTAAGGTAGCCTGACCAAGCTGCCGCAGTTTTCAGTAGTGAACACTTTGGCAGGCCGATCGGTTTGCCGCACATTTAACCCACAGGAGATAACCCCATGAAACTTCGTTGGCTGAAAGTAATCGGCCTCGCTCTTTTCGCGGCAATTCTGGCTGCATTGTTTGTGTCCGGTTTGTGGCGGGTATTCGTCGGCCCAAAAGCTCGCGCGGTGACGAATCGAACTTTTGAAAGCACTGCGGCGCGGCTGGAACGCGGAAAGTATCTGGTCGAAAACGTGACCGGATGTTTGCATTGCCATTCCGACCGAGATTGGAAAGGCGACGGTTCGCCTGTTAAAGGCCGCGAAGGCGCTGGAACTTTCTTTTACGGAGCGCCGGGTACGATGCATGCGCCGAACATCACCCCGGACAAGGAAACCGGCGTCGGCAGTTGGAGCGATGATGAATTGGCGCGCGCCATCCGCGAAGGCGTCAGCCGCGATGGTCGCGCTTTGTTCCCGATCATGCCGTACATGAATTACCGGCAAATGTCTGACGAAGACCTGGCCGCCGTGATCGTTTACCTGCGAACACTGCCGGCGATTCGCAACGCGGTGGAAAAGCCGAAGCTGGATTTCCCGCTGAACTTCCTGGTCAACACCATGCCGCAACCGCTGGATTCGCCGGTTCCGGCGGCTGACGTTTCGACTCAGGTCAAACGTGGCGAACATTTGCTGACGCTGGCCAGTTGCAGCGATTGCCATACGCCAGCAGAAAAAGGCGCGGCGATTCCAGGCATGTTTTTGGCGGGCGGGTTCACGCTGAACGAACCACCGGGAGAAGTAACTTCGACAAACATCACGCCCGATCCGTCAGGAATTCCCTATTACGACGAAACTCTGTTTTTGGAAATGATGCGAACCGGTCAGGTCAAGGCTCGGAAACTGAACATCACCATGCCTTGGAGCCTGTACGGCAAAATGACCGACGAAGATTTGAAAGCCATCTTCGCTTATCTGAAAACAGTTCCCGCCGTCAGCCACAAAGTGGATAACACAGTGCCGGCCACGCCGTGCAAAGTGTGCAAAGGCAAACATGGATTCGGTGATCGCAATTGATGTTTTTCCCGTTCGCTATTCCCAGCTTGAGGCGGTTTGCCTTCTTCAGAGTGGAAACGTCATCGAAGGTAAACCGCCTCGATGACGTTTCTGCAAAACCTAAAGCTTTTTGACACCCCCAAACCCGCCGCGTAGAATCCCCATATCCTAATCAACGCATTGAAATAATTTATACCCAAGAGAAAACACTATGGCTTGGTTCAAACGCCAGACCGACAAGCTCGGCGAGGTTGCCCTACCCGAAGAGCGCACGGTGAAAACCGAAGGCATCTTCGTCAAATGTGAAAATGAAGATTGCGGCGTCACGATTTACCGCAAAGACCTGAAAGCCAGTCTGAACGTCTGCCCGACTTGCGGCTATCACTTCAGGCTCGGCGCGCGCGAACGGCTGCAACTGCTCTTTGACGACGGCAGATACGAAGAGCGCGACGCCAGCGTTTCGCCCACCGATCCGCTCAAATTCGTTGATAACGCTCCTTACCACGAACGACTGCGAAAAGCTCAGAAAGCCACAGGTTTGCGCGACGCCCTGATAACCGGCGAAGGCAAGATCGGCGGTCACGATGTGGTAGTTTGCGCGATGGAGTTCAAATTCATCGGCGGCAGCATGGGGTCAGTCGTCGGCGAAAAGATCACACGCGCAATCGAATACTGCGTCAAACAACAATTGCCGTTGATTGTCGTGTCCTGTTCCGGCGGCGCTCGCATGCAGGAGGGCGCAATTTCTCTGATGCAAATGGCGAAAATTTCGGCGGCGCTGGCTCGGCTGGATGACGCCGGATTGCCGTATATTTCGCTGCTGACGAATCCCACGACCGGCGGCGTGACGGCGAGTTACGCGATGCTTGGCGATTTCAACATCGCCGAACCGGACGCGATCATCGGTTTTGCCGGAGCGCGCGTCATCGAACAAACCATTCGGCAAAAACTGCCCAAAGGGTTTCAACGCTCGGAATTCGTGCTCGAACACGGAATGCTGGACGCTGTGGTTGATCGTCGAGAACTGCGGGATGTTTTGATCAAACTGCTGAACTTCACCAGCCCTGAAAAAGAAAAATAAGATGATGTTTCGTTCCACAGCAATTCTCTTTGCGGCGGCATTGTTGTTTGCCTGCCAAAACGGTTCGGCCAGCAAACCGCCTGTCGTTGTAATTCCGGCAGCGGACAACAGCCAAGCGGACAAATCTCAAAAGACGACTCCGTTTGAAGCCGAGCGCGCCTTCGCTCACGTCAAAGCCCAGGTGGAGTTTGGCCCACGCCCGGCAGGTTCAGCGGCGATTGAAAAGACGCGCGAATATCTGTTGAAGGAATTGAAAAGTTACGGCTTGACGCCCGTGCTGGACGAGTTCACCGAAACGACTCCGCGCGGCAAGGTCAAATTCAAAAACGTGATTGCGGAAATTCCCGGCGAAACGCCCGGCACAATCATCATCAGCAGTCATTACGACACCAAAGAATTCAAAGAGTTCAAGTTCGTCGGCGCAAACGATGGCGGATCGAGCACAGGAATTTTGCTGGAACTGGCGCGCGTAATGGCCGCCGACAAACAGAAACGGAAATTCACCTATCAGTTTGTCTTCTTCGACGGCGAAGAAGCGTTTTGCGCCGAATGGAGCCAATGCCTGAACGGCAAAGACAACACTTACGGCAGCCGTCACCACGTCGAAAAGCTGAAAAGAGAAAAACAGACAGACCGCGTCAAGGCGATGATTCTGCTGGATATGGTTGGCGACAAGGATTTGACCATTCCGCGCGAAGAAACTTCGTCAGCGTGGCTGGTCAGCGCGATTTGGGGAACGGCACAAGAGCTTGGCCATCGAAAACAATTTCCCAACCGCCCGTTTTCCATCGGCGACGACGACCACATGCCGTTTTTGCGCGCGGGCATTCCGGCGGTTGACGTGATTGATTTTGAATACGGTGACGGCCCCGAAGACAACAGTTACTGGCACACAGCGGAAGACACGCTGGACAAAATCAGCGCGCAAAGTTTGAAAATCGTCGGCGATGTCATACTGCTGAGTTTGCCAAAAATAGAAGCGCAGATTCGATAACCATCGGGGGCGGCTGCGAGCAAATACCGTTTATTCGCCGCTCGATTTAATCTGTAAAATTCTGCCGCCAACAGAGCAAGCTTTTGGTTTTGTAGTAGAATGCGGCTCGGTTCAATAACTCTCCCCTAAAAAAAGTAGTTCTTTCTGACACTGCGACAAACGAGGCATGACCGTACGGTTTTGAAAATGCCACGTAGCGATGTTGTGTCTCTGCGCGCCATTTCAACAAAAAACTGCGCGGTCGAATCGGTCAAACGTTGTCGTGTTTTCTTAACCCTTAAAGAGAGCGAGGTAAGACGATGAAGTGGGAATATCGAACGGTGGATTGGGGCGAAATTCGTAAGATCGGTGCGCGTATCACGGGCGAAGATTTCATTGACGCCAATGTGGATGCCGGCCTGAATTCGCTCGGACAGGAGGAATGGGAACTGGTCAACGTCTATGTTGATGGGTATGCCATGCATCGCACCAACAAAGGCGAAGAGCTACTTTCCAGCAGCCGCTACGTCAAATACACATTCAAGAGACCTGCTACGGATTAAGCAGTAAACGAATTGAGGATTGAGAAAACCGATCGGCGTGTTTCCTCAATCCTCGAATTCCGAAACAGTATCGCCGTCATTGTCCCCGATGGTCAATCATATCCTTGATGTCGGCAAAAAGGATTTTGGTGATCTTGCCGTCGTTTCCCAAAATTTTGACGGCGGGTTTGCTGAACGGCATGGTGCTACGCAGGTTGTCAATTTTCCCGCGAAAACTGCGTCCATCGTTGGTGACGATTTCCACGTCTTCGCTGTCGAACATTCCTTGCAGCTTTTCCATCAACGAAAAAAAGTCATTCACAGATTTTCTTTCCTCCTTACCTGGTGGTGGCGTCGGTCGGCAAAATCAACCGACGAAGAAACATACGATCAAGCAATTCAATTCAGATTGAAAGTTTAATTCCCACCCAGCCAATAATTCACCAACATCATTGCAGTTTTTTCAGACGGAGTATTGAGCGCCGCATCCGGCGCAACGACCAACAACACTCCTTGAATTCCGTTGTAAACCAAATGCATGACGACACAGGGCAGCAACGAACCTGTCCAGGCTCTGAGCAAAGTCAGCACCAGGCTCAACGCAACAATCGCGGTAATGGCGGCAACACTTCCCCAGTATTGCGGCACATGAACCAAAGCAAAAATCCCTGTGACAACAAAGACTCCGGCAGCTTTTCCCCACAGTCGTTCAACACTGGAATAAACAACGCCGCGGTAGACGACTTCCTCAACCACCGGAGCCATCAACACAGCCAACACGATCACCAACAATCGCACGGAAGTTCCCAACTTAAGAATCTTCTCCATATCGGTTTCGCGGTGAGGAAGCAATTGAGACAGAGCCACTGCCACTCCGAACATCAAGGCCGCTCCGCCAACCGCATGAACCCATCGAAATTGCGGATGCCAATGCCAACCTAAGGTTTGAAGAAAAGGTTTCTTTCCCAACCTGGTGACTACCAGCCAGCTTGCGCCGAGCGCAACCAATTGGAAAACCATGGTAATCAGCAGCGTAAAAATCGCGGCTCCGCGAGTGATTTCAATCTCAGGGATTTTCTGGCCCAGCGCCCACAACGAAACTCGTAAAGCCGCATCCAGCGCCATCAAAAATGCGCCGCTCACGCCCCAGATCAAAAACGCCCAGAGCAAGTCCAGCCACGGAGAACCAGGTTTTTCAGTTTCCATCGGCGGAATTTCTGCGCCGGTCAGCCAGTTTGCTTGCGGAGATTCGGAAGAAGGAAAATTCGCCTGGCATTGAGCGCATAGCGTGCCAGGTCCGGTTTCAACGGTCTGTCCGCACGAAGGGCAATAAGCGGTGGTAATTGACATAAGCTCCATTCAGCTTTGACACATTCGGCGCTGTGCCAGCAAAAGCGCAATGATGGTTTTGGAATCTTCAATTTCGTTGCGTTCGACCATCGCCAGGGCGTCAGTCAACGACAAGTAAACGATTTCAACAAACTCGTCGTGATCCAGGTTCTGTTCGGCGGGCGTCAGATCGGTTGCCAGATAAACGTACAATCGCTCTTCGCAAAATCCCGGCGTCGAATAAAAATCCGCCAGCAATTCGACCCGCCCGGCACGAAAACCGATTTCCTGTTCGACTTCGCGCGCGGCACATTCCATCGGCGACTCGCCAGCTTCTATTTTCCCAGCGGGAATTTCCAACAACTCACGTCTGGCCGGATGACGATACTGTTTAACCAGCGCAATTGTTCCGTCGGCAAACAGCGGCAAACAGCCTGCTCCGCCCGTGTGGCGAACGATTTCGCGCACGATTTCAAATCCGTTTTCTTCGCGTAACCTGTCGCGTTCGACGGTGAAAACAGCACCTTTGAAAATATGTTCCGATGCAATCAGTTCTCGCGGCAAACCTGAAATCCCCTTTTCGGCGGCTATTCAATCATGTGCTTGAGTTTATGAGCAAGACATTGGCTTCGTCGGCTACAAAAACAGCGACAGGCTGACGGATTCGTAATGACATCCGACAGCCTGTCTGTTGCTGGGGTGAGGACCCGATTCGCACTCTCGTGCAGCCGTAAAAATTGGGAGCCTTCGGACTTCAAGTGGGAGAAGTCCTGATTAGCGGGAAAAAGATGTGAATGCAGTTTATTGAAGGCTCCGAAGGTCGTCTTTCGTTTTGACAGGGCGTCAATCGTCCGAACCGACCAGCGCAGTTTGGGGCTGCGCTCAACAAAACTTTCATCGCGCTCGACTCACGTTTTTTTGAAGGCCGACTCGCGCTCCTTACGCCACACAATGTGCCCCGTTCCTGTGTGACGTAAGGCGCGCGAGCCGAAGCTGTAATTGCCGACTAAATCCGACCCCCGTGTCCTTTGCTTTAAT
>JANRKX010000113.1:0-12798 GCA_033763255.1 Acidobacteriota bacterium | reverse complement strand
CGTGTGGCTGACCAAGTTGAGATTTAGGCGAAACTCGGTCACGAATAGAGTGGTAACGTGTGCGTGTTAACTGAATTGTGTTACTTTTCTTGTTTGACCGCTTGCTACTTCGAGAAGAAGCAGCGCGCGGAATATGCTACCGATTAGAACAACCTGTCAAGCACTATTTTCAAGTTTTGTAGTTTTTTTATGTGGCGAGCTTTTCAATTTGAATACCGGTAGGCTATCAACAAGTCACGGTTTTTTTTTTGTCGAGGCTTTAGTTGTCGGGGCAATCAGTTTTAGACTTGATTAGGCAATCCGACGATCTAGGCTAAACCGTTTGCAGGCTGGAGTTTCTTTTAATAACCGTTGCCCGGCTGGACAAATTCAGCATCAAACGTTCCAATTGTGGTGAAGGTAAAAATTTATGAGCAAACAAACAGACAAACGAAAACGCAGCGGCAAACAGATGGTTTCGCCGGAAAGCGGGCGCCGGAAATTCATTTTGCTCGGTGTCGGTGCGTTGGCTGCAGCGGGCGCCGGAGCCGCAGGTTACAAATTCGGCTGGTTTGGGGCTTCGGCCTCTTACGAACGCGCGCTGGCGGCGGCGAACCAAACGTTGGAACAGCGCGCGCGCGAAATCGGCAACGCGTCGGTGTTGATTCACGCCGTGCGCGGCTTGGGTAAGAACTTCAAGATGGCGGATGGTTCCAGCGCCGTCGAACATCTGTGTTCGCGGTACGCGGCGGACAAAGAGGTCAACGGCAAACGGTATGTGTATTTCAAACGCGACGCCGAAGTTCACGAAAACAGTTTTCTAAAAACCTTCCTTGAAGCCGGAGTCGGTTCGGCTCAATCGGTGACGGTCGGTTCAACGCGATACACGTTGGCCGACGTAGCCGAAAGCGGCAAAGCATTGTTTCGTTGCGATGCGCTGGATTTGTACAAGTTCGACGCCAACGAATTTCGCTATGATTCGAATTACAAAGAACCGCAAGGACAACCGGCTGGCGGCAAAGGCGAATTGGTTCACGAACATTTGCCTTGGGGTTTGATCGCGTTTTCGATCCTGATGAAACCGGGCGAAGCGTATTGGACGAATGCTTATGGCGAAGCGTTGAATTTGCCGATCATTGCCGACCGCAGTCTGGCCGAATACGAAACCACTTGCGCGTTGGGTGAACGCGAACTGAAAGCCGAACGCGCGGCGCCACCGAATTTCCGCGACGCGATCAAAAAATACAGTTGTTTCGGGTTGCATTCGGTCTATGGATTTTTGTCGTTGGTCAGGCACGGTTACACGAACAACAATTTGCCAGAGCGCGCCAATCGCATGCTGGATTTGCTGACCTACCGTTTGAGAGGCGACGCCGAAGCCATCAATGCTGAATATGCCGCCGCCGGAGCCAATGCTCCGAAAGAACAGGTCGAAGCCTTTCGCGTGCGCGCACTGGTCAAACATTACGGGCACGCCTTTGAAGCGATCAATTACGCCAAGCTGCACAAACTGACCAGCTTCACCGCCGACCAGCAACGCCGCATCAGCGAAGGCGAACAGGCGTTTTATGACAGTCTAGTGACAATGCAATCGCTGGATTGGGTGATGATGAAAACCAAGCTCGGCGAAAAGTTCGTCAGTGATATTGTCATCGCCATCGGCCATGCCGCGCGCGCGTTGAAATTGCTGACTCCGCAAAATCCAGACACGGTAGCTTGAACCGACAATGAACGATGCCGCTTCCAAAATGATGGCCGCGCTGTTTGCCGAAGACGAAGTGTTGTCGGTGGGCGAACTGACCGAACGCATCAAGGATCATTTGGAAAGGGAATTCTTCGCGCTCACCGTTCAGGGCGAAATTTCCAACTACAAAAATCATCACTCTGGCCATTGGTACTTCACGCTGAAAGACGCCGATGCACAGCTTCGCGGGGTCTTCTTTCGCCAGTGGAATCGCTTGCTGCGGTTCGAGCCGGAAAACGGTCTGGAAGTTCGCGTTCGTGGGCGACTGTCGGTGTACGAACCGCGCGGCGAATACCAGATCGTTGTCGAAACGATGGAACCGGTTGGCGTGGGTGCGTTGCAACTGGCGTTTGAACAACAAGTCAAAAAGCTGGCGGCAGAAGGATTATTTGACGAAGAGCGCAAGCGTCCGTTGCCGATGTTGCCGCGCCGGATCGGCATTGTGACTTCGCCAATGGGCGCTGCGTTACAGGACATGCTGCACATTCTGGAACGGCGCAATCGCGGCGTTCACGTGCTGGTCACTCCGGTCAAGGTGCAAGGCACGGGCGCGGCTCATGAAATCGCAGACGCCATTCGGTTGCTCAACCTGCATTCGGAAAAAAACGGCCAGAACGTGGACGTCATCATCATCGGGCGCGGTGGCGGTTCGATGGAAGATTTGTGGGCGTTCAACGAAGAGCAGGTGGCGCGCGCCATTTTCGATTCCAACATTCCCGTGGTGTCTGCCGTCGGCCACGAAACCGATTTCACGATTGCCGATCTGGTGGCGGATTTACGCGCGCCGACGCCTTCTGCGGCGGCGGAATTGGTGACGCGCGAAGCCAGCGAACTGGTCGCGCGCGTCGAATCGTTGCAGACGAGTTTACAACGCGCGATCAACTATTACCTGTTGCGCCGGCGTTCGGAATTGCGCGATCTGGTGGAAAGTCGTGGTTTTGCGACGACGGTCAATGCGATTGTTTCGACGGCGGCGCGGTGCAGGGAACTGGAAACGCGCATCACCGAATCGCTGAGAACCGGATTGCAGAAAACGCGACAACGGCTGCGTGAAGCGCAAACCCGTTTGGCGGTGACCGATTTGCGCGCGCCGCTGGCGATCAAAACGGCAACCGTTGACTATTTGCAGCAGCGACTGACAGCCGCATTGCGTCGTTCACTGGAACAGCATCAGCATCAATTGGCGTTGACCGCCGGCAAACTGAACGCGCTGTCTCCGCTGTCTGTGCTGGGGCGCGGGTATGTGTTGGTAAAAGACGACGCGGGCAAACTGGTTGCGCGAGCGGCTGGGCTGAGTGACGGACAGAACCTGACGCTGCGGTTTGAAGACGGCGAAATCGGTTGTCGAGTGATCGAACCCAAAACCTAATCGGCGAAGACTGGAAACTTATGGCCAAGACAAAAGACAAAGAACAGAGTTTTGAAACCTCGCTCTCTTCGTTGGAGCAAATCGTTGCGCAACTGGAATCCGGCGATTTGCCGTTGGAGCGCGCGTTGGAACTGTTTGAAGACGGAGTAGCGTTGGCGCGACGCTGCCAGTCGCAACTTCAGGACGCCGAACGCAAAGTCGAATTGCTGTTGCGCGAGCGAGGCGAGATCAAAGTTGTGCCGTTCGATGCCAACAACGACGCTCAGCCAAACACTGTCGCTACTCAATCCGACAAATCGAATTTGGATGACGACGAAGAATTCGACGATTCGATTCCATTCTGAAAAGAATTCCCCGCCTTTCAAAACACCGACCGTTTTCGCGCGGCTTCTTTTGTCGCCAGCGAAAATCTTGGTTCGGCATCGCTGCCTTCCAGCATTCGAGCGGCAACATATTCGCCCAGCGCCGGGCCGTGTTTGAATCCGTGACCGGAACCTCCGCCAACCAACCAGACATTTTCAAACTCAGGGTGACGATCAATCAGGAAATCGCCGTTCGACGTGTTTTCATACTGGCAAACGCGCGATTCAATCAGTGGAGCGTCTTTCATCGCCGGAAATCGTTCGGCCAGAAATTGGCGAACTTCATGCAGCAAGGCAGATGTGATCGTGCGTTCGGCGCTGTCGGGATCAATTTCAACTCCGTGCCGATCCAGCGCCACTTTGAATCCGCGCTGTTCCAAATCCGGCAATCCATAAAATTCACCGACGAAATCAATCCACGTCGGCATCATCGGCGAAGCGAACCGGTTGTCTCCGGCGGGGGCGCCGAAAAAGAAAACTTCCTGGCGCGTGGGATGAATTTTGCCGTGCAGCAAATCAGGAAACATTTTCGGCAGCCACGTTCCGCAAGCGAAGACAAATCGGTCGGCAAAAAATTCCTGGCCGTTTGTGGTTTTCAGCGAACGAAAATTGCCGGAACCATTGGGTGGCAAAACCGAAGTAGCCAGCACTTCGCCGCCTTTGCGAGAGAAATCTTCGATGACGGTTTGCACGGCTCGGCGAGCCAACAACGCGCCGCTGTCCGGTTCGTAAATTGCCCAACTGATTTCGCCGAATTGGATTTGCGGATACCGACGCTCCAATTCGTCGCGCCGCAATTCTTCAAACCGTATGCCGACGTTTCGCAAGGTGTTCAGCGTGGCAATCGAATAAGCGTCATTTTCACGTGCCATCCACAACACGCCGGTCGGCTGGAACAAATCCGGCTTGCCGGCTTCGTCGAACAGCCGCCGCCACAATCCCAAAGAGCGCAGCGACCATCGCGTGTAAATTTCTTCCGCGCCGTAACCCATGCGTATGATGCGCGATTCCCCGCCGGAACTTGATCGGCTGTTGGCCGCGCCATAAGCGTCAATCAGCGCGACGTTCCATCCGGCGCTTTGCAATTGGTAAGCAGTCCAAACGCCAAAGACTCCCGCTCCAATGACGGCGGCGTCATATTGTTTGTTCATCAATCGTTCCTCCGACGTTCCTCTGAAAGATTGTCTGGTTGCCGCAGATCGCGGCGGTCGGACTATAATGACCTGCCCGGCAAAATCCAATTTGCCATTTCATCGTGGGAATCCATCAATCGTGAAAGTTTCTTTTGCCCAAACTCTGGAACAGGAGCGCGAACGCTTATTGCGTTTAGTCGCCGATTGTCAGGCGCAGCAAGAAGAATTCAGCCCGGAAATGTTGTTGCCTTTGGTCGGCAAACTGCGGCAAACGATTGATGATGTGTTGCGCCGTCAGGCTGATCTGTTCAGCAAAGAGGAATTAATCGCGCTGCAATCAGCTTTGCACCGGACGATTGATGAACAGATTCATCAGTCGTCGCATCGGTTTTACGAACGACGATTCAGGGAGTTGACCAAAAAAGCTTTGCACGATTCGTTGACCGGTTTATTGAACCGTGCGGCGTTTGATGCGCGGTTGAGCGAAGAATTTTTACGCGCTCGGCGACACGCGCGCCAACTGGCGTTGGTGATGTTTGACGTGGACGGTTTCAAATCGGTGAACGATCGGTTTGGGCATCCAACCGGCGACAAGGTTTTGATTGATGTGGCGCGTGCGTTGCAATCGTCGTTTCGCCAAAGCGACGGCGTGTTTCGTTACGGCGGAGACGAATTCGTCGCCGTATGTCCCGAAACTTCGGGCGCCGCGATTGAAAACGTTTTGCTGAGGTTACGCACCAGATTGCAGGCGATTGACGGCGAAATCAGCGGCGTCAGCCTCAGTTCGGGAATCGCCGACCTGACCGCCGAAATCGCCAGCCCGGATCAACTGGTGCAAAGAGCCGACGAACAATTGTACGAGTGCAAAAAACTACGTCGTCGCCGACAGGCAGCCGCGCGATAGAGATTTCAAAAAAAATCCATGAACAGTTCGAGCTTCAAAACGGATCAACCAAAATTGGTGCTGATTTTTTCGGCGCTGACCGTAGGCTTTTTGTTTTTGCTGACGCTGATTTGGTTGATCGGCACACGCAGTGTTGAAAAGTTGCAAGCCATCAGCATTTTGGCCAGCGACATTTCGCTGGATTACCAAAACCGTTTGACGATGGCCGCTCGAATTCGTGAAGAGGAAGTCAACGTTGTGGCACAAGCCAAATTGGTCCGCCCGACACGCAATTTGCCTGTGCAGGTTGCTCCTTTCGGGATTTCGTTGGCCGAAGCCAGACAAAGTTTCAACCAAACGATGGGTGACAGCAAAAAGCTCTGGGACGAACGCGCCAAGCTGCAAACCATCACGCAAACTGAAATCATCGCCTGGCGTCAGGTCGAATCCGCCGCGCCGGAATTTTTGGCTTCAATCGAAGGCCTGGTGACGCTGGACGAAACAAGATTGAAACCCGAAACCGACGCATCTCAAATCTCAACCGGGCAGACGAATTTCAATCAGGATGCGTTTATTGCTGCGCGCGACCGACTGGACGAAGCCGTCACTCGATTACGAAACGCGATCATCAGCGACCGCGCCGAAATTCTGAAAAACATCGCCAGCCAGCAAAGCATCGCTGCATCTGAAGTTAGTCGTATGCGGTTGGGGGCGTTTTTTTTCGGCATTTTGGTGGCGGCGGCGGTGTTTATGATTACGCGCAATCAGATCATGGCGTTGCGGCAGGCGATTCGCTCGGCTCACGAAGCGCAGGATTTCGCGCGCTCGGTGTTCGACAGTCAGTCCAATGATATTCTGGTTATGGCTGAAAACGGCGAACTGCTGGCCGTCAACCAGGCGTTTTTCAAACGCTATCACCTGACACCTTCCGAATTGTTGTTGCAGGATTATCGTGGCGCGCTGGCGCATTTGCCCGAAGTCGCCTTGTTCATCAAAAACGCTTTGTCGCTTTCCGATAAAAACTCCACGCACCGCGAACGCATCAAGGTCAAAACCAAACGAGTCGTTCGTCAGAGTCAGGGCATCCCCGCCGAATCGCGGTTGTTGGACGTGTATGTTTCGCCGTTGACGATTGACCGCGAAACTCGCGGGCGGGTCGTCGTGCTGGTGGACGTGACCGAAGAAGAACACGTGCGCGAAGAGCTTCGTCGCAATCGAACGCTCAGCGCCGTCGGGCAGATTACGGCGCAGGTTGCTCACGAACTGTACAACCCGATCGGCGCGGTCAAACTGAACATTGATTTGCTGGATATGCAGGTGGGCGACGGCGATCAGGATTTGAAACAATCGGTTGCCCGGCTGAAACGCGGTGCAGAACATCTTTCGACCATTGTCACCGATCTGCGTTATTTGACCCGCCCGCGCGACCCGGAACGCAAACCTACGGATTTGAACAAATTGCTGGACGAAGTCGTCGAACTGGCCAGCGACCGGCTGGAGCGCACGCGCACCGAAGTTGTTCGTCAGTACACGTCCAATTTGCAGACGGGGCAGTTCGATCCTCAGCAACTTCGCAAAGTCTTTCTCAACTTGTTAATCAACGCCGTCGAAGCTTCCGCGCAAAACAGTCGCGTAGTGCTGCAAACCATGTTCGTTCCGCCCACAGAAGCCGTGCGATTTTCCGAATTCAACGGTCAGCATGGCGCTTTGCGCGTCAGCGTTGTGGATTTTGGCGCAGGCATGTCCGAAGAAACCCGCAATCGAATTTTCGAGGCGTTTTATACAACCAAAAAGAATGGCACGGGCTTGGGCATGATGATTACGCAGGAAATCATCAAAAAACACGGTGGCAAAATTGAAATCGAAAGCCAGGAAGGCGAGGGAACACGAGTGAGTGTGTTTTTGCCGGTTTGATCTGGCCGAAAGGTGAAACAATTTTCCAAATTGTTTCACTGCTCGCTGATAGCAAAGTTACTTGACTGGCCAGCTTGAGATAAACAATCGAACGGGACAATTTGAAAAATTGTCCCACACTTTCTTAAACGGAAATCACTTCAATTTCAGGATCAACATCTTCTTTCAGCATGTGTTCGATGGCCATCAGCGTTCCGCCGATGGAACTGGGGCAACTGCCGCAAGCGCCTTGATAGCTAATCATCAATTTTTTGTCGTGAAAACCGATGATTTCCAATCCGCCGCCGTCTCCGGCCAGACCGGGTCGAATCTTTTCATCCAGCACCTGATTGATTTTGTCCAGCACTGGGTCTTCGCTGGGCGTGAAGGCCGGTTTTGTTGCCGGAGCCTGCGCGGCAGCTTCGGACGCTGACGGAGCCGAACGAATCGGTTCGGCCAGTTTTTTCAGCATGTCTTCCCAACTGACATCGTCTTCCTTGTTTACGGTGACGAACCGATCCATGTAAAACACCGATGTCACGTTGCCGACTTTGAACAACGAATCGGCCAGCGGATCGGCCACAGCGGCTTCGGCGGTTTGGAATGACCGCGACGAACCGACGGTGACAGGTTCTTTCAAAATGAACTTCACGGCGTTGGGATTGGGTGTGTATTCGATGTCAGCGATTTTGGGCATTGCTTCTCCTGCGATTGGTTCGGTGTTGTTGGTTTTGAAGTAAGACGGATTATAGTCACCGGGCAGGTGCTGGCCAAACGACTTCACAGCTTTGCCCTTCGCGCGGCGGTCGGACATAATCCGCGCTCTCATCGTCGTTTCAATTTTTCTCGGAAGGCAGTTAGGAATGAAATCGTTGACGAAATACCTCGTCTTCAATACAAAAAACCGTCGGGAATACATCAACATCACCGATGAAATCGCTCAGGCCGTCGCCGACAGCAACGTCAAAGAAGGCATGGTGCTGGTTTCGGCCATGCACGTTACCGCTGCTGTGTATGTCAATGACGCCGAAGACGGTTTGATCGCCGACATTGACGAATGGTTGGAGCATCTGGCTCCGACGCGCGCCGATTATCGCCATCATCAAACCGGCGAAGACAACGGCGACGCTCACCTGAAAAATCTGCTGATGCATCATCAAATCATATTGCCCATCACGAATGGCCGGTTGGATTTAGGAACCTGGCAACAGGTGTATTACGCCGAATTCGACGGCCAACGGCGCAAACGCGCCATCATCAAAATCATCGGCGAATAATCGTTTCGGCAAACGGACGCCGTCTTTATTGCTTATCAAAAAGTGATTCTACGATTCGAATGAAACAACTAATTTGGCTTATCTTTGCGGGAGTTCTGACTTTGCCGTGGCTGGCGTTGAGCCTGAGCGGCCATGGGCATCATCTGGTTGAAACCAACCCCGGTTTGGTTTCGACTCTTTCCGGGGTTGCGATTATTGGCGCGGCTTTCATACTGAGTTGGGGAGCCGAACTGGCCGAACGCGACATTCCTCGTTCGCTGGCGTTGATTGCGCTGGCGCTGATCAGCGTTCTGCCGGAATACGCGGTTGACCTGCATTTCGCCTGGGAAGCGGGCACAAAACCAGAATACAAAGCTTACGCCATCGCCAACATGACCGGAGCCAATCGCGTCATCATCGGCATTGGGTGGTCGCTGGTGGCGATTGTCTATTATTTCAAACACAAGCAGAAAGAAATCCAACTGGACAAATCCCAAGGGCTGGAACTCAGTTTGTTGCTGTTGGCAACGGTGTATTCGTTGATACTTCCGCTCAAAGGGACTTTGTCGTTGATGGATTGCGCGCTGTTTTTCGCCATGTTTCTGTATTACGCCGCACGGGCAGCGCGCGGCGAAAAACACGACGAAGATTTGGAAGGCGTGGCCGGATACCTGGATCAAAAGCTCGGCAATGGCGCGCGGCGCACGGTTGTGTTGCTGATGTTCGCGTTCGCCGGATACGCGATCTGGTTGTCGGCAGAGCCTTTTGCCGAAGGTTTGATTTCCACAGGCGGACAATACGGCATAGATAAATTTTTGCTGGTGCAATGGCTGGCTCCGTTGGCTTCCGAATCGCCCGAAGGAGCCATTGCCATCATTTTCGCGCTGAAAGGCAAAGGTTCAACCGGCATTGGCGCGCTGATTTCGTCAAAGATCAATCAATGGACTTTGCTGGTTGGCGCGATTCCGTTGGTTTACGCAATTTCAGCAGGCTCAATGGCCGGAATGGAATTGGATCATCGGCAAAAGGAAGAATTGCTGCTGACTTCAGCGCAATCGTTGTTTGCAGCCATCGTCATTTCCAATTTTCGCTTCGCTTTTTGGGAGGCCTTGTTGCTGATGGGGCTGTTCATTGCGCAGTTTTTCTTTCCGCAGGAAGAAATCCGATACGTTTTCAGCGGGTTGTACCTGGTTGCCGCGGTGATTTTGGTTGCCACTTCTAAAATCCGGCGACAGATGCTTTGGAATGCGCTGTTGTTTAGAACCAGCAGCCCTTGAACAAGAAAAGGCCGGACATAACGTCCGGCCTTTTTCGTCAGTCGGTTTGGAGTTTCTTCAAACTTCTATGTCCAGCACGTCGTGCCGCGTGATGATGCCGACAATGCGTCCGTATTCTTCAACCAGAATCGCCGGGGATTCTTTCAGGTATTGTTTGGCGCGCTGAACTTCGACGGTTTCCGTCACAACGGGGAACGACGCATCCATCATTTCGGTGACGGGAGCTTCGATCAATTCGCGGTTGTCCAGCAATTGCGTGACGATTCTGGTTTCACGAACGCTGCCGACTGATTTTCCTTCTTCGATGACGGGCAATTGCGACAAACCATGATTGTTCATCAAATCCAAAGCTTCGCCGACTTTGGCCGCAGGCGAAACCGAAACCAGCCGCAACTTGCCGGTGTTCAATTTCAAATCGTTCAACAATCCGACAGTCATGCGTTCGTCGCCGAGCAATCGTTTTTCCTTCATCCATTCGTCAGATAGAAACTTCGACAGATAACGTTCGCCGGTGTCGCAGATGATGAACACCATCACGTCGTTTTCAGTCAGCGATTCCGCCGCTTTCAACGCAGCCCAGGCAATCGTCCCCGAACTGCCACCGCAGAAAATTCCTTCTTCGCGTCCCAACCGCCGAGCCGTGTTAAACGAATCGCGGTCGGTGACGTTGATGATTTCGTCAATGTATTTCAGTTGCACGTTGTCTGGAATGATTTCCTGGCCGATGCCTTCGACCAGGTACGGCGACGCAGCCATCAACTTGCCGGAATCCTTGAAACCCTTGATCGCTGAACCGAACGGATCGGCTCCAATGATTTTGATCGCCGGGTTTTTCTCTTTCAGATACCGCCCGGTTCCGCTGATCGTGCCGCCGGTTCCCATTCCGGCCACGAAATGCGTGATCTTGCCTTCGGTCGCTTCCCAAACTTCAGGGCCGGTGGTGTGGTAATGGATTTCAGGGTTCGCGGGATTGGCGTATTGATTCGTCAAAATCGCGTTCGGAGTTTCCGCCGCGATTCGTTTGGCCGTGTTCAGGTAATGATCCGGCGAATCCATTTTGGCCGCCGCCGGAACGACAATCACGTCCGAACCGAGCGATTTCAGATACCGAACTTTTTCCTGACTGCATTTATCGGTCATGACAAAAATCGAACGATAGCCGCGCACGGCACAGGTCAACGCCAAGCCGATGCCGGTGTTTCCGCTGGTGGCTTCGACCACGGTTCCGCCGGGTTTCAATTCGCCGAGCCGTTCGGCGCGATCAATCATCGCCCGCCCAATGCGGTCTTTGACGCTGCCGCCGGGATTGAGCGATTCAATTTTGGCCAACATCAGCGGCTTCAATCCGCGATTGAGTTTGTTCAATTTGACCAGCGGCGTTCCGCCAATCAGTTCCAGAATGTTGTTTTTGTAATTCATAGGACTGCTCAAAATTTTATTTGGTTTTATATTCTCTCGGAGCCTGCCCGTCTTCGTAAAAAGTGACTTCCAGGCTGCCGCTCTTTAGATTTATCCGCAGCCGGACTTTGCGACAGCAACCCGCACAATCATTTGCGCCACAGACCTCAACGTTCAAATGCTCGCCACCAAAGTCAATGGGCATTTCTTTTTTATGCCCTTTGGTCAACAGGAGGAAATCCTTTTTGGTGAGTAGCTTTTTGAGAGGCTGCTCAATTTCCGGCAATCGAAAGAAGTTTCCGTATTTTTTGCCGTAAGTCGGATACTCCCCTGCCCATTTCTTCAGGTGTTCCAATTTCCATTGCGCGATAGCAAAAGAGTACAAACAACATGCACAAATCATAAGAAATAAGATTGCCGTTTTTCTCATAATCAATCTACCTGCTTGATTGCCAGATGCATGCCGTCGCCGACGCCAATCAAACTGGTGAAGACTCGTTCGTCCTGATGCAGCTTGGCATTCAGCGCGCGCAAGGCAACCGTGTCTGCGTCGGTTACGCTGTCGTCGGCGACTTTGCCGTACCAGAGCATGTTGTCGAAGACCAGCAAACCGCCTTTGCGAAGCAGCCGCAGCGCGCGTTCGTAATAAGCGTCGTAATTCGATTTGTCGGCGTCAATGAACGCGAAATCGAATGTGCCTGCGTGTCCATCGGCCAACAGCGCGTCGAGCGTTTCAACGGCGGGGGCCAGTTTCAAGGTGATTTTGTCGGCGACTCCGGCTTCGGCCCAGTATCGTCGCGCAACTGAAGTCCACTCTTCGCTGACATCGCAGGCGAAAATCTGCCCGTCGTCGGGCAGACTGAGCGCCGTGCAGAGCGAGCTGTAACCGGTGAAAACGCCGACTTCCAGCGTCTTTTTTGCGCCGATCAATTTCAGCAACAACATCATGAACTGCCCCTGCACGGGCGAAATCGCCATGATCGCGTGCGGATTGGTGGCTTGGGTTTCTTCGCGCAACCGGCGCAAAACGTCCGGTTCGCGCAACGAATTGCTCAAAATGTAGGCGTACAGTTGATCGGTCAGCGGCAGAAAATTGTTCGACATGCTTGCTCCCTGAAGTTCAGTGAAATGGATGGTTTTTTATACGGCACAATTTCTTTTCAATGACTCACGTTACGCAGTAAGGCATTTGGGAATCAATTTGACAGGTTTTCGCGCTGGAAGCGCGGCGGAGATTAGCCTGCGGTGGAACCGCAGGGACAAGGAGGCGGAAGGCTCGCGCTCCGGCAGGAGCGCCGGACAAGAATCGCTTATCCAGCGTCCCTGCCGGGACGCGAGCGCCTTGCCGCACGGTTCCGGTGGTTTCACCACTGATGTAATGAAAACAGTGCCTCCTTAGTGCGGCGAGTATTACACTCGCTGTGACAAAAAAACGCACAGTCGAAAGGAGGCACCAATGACAGTATATTGCGGTGTTGATTTTCATGCTCGTCAACAAACTATC
>JANRKX010000112.1:0-26174 GCA_033763255.1 Acidobacteriota bacterium | reverse complement strand
ATCGGACGACGTGAATTTTACTGGGAAGATTTGCCCGAAGAGAATTGGAATCCGAGCGAGTTTTTAGGCGAAATCTGGGAGCAGTATTACACCATCGGCAATTACATCCCGCTGGAAATTCACGTTCCTGTGGATTGGGAAAGCCGCGAACTGCTCGAACAAGTCCTGAGCGAAAAACGCGAACGCCGCGTTCACATTCTCGATCCACAGCGCGGCAAAAAACGTGAGTTAATTGACCTCGTCGAAAAAAACGCCAAGCTCGGTTTTGAGCAGCGCTTCCGCGTCATCAAGCCCGACTTTTCTAAAGTGCTGGGCGATTTGCAGGAGGCACTGGGATTGTCGAATTTGCCGAATCGCATCGAATCGTTCGACATCTCCAACATTCAAGGTTCGGACAACGTCGCTGCGATGGTCGTGTGCGAAAACGGCGAAATGAAGAAAAGCGACTACCGCAAGTTCATCATCAAAACCGTCGAAGGCGCAGACGATTTCGCTTCGATGCGCGAAGCCATTTACCGGCGCTACTCGCGGTTGCTGAAAGAAGAAAAGCAATTGCCCGATCTGGTGTTTATTGACGGCGGCAAAGGGCAATTGTCTTCGGCGGCGGCGGCCATGCACGGACTCGGTCTGGCCGATGTGCCGATGGTCGGCATAGTCAAACCACGTGGCAAGCACGAAGAAATCAGCCATTTGCTGGTCAAAGGCAGGGAGGATGAACCGGTTTTTCTGGAAAAGAATTCGCTGGTGATGCGGTTGGTCAGAATCATCCGCGACGAAACGCATCGTTACGCCGTCAGTTTCCACCGCCAGCGCCGAGCCATGCGCGATTTTCAATCCGAACTGACTTCGATTCCAGGCGTCGGCGAAAAGCTGAAAGACCGTTTGCTGCGGAACTTCGGCAGTCTGAAAAGAGTTAGCGAAGCCAGCGTGGAAGAATTGAAACCCTTCGTCGGTCGGCAGCAAGCCGAGCGCATCGCCGAACATTTCCGCCAGTTGTCACAGATGGAAGACTGAGTTTGCTAAACGAATGTTTCCAGCCGCAAAAACTCGCTTGCCAGGTATTCTCGACGTTTGTCTCCAAGTATGCTGAGCGCCTTTAGCCGAAGATTGAAATTTTTTTGGCTGACGGCGTAGATGAGGATGTTGCTGTCAGCATAGGTCAAAATCTTGTTTGGCATATTTACTCGATAAGGTTTCCACGCCGACGGGCAATTTCGGCATGGATTTCTTCAGTCGTTTGTAATTGCCCAGGTTCATCCGGAACGCCGAGGCTGATCTCGAAAAGCTCCTGCCCGCTCGGACTGAGTTCGGCATACATCGCCTGCAATTTTTCAGCGTCAATTACTGCCGGACTTTGCGGAAAACTCAATTGCAGCCCGTCTATTTTCAGTTTGTGAGCTTTGTTCATAACCATTCCTTTCGGCGGGAATTGTAATGCGGTTTGTTGATTGCCAAAAGATAAAATTCCCAGCCTTATTTCTGTTTCGACATTTGTTCCAGCACAGCGCCCAGCCGTTTGATTTCTTCGCCATATCGCGCCCAATCGCCTTCGCGCTGAGCCTGAATCGCTCGGTCGTAATGCTGTTTGGCTTGAGCCGCCAATCCGTCTGGCGTTGAAATCGGTTGCGTTGGCAAGGCAGAAGTCTGTGGCGTTGCGGCGGCGGACGTTTGAGTCGGCGTTGAAGGCGCGCTGCCGAAGATTCTGGCCAGACTGGCTTCCAGAGTTTCTTCCATCGCAATTTTGTCTTCGGCGGCGACGATGACACGTTTCAGTTCCGGAATTTTGCCGGACTCGGCTTTCAGATAAAGCGGTTGAACGTACAGCAACGATTCTTTGATCGGAATAACCAGCAAGGTTCCCAGAATGACCTGAGAACCGCGTTGATTCCACAACGAGAGTTGACGGGAAATTTCCGCATCCTGGTTGATGCGCGCCATGACTTGTTTGGGACCGAAGACCAGCTTTTGTTTTGGGAATCGGTACACCACCAATTGCCCGTAATTGTCGCCATCGGCGCGCGCCACCATCCACGAAGCCAGATTGTCCTTGTTGCGGGGTGTAAACGGCAACATCTGGATGAACTCTTCTTTCTGTTCGCCGGGCAATTTCATGATCGTGTAATAAGGATCGAAAACCTTGCCCTGATCTTTGGAATCGGAAGTCGAAGCGGCTTCCCACTGGTCTTCTTTGTTGTAAAACACTTGCGGCTGATCCATGTGGTAAGTCGAATACACAGCCGTTTGAATCTTGAAAATGTCTTCGGGATACCGCAGGTGAGCGCGCAAATCGGCAGACATTTCCGTCAACGGACGCAACAATCCTGGAAAAATTCCAGCCCAGGTTTTGATGAGCGGGTCTTTGTCGTCGGCCAGATACAACCGCACGTCGCCGTTGTAAGCGTCCACCACCGCCTTGACCGAATTGCGAATGTAATTGATGCCGCCGAATCGTTCGGAATACGGGTAGCGATTCGTCGCAGTGTAAGCATCGGCGATCCAGAACAATCGGCCTTCGGAAATCACCATATACGGATCGCGGTCAAAGCTCAGGAACGGAGCGATTCGCGCCAGCCGGTCGGTGATGTTGCGGTGATACAGCACGCGGCTTTCGGCCGAAACGTCGTTCGACAACAACAGTTTCATGTCGCCAAAGCGCGTCGCAAAAACCAGCCGCCGCCAAAACGAACCAATCGAAACGCCGTCCTTGCCTTCGTAATTGGCGTAAACGTTTTGTTCGCCTGACGGATAGTTGAATTCTTTGGCAGAGGTTTTTATGTACACAGGGTCGTGCGACAGTTCGCCGAAATAAATTTCCGGGCGCGTTATGTTCAATTCAGGCGCGGTGGAAACCGGCGGCAGGTCTTTGATGAACAGCACCGGCAAACCTTGAGGCGTGACTTGATTGACCGGCCCCAGCGTCAGCCCGAAACCATGTGTGAAAGTCAGTTGTTCGTTGATCCAGTTGCGATTGGGCAGGCTGTCCACAGACAGTTCGCGCGGAGAAATCATCGTTTGTCGCAACTCTCCGCCGATGTTGTACCGGTCGTTGTCCACCGATTCAAATTCGTAGTAAGTGCGGATTTCCTGAATCTGCGCGAAGGTATCCAGCAACGGTTGGTGATCCCATAAACGAATGTTGTTGATCGTTGCTTTGTTGGCTTGAATGTCCTGAAGCGTCAGGCCGTCGCTGCCAGTCAGTTCACGCTCTTCGACCTGGTCGAGCGCGAAGGCTTTGCGCGTGGCGGCGATGTTGTGGACGATGTAAGGAGTTTCTTTGACCAGTTCGTTTGGCGCGACTGAAAACCGCTGCACGAATGCCGGATAACCCCAGCCAGCAACCAAAGCCAACACGTAAATGGCCGCTCCGGCCAGCAACAGTTTGATGCCGTCTGTGAACATGCTGGCAATGGCCAGCAATGCGACCAGCGTCGCTGCGGCGGCTTCAACCCACAACATAGGCAATCGGGCGTTGATGTCTGTGTAAGTTGCTCCGTTGACCACGCCGTTGGTCGAAAGCAACAGGTTCGGCATTTCCAGATAAGCTCGCCACGCCAGCACGGCGAACAACGCGGCGACCAGCGCCAGCAAATGGCGGCGAGGCGCGCGTTGAATGGAAATTCCTTCGCCGACAACGGAGATTTCTCCGCGAATGCCGTACAACGCAACGGCTCCGGCCAAACAAATGATGACCAGCAGAAATAACAATTGAGTTGCCAATTCCAGCACCGGCAGCGTGAACACGTAATAGGCGATGTCGCGTCCGAACAGCGAATCAACTTCGCCAAACGGCGTGTGATACCGATACTGCAAAATCAATTCCCACGATTCCCAAACGTTCAGGCCGAAAATGACTCCCAGCAAAAGCGCCAGCCGAATTCCCCAGCGTTCGACAAATCCGGCGAGGTCCGGGATCGGCACTTGCTCTTTGTTGATGGTGATGTACCGAACCAGCCGCGAACGCGCTTTGCTCAATCCCAAAGCCAGTTTGAAATTCAGCCAGATCAAAAATCCGGCGATCAGCACGGCAATTGCTCCCATCCAGGCTTTGGTTCGCAACGTCGTCGAAAAGACGTTTTCGTAACCCAACTGTTTGAACCACAACCATTCGGAGTAAAAGCCCGCCCAGCCCGGCCACAACAACAAAAGCAGCAGCAACAGGCCAAGCAGAATCAGCCAGCGCGGGCGAATGAAACTTCTCGGTTCAGGTTCCAAGACATCAAAATCGTCATCAAGCGGTTCTTTTGCCATCGGGAAATCTCCGGGAATTGGTTGGGAAGTTGTACAGCGTGATTTTCGTGGCCGAGTGTGCGCTATCAAAGACAAGCTGGCAAGACGTGCCGTCTGGCCGACCGGCCTAACGCCAATTATTAACTTGATTTCGGTCTCTAATTTATGGTTTATTCCCGCCCGCAGTTAGTCAGTTCAGCAGTACTTGGTGCCCAACTCAACTTAAAGACAAAGCATTCCCACCTCGACCCCACCTTTGAAATCGAACAGCTATTTTCATTTTGACACCGTATGAATAATTTTCTTCCGTTCGCTCTTCCCGACATTGGGGAAGAAGAGATTGCCGAAGTCGTGGACTCATTGCGTTCGGGTTGGCTGACAACCGGGCCGAAAACGCAACGCTTCGAGCGTGAATTTGCCGACTTCATTGGTTCAGGCGTGCAGGCGTTGGCGGTTAATTCGGCTACTGCCGGATTGCATCTGGTGCTGGAATCTTTCGGCATTGGGCCGGGCGATGAAGTCATCACCACACCTTACACTTTTACCGCCACCGCCGGAGTCATTCGCCACTTGGGCGCTGATCCGGTCTTTATGGACATTGATCCGAAGACATTCAACCTTGATCCGACAAAGATCGAACGCGCCATCACAGAGCGCACCAAAGCCATCATCCCAGTTCATTTTGCCGGGCTGGCTTGCGACATGCAGCCGATCATCGAAATTGCTCGGCGGCACGGATTGAAAGTTCTGGAAGACGCCGCACACGCGCTGCCCGCGACTTACCACAACCGGCTGATTGGGACTTTGGACACCGACGCCACTGTGTTCAGTTTCTACGCCACGAAAACCATCACCACCGGCGAAGGCGGCATGATCGTCACGCGCGACCACGCCATTGCCGAACGCTGCCGCGCAATGCGATTGCACGGCATCAGCCGGGATGCGTTTGATCGCTACACTTCGACCAAACCCGCCTGGCATTACGAAGTCATCGCGCCGGGATTCAAATACAACCTGACAGACATTGCGTCATCCATCGGATTGCAGCAGTTGAAAAAAGCCTGGAGCTTTCAGGAAAGGCGGCAGCGTATGGCGGAACGCTACGACGTGGAACTGGCCGAATTGCCGATCAAATTGCCGCCGCAACCGGAAAACGGCGATTTGCATTCGTGGCATTTGTACGCCGTTCGATTGGAAGAAGAGGCCAACATCAGTCGAGACGATTTCATTCAGCAGATGTCTGCGCGCGGCATCGGATGCAGCGTTCATTTCATACCGCTGCATCTGCATCCTTACTGGCAAAAGGCGTATGACTTGCAACCGCATGATTTGCCGATTGCCTGGCGCGCTTATGAACGAGCCGTCAGTTTGCCGCTGTACACCAAAATGACCGAAGACGATCAAACTCGCGTCATCGAAGCCGTCAAAAGCAGTTTGGCAGGTGACAGAGTCGAACTAACAGAAGAGGAGTCGGTCGCCGGTAGTCGGTAAAAATCAGACAGGATTTACGCGATGAACAAGATAGGATTTGCGCAAAACAAAAATTTCAACGCAAAGGCGCGAAGACGCAAAGGTTATTTTCTCGTTAGCTATCGTTGATTTTTTTTTCGTGAAAATCAATCTGCAAGAAGGGCTTTGTGCCTTTCCCACTTTGCGTCTTTGCGTTAAAAAAACGACTTTACGTAAGTCTTGCAAGATTTGTCGCTAATCAGTTTTGGCAAACGCTTCATCCTGTTGATCTCTGTAAATCTTATCGAAAAGTTTTCTTTCTCGATAAGCCCCAAAAATGATTTCAGTAGCTTCAAAAAACAATTTGCCTGAACAAGCCCTTGCCGCTTCATCGCGCCGGATTTTGGATTTGGCGTTGGCGATTCCGGCGGTGATTTTGCTGCTGCCGGTTCTTGCTTTGGTGGCCATCTGGATCAAGCTGGATTCGAGCGGGCCGATTTTCTTTCTGCAAGAACGTGTTGGATTGGGCGGGCGACCGTTTCGCATTTTCAAATTCCGCACTATGGTCACGGACGCCGAACAACGCGGAACTCAAATCACCATTGGCCGCGACCCACGAATTACCCGCAGCGGCCATTTTCTTCGTAAATATCGGTTCGATGAATTGCCACAGTTTTTCAATGTTTTGAAAGGCGAAATGAGCATTGTCGGGCCTCGCCCCGAAGTGCCGCGTTACGTTGCGTATTACAACGATGAGCAGCGGCAAATTCTCTCTTATCGTCCGGGCATCACCAGCCCGGCCACCATCGAATTCAGCAATGAAAGCGAAGTCCTCTCGCAATATGCTGATCTCGCCGACCCTGAACTTTATTACCGCACAGAACTGATGCCGGCGAAACTCGCCATTGATCTGCACTATTCGCGCCAGGCGACCGCCTGGAGTGATTGTGGCGTAATCGTTCGGACGCTGATGCGACTTATCAGTTGAAAATCAGAAAGGTTTGCCAGCTTTGCCCGGTCAAGCTAAGATGCGCGTCGTTGCCGCCACCTCGCCGAAACATCTTGCTTCTAAGCTTCCCGGAGCGACTGGCCTATCTGGGGTCAATCGAATGAATTTGAGTAAACAATTTCTCCCGCAATCAGGCGAATCTGTCTTTTCTTCACAGGCAAAGCCGGATTTTTCCGAGCGCCTTGCCGCGCTGTTACCGAAGGTGTTTATGACACGCTGGGTGCAAAATTACATGCTCAGTCGCGGAACGCAGATGGCTGTTGATGCTTTCATCATCATGTCGTCGTTCGTGCTGGCACATGTGCTTCGGTTCGATGGATGGCCGCCCAAACTGGACGCGCAAAAAATGGTGCTGGCATTGCCTTACGTGGTGATGTTGCAGGTCGGCGTCAATTATTTTGTCGGGATGTATCGCCGAGTCTGGCGATACGTCAGCGTGCCTGACACGGTTCATCTGGCCAGTGCGGTTGGGGTGATTGCTCTGGCGATGTTGATATTGCGACTGGCTATTGCCGATCCGCGCAGTTTGTGGGTCTTTCCGATTGGTTCCATAGGGATCAATTTTTTGCTGGCGACAGCCGGAATGCTCGGAGCGCGAGTGGCCTGGCGTGTGGTGTGCGAAAAAGTCGCTCGCGCCAAAACCCAGACCAATGGTGTCAAGCTTCGCACCTTGCTGGTCGGAGCCGGTGACGCCGGAATCATGACCGCGCGCGAAATCACTCGCCGCCGCGATTTGGGACTTCAGGTTTGCGGCTTTCTGGACGACGAACCTGGGAAAATCGGTTCGGTGATTCAGGGAGTTTCGGTGTTCGGCCCGACTTATTCGCTGCCGGAAATGGTCAAGAAATATCGTGTGGATCAGGTCATCATCACCATGGCCAACGCGCGACGAAAAACCGTTCGCCGCATTTTGGATTTGTGCGAAGCCGCTGAAGTTCCGGTCAAAATCATTCCCGGTTTGTATGAAATTCTTGGCAATCACGTCACGGTCAGCAACGTGCGACCGGTTGAAATCGAAGACCTGCTCGGACGCGACACCATCAACATCGAAGCCTGGCTCGAAGCCAGTCAGGGGTCTTACGTTGGCAAGCGAGTCTTGATTACCGGGGCGGGCGGTTCGATTGGCCGCGAGTTGTGCCGTCAGATAGCCACGCTCAACCCGGCTTCGATCGTTCTGCTCGACAAAGACGAAAACTCCGTTTTTGAAGCCGAGCGTGAAGTGCTGGCCGCTTGCGAAAACAAAAAGATCGAAATCGTTCCGGCCATCTGCGATTTGCGAGTGATGACTCGCATGCGGCAGGTGTTCGCCAAACATCGCCCGCAAGTCGTTTTCCACGCGGCAGCTCACAAACACGTGCCGCTGATGGAAAGCAATGTCGCCGAAGCCATTTTCAACAACGTCGTCGGTTCCAAACGTTTGCTGGAGTGCGCGGCGGAATTTGGCGTCGAACGTTGCGTCATGGTTTCCACCGACAAGGCTGTCAATCCGACAAACATCATGGGAGCCACCAAGCGCGTCGCCGAATTGATGTTCCAAGCACAAGCCGTCAAGCTGAATGGCGGTCGGAATTATTCCTGCGTTCGGTTCGGAAACGTGCTGGGAAGTCGAGGCAGCGTCGTTCCTATCTTTCGCGAACAAATCAAAAACGGCGGCCCGGTGACGATCACTCACCCGGAAGTCGAACGCTATTTCATGACAATTCCAGAAGCCGCGCAGTTGATTATTCAGGCTGGAGCTTTGGGACAGCGCGGAGAAATCTTCCTGCTGGATATGGGTGAACCGGTCAAGGTGTTCGATCTGGCGAAAGACATGATTCGGCTTTCCGGCCTGACCGTTGGCGAAGACATTGACATCGAATTCCGCGGACTGCGTCCCGGCGAAAAGCTGAAAGAGGAATTGCTGATTGCCGAAGAAGGCGCGGAAACTACACGATATGAAAAGATTTTCGTTGCGCCGCCTTTGCAGTATGATTTCGCGCGGCTCGAAGCCTGGATTTCCCAGCTTGCAGCCGCCGCTGAAAATGGCGACGAAGACGCGATTTACGGAATCTTTTCAGCGATGAACATCGGCTTTCGTCCCACGAATTGGAAGCCGAAAGAAATGAGTGCAAAAAGTAGTCAGTAGTCAGTAGTCAGTAGCTGATGTTACACGCTAAAGAATCGAACATTGAGTTTGACACGGTATTCGTCCCGGCAGGGACGGTTGATATTAGCCCGGCAGTTCACTGCCGGGCTAAGCAGCGAATGAATCGGCGTCCTGTAGGGACGCTTGAGGTTCCGCCAGAAGAGGATTCAAGCGTCCTGACAGGACGCGGCAGAGAAAGGCTCTGTTACCCGGCGTTGAAACGCCGCGCTAAATTCAACCGTCCCTACCGGGACGAAGAAACTGTCAAACGCTTTATTTGATCTGCTATCGCGTAACATCAGTCAGTAGCTTGGCTGGCGACGGGACACTGGCGAAAGGAAACTGACTATGTTCAAACAAATACCGATTTACCTGCTTCTGCTGTCTGTCACATTCCCGCCGATTGGATTGCAAACTCACTTTTCAAGGTTTGCGCCAGTCGGCGGGTTTGTTGTTTCCGCCGATTCAATCAGCCAGATCAATGAACAAACCGCCTTGCCCGCGCGAACTCAGTCGGCTGAAAACCCGCAAGACCGCAAACTGACCATCGCCAACACCAGCAGTTATTCCACAGCATCGGCTGCAAAACCGCGCCGCAACATTGGGCGTGTGCTTGGTAAGTTGCAACGAGGCGGCCCTGTTACTGTGGCGTTTCTTGGCGGTTCGGTCGCCTTGGGCAATGGAGCCAGCAATGCTGAAAAAACTTCGTATCGCTCGTTGGTCACGAACTGGTTGCGGCAGCGATTCCCGAAAGCGGAGATTTCCGAAATCAATGCCGGGTTGACGACTACCGGTTCGCTGTACGGAGCGATGCGCGTTCGCCGCGACGTGCTGGCGCAAAAAGCCGATCTGGTCTTTGTCGAATTCGCCGCTAACGAAGCCAACGACGAGGAGCGACCGGTCAAAAAAGCCATCGAAGGTTTGTTGCGCCAATTCCTGATAGTTCCTTCGCCGCCGGAAGTGGTGATGATTTATGCGCCGAACGCAAAGAAGACTTCGCGCGCCGAATGGCACGATCAAATCGCCGCGCATTACCAGGTTCCGGCGATCAATTTGCTCGAAACAATTCAGCCGCTGATCGAAGCCGGAAAATTCAACTTTGCCAAAGACGGCGTGAATCCGACCGACGCCGGCCACAAACTTTACGCCGACGCGATTACGGCATTTCTGGCCGAGCAGGAAAAGCTGGAATCTTCGCCGATTTTGCGAACACTGCCTTCGCCGCTGGTCAGCGACGAAATGAATTACGGCGAGTTCAAAGCTTTCGCCGAAATTCGCCCGCCCAAAGGTCACGAAACTAATTGGAAAACCGAACCGAGCAACGACCGCGCTTTGCCTTCGGCATTATTGGCCAGCGACAAAACCAACGCGCAAATCGAGTTTTATTTTGAAGGCACGGTCGTCGGCATCACATTTCGCGCAAGCTCCGACGCCGGAATGATCGAGTGTCTGATTGACGGCAAACCCGCCACCGCGCCCGCTGGCAAGGTGGATGCTTACAGTTCTACACCTCAACTCGGCACAAAAATCTTTGGCGGATTGTCGCCGGGCGAACATCGGCTGACGGTTCGCGTGACGGGCGAAAAGAATGCAAAAAGCTCCGGCGCGCACGTCCGATTGGGCTATTTGATCGTCGGGGGACAGCGCCCCGAACGGTTGTAAACCGTTGCTACAGGCAACGACCGGCAGGCTTGCTGATTTCTGCCGGTCGTTTGCGCCGAAACAAGTTCGTAACTCAACCATCCTTTCAGTCGTATCAAACCACATCTAACCAATAACATTTGAGGCTGCAAAATCTTTGAGCCGCGAACTGTTTAGGCAAAACAGGCTGGCGTGAAAAAGATTTTGTTTGCGTGAAGGACTGATGATGAAAAAAATTCTTGTGCTGATAATTGTTTTATTTCTGATTGCTCCGCTGACTCGTAGCCACGGCCAGGAAGCCGAGTTGCGTTTGGCAAACGAAGCCTGGTTGGAAGGCAAATATCCCGACGCGCTGCGTGCTTACTTGCGAATGCTGAAAAATCCAACCGGCGATTCGTTCGTTGACGCGATTGCTCGGCAGACTGGCGAGCTTTATCACACCTACGAAATCACTGACGACGGACGATTTCCGAAAATGAGTCTGGACGGCAGCGTCGTGGCGTATGAAACCGGCGTCGTTCCGGCGGCGGTGACGCGCATCGTTTCAGTTGCTAATCGCTCGGTTGTCGCGGAATTGTCGGGAACTGGTGCGGCTCTTTCGCCATCGGGAAAGAAAGTCGCATATCTGAAATTGCCGCAACACGACGAACTGAAAAAAGCTCAGGCGGATTTGGAAAAAGCTCAAGGCACGGCGAGATTCGCGGCATTGCAAAACCTGAATTACTTTCAGGCGAAACACGCGGTCATTGTGTTACGCAATCTGGTCACAGGGCAGGAAGCCGAATTGGCGACCAGCGGGTTGCTGAAATCTTCATTGGTGTTTGGCGATGAAGAAACCGTTTATTTCGTCGGCGCGCGCGAAGGCGAAACGGCTCGCAACGAAATTTATACAGTCAATGCTTCCGCGTCAGTCGCAGCCGTCACCAGCGGCGAAGGATTCAAAATCCAACCGACGTTCGATGCTTCTGGCAAGTTGTTGATTTACGCGATCCCGCTTTCGACGCCGTTTCCTGCGCCGCGACAACTCGACGCAACCGCTCAGCAACAAGGCGGTCAACGCGGCGGCGGGCAAGCCGGGCCGCCTCCCGGAGCGCCGCTCGCCGCTTCCAAATTCGGCGTGATGGAATTGGCCAGCCGCAAAACAACGATCATCAATGGAACGGCTTTGACTGCGGCGACGGATGGTTCGGCTGTGACTTATCTGGTCAGGGCAGGACAGGAAACGAGCGTAATGCTGCACCCCATCGGCGGCGAAGCGACGGCAGTGTTGAAAACGAATGACCGTGTGGATTCGCCTTCGTTTTCGCTCGACGGCCAGCGGCTGATTTATTCCCGAATGACAAAAGACGATTGGGAGTTGTTTCTGATCGGGCGCGACGGCAAAAACGAAACGCGGCTGACGCGAGAAATTCAGCACGACGTTCAACCGCGCTTTCTTGCCAAAGACCGCGTTCTGGGTTTGATCGGCGAACCGCGCCATCGCCGAGCTTATTTGTATGATTTAGCGAACAACACGCGGACACAGCTTTTTCATAACAACACCGTGCGAACGATTTCGCCGGAAGTGTTGTGGCAACCCAGCGCCGACGGTTCCCGATTGCTGATTCAAGCAGACCGCGACGGTAACACCGTTTCGCCCGAACGCGGCGTGTACGTCGTTGACCTGAATCGCAAAGTTACCAAAGCCGAATTGATCGCGCGGCTGGAAAAACAGCTTGCCGACGAAACGGCTTTGCGCGTCGAAGGCCAGCGCATTTTCACGCCCATCACGCCAGAAATTCGCCGCGCGTTGGAGCAAGGCTCGGTCAATCGCGTTTATGAACACGAAAAGGCGCTGTTCGATTTCGACTCCAAACACATATCGCGCCCCGGCAACAAACTGGCGATTGAATACCTGACCGCTGCGTATAAATCGTTTGGCTACGACGCTGAACAGCAATGCTTTGAAAATCGTGGAGCTTTGGGCGGCAAAACCTGCAACGTAATTGCCAAACTGACCGGCACGGAAAACCCCGAATTGATTTATGTCGTCAGCAGCCATTTCGATTCTGTCCAGGCCGGACCCGGAGCCGATGACGACACTTCAGGAACCGCCGCTTTGCTGGAAGCCGCGCGTATGCTGGCGAAACATCCGCAACCCGCGACAATCATTTTTGCGTCGTTCACCGGCGAAGAAGCCGGTTTGCTCGGCAGCCGTGAATTCGTGCGCGTCGCTCAGGAGAAAAAGCTGAACATCGTCGGCGCGCTCAATAACGACATGATCGGTTGGGCGAACGACAACCGGCTGGACAACACGATTCGTTATTCCAACGACGGCATACGCGACATTCAGCACGCGGCGGCGTTTTTGTTCACGCGGCTGATTACGTTCGATGCGCGCTGGCATCGCGGAACCGACGCGACGGCTTTTTTTGAAGTCTATGGCGACATAGTCGGTGGCATCGGATCGTACCCGGTGCTGGGCAATCCGCACTATCATCAAGCCACCGATTTGCTGGAAACGATCAATCACCAATTGATTCTGGAAACCAGCAAGACGACTGCGGCGACATTGATGATGCTGGCGTCGAGTCCTTCGCGGCTGAAAGATTTGAAGGTGGAAAGTTACGACGGCTCGACAGCGGAATTGTCGTGGACGGCTTCGCCGGAAAAAAACATTCGCGGATATTTGGTCAGCTACGCCGGAGCGAAACAACCGACCAAAGTCAGCACTCCGCGCGTGAGTTTGAAAAACATCCCGCCGGGAACCGTCGTCAGCGTCAAGGCCGTCAATGCTCGTGGATTGGAAGGCTGGGATTGGGCGCGAGTGACGGTGAAAACCAAATAGCAGATAACCTCAAACCGCAACCCCGCAAATTCAACAGGCTGGCGCTTTCGTAAAAGATCGCCAGCCTGTTTGTTTGAAACCAGTCTCCAATCCAACTCTAGCCTCAAGCAATTCCTTCGTCAGACGAAAAAGTTGATGGTTCGGATTGACGGATTGGCAAAAATTCGTTGGCCAACTCATTGCCAGAACATTCACACGGTTGGAAAACGACGCTGAGGCACTGGCGCTAAAAATCAATCCGGAGGGCAGTTGTACAAGGGGGTGATTAAAAGTGCGACTCAAATTCGCCGTATGAGTTGACATCTTCGGCCTCTGACTATCCCAGAGGGATAGCGGAGATTAGCCGGTGATGAAATCACCGGAATAGCGCGAAGGAGGAAATCGCGCTCCGGCAGGAGCGCAGGACGGGAAATGAGTTGTCCGGCGTCCTTTCAGGACGCGAGGCTATCCCTGTCTCGTTTCCGGTGGTTTCACCACCGGCTAATTTCCCCTGTCCCTTCGGGACAAACCCTGAGTCGCACTTTTAATCACACCCGTTGTACCACGCTGACGCTCAACGCCATCGCGTCAAAAGAAATTCGCGCCACAGCCGCCGGAGCAGTGCAAGCGCGGACGGAATTCAGTTATGACAATCCGGCAACCACTGCCAACGTCACCGTCACGCGCAATTGGGATTCCACCAAAGGCGCGGTCACCACGCCGCTCACCAGCGGCAATTCGATTTCGACCACCAATCAATACGCGACTTATTCCAACGGCGCGACCGGCAAGCTGATCAAAACCTTTGACGCGAACAATGTGGCGACCGCCTTTACTTACGGAGACATTGGCAACGGCGTCACGGATTTGTATGTCACCAAAACCATCGTTGCTGAAACGACCTCTGTCGCGCGCACTTCGGAAAACAAATACGACTTTCACACAGGCGTTCCAATCGAAGCCAAAGACACAGACAACAACGTCGTCACTCAAACGACACTGGACGTGTTTGGCCGTCCGACCTTGGTCAAAGAAGCGGTTGGAACTGCCGTCGAACGCCGCACTGCGACGGAGTATTCCGACACCATGCGCCGAGTCATCACCCGTTCCGACCTGAATACCGCCGGCGATGGCAAACTGGTTTCCATTCAACATTACGACCAACTCGACCGACTTCGTTTGAGCCGCACGCTGGAAGATTCCACAACCCAAGACCCTTACAACGAACAGCACGGCATCAAAGTGCAGACTCGTTATGCTTATTCCGGCTCGAACAGTTACGAAATCGTTTCGGCGGCATATCGCGCGGCGACTTCCGGCGCGGCGGGCGGCGAAACGGAAATGGCCTGGCGGCGCATCAAAAACGACCAGGGCGGCAAGATCATCGAACTCGAAACCTTTGCCGGAGCCACGCCGCCTGCGCCTTGGGGCGGCAACACGACTTCGACCGGCAAAGTCACAACGGCTTACGACGCGGAATTCACCACTGTCACCGACCAGATGAATCGTTCGCGGCGCAGCATGGTGGACGGATTTGGCCGATTGGTCAGAGTTGACGAACCGGATGCAACCAACGGCGGTCTGGGCACGACGGCTTCGCCAGTTCAACCAACCAATTACACTTATAGCGCGCTGGATAAATTGACGCAGACTGTTCAAGGCGCTCAGACGCGAACATTTAATTACAGTAGCTTGTCGCGCCTGATTTCGGCGACCAATCCTGAAAACGGCACGGTCAGCTATGCCTATGACAACAACGGCAATTTGTTGACCAAGACCGATGCGCGCAATATCACGGCCACTCACAGCTACGACCCGCTCAATCGCAATACCACCATTTCCTATTCCGGCGGCGCTTCGCCGACCATCCAGCGGTTTTACGACGGAGCGGTCAAAGGCAAAGGCAGGCTTTGGTACAGCCTTTCGTACAACGTTCATCCGACCAGCGGACAACTGGCCTATTCCTACACCATTGTTGACAGCTATGACGAACTTGGGCGTGCCAAAACCGGTTCGCAAAACTTCCTGACCAACAACGGCACGACCTGGATGTCGTATCCGATTTCGCGGACGTTCGACATTGCTGGAAACGTCAAAACGCAAAGCTATCCGTCCACTCGCTCGACGACATACAATTACGACAACGCCGGTCGCATCAACAGCTTCAGCGGCAACATCGGCGACGGCGTTTCGCGCACGTACGCCAACGAATTTCTGTTCAACGCTCAGGGGCAGATCAAACGCGAACGTTTTGGTACAACGACGGCGCTTTATCACAACATCCATTACAACTCCCGCGGGCAGGCGGTGGACATTCGTTTGGGCACAAGCTCCGCAGACGAATGGACGTGGAATCGCGGCGCTCTGATCACCTACTTCAGCAATCAGGCACGCAGCGCAGGCAATGCCTTTCTGAATGCCAATGACAACAACGGCAACGTCACCATGCAGGAACATTACGTTCCGATGGACGACGCTTATTCCAGCTACGCCATCCCGCTGCGCGACACTTACGAATACGATTTCCTGAACCGCGTCACCCAAGCCAACGGCGTACAGCGAACGACGGGCGGCGCGTGGCCTTCGGTCTATGCGCAGCATTACAGCTACGACCGATGGGGCAATCGCTGGATCAATTCCGCCGGAACCTGGGGCGCGAACATCTTCAACACGGCCATCCTGCCGAATTCGGCCAACAACCGGCTGAACGGGATGACGTATGACTCAGCCGGAAACACCACCACCGACAACATCACGGGCGGAGGCGCGCGGACTTATGACGCCGACAACCGCATGACTTCGGCGCAATCGGGCGCGACCTGGAACTATTACGTTTACGACGCGGACGGCAAGCGTGTGCGGCGGATCGTCAACGGAATCGAAACCTGGCAGGTGTATGGTTTCAGCGGCGAGTTGCTGGCGGAATACTCGGTCAATGGAGCGGCGGGTTCTCCGCTGAAAGAATATGCCAACGGCGGTCAGACGATGATCGTCGGCGATGCGACGAATGTGCGCTGGACGGTGGCGGATGCTTTGGGGACTCCGCGCATTCTGGCGGACAAAACCGGCAGCTTGAGCGGAATTACCCGCCACGATTACCTGCCCTTTGGCGAAGAGCTTTTTGTCGGGATGGGCAACGGCAGCATCCGCACGACTGGGATGGGGTACGCCAACAGCGGAACGAACGATGGAATCAGGAAGAAGTTCACCGGTTACGAGCGCGACGACGAAACAGGATTGGATTACGCGCAGGCTCGGTATTATTCCAGCAAGCAAGGGCGCTTCACTTCGCCAGATGAATTCACGGGCGGGCCGGATGAGTTGTACGACTTCGCGGATGTGGCATCGGAAAACCCGATGATCTATGCGGAGTTAGACGAGCCGCAATCCCTTAACAAGTATCAGTATTGTTTCAACAATCCGCTGGCATTGGTGGACCCGGACGGTCACAAGTCGTGGAAAGATTGGGCGAGAACGGTGGTCGAAGTTGCGACCTACGTGCCGGGCCCGATCGGGACGGTGGCGAGTGTGGTGCAAGCGGTGGACAAGTTGGCACAGGGGGATTACGCGGGGGCGGCGTCGAGTGCTTTGGGCGCGGCTCCGGGAGCAAAGCTGCTTCGAGCAGGTGTCAGAGCGGTTGATAAACTGACCGATGGCGCACGTGTTTTGGACAAGTTAAATGACACTCGCAAGCAAGGCACAGCCATAAAAGCTGCCGGAAATGCCTGTGGGTTATGCTTCACGGCGGGCACAGAGGTCAGCACGCCCGACGGCTTGAAAAAGATCGAAGACATTCGCGTCGGCGACCGAGTGACAACGACAGGCATCAACAAAGATCGTCCTGACGGATGGACGGCGGTTGATCCGAAACAGTGGCGTGTCGTCAAGCTGTTGATGCCTGACCCGAAAGGCAGCGAAGATGTTTACGAGATCGAGTTGCTGCGTTCGCTGGAATGGATCAGGAAGGTCGGGGCAGCGCCTCGCAGGTTCATTGAAATCGAGCTAAGGGAAATGGGCTTGAGCGGGTTGGCGAAAGTCGAAACGATCACCGCTTGCCCGCCGATCAAAGCCGGTCTTGGCCGTGTCGTATTGATGACCGTCACGCACATGGATTCCGGCGTGATGGAAATCGAGTTTGACGGACTGAAGAAAGCTCTGGAACCGACCGTCAGCCATCCGCTGTTTTCGGCAGATCGAAATGATTGGACTCCGGCAGGTCTGTTGCACGTCGGAGAACGAATCAAGACCAGAACCGGTAACGCCCAGATCAAGGCGATCCATTGGAAGAAAGGCGAACATCGGGTCTACAATTTCGAGGTCGAAGCTGATCACGCTTACCTTGTCTCGAATTTAGAATTGCTTAGCCATAACAGTGGAGCCTGTAATCTTGAGGCGCGAGCTAAGCAGATACAGGGCAAACTTGGTGGATTTACACAGAAAAAAACAACAACGGCAGTGGTGGAAACAACTAACACTTCCGGTCAAACTGTGACATTGGTTGCGTCTAGTGAAAGAGCATTGCGACCATCACAAAGGGCAGCATTGAAAAAAGGAGAAGTCGCAGTGAAAGGTGATGGTCATGCGGAAGTTACGGCTCTCAATGCAGCGAGACAAATGGGATTAAAGCCACGCAGAGTAGCTGCTAGTCGTCCGATTTGTCCTCAGTGCGCCGAAGCAATACAAGAGGCAGGCGCTGAAGCAGTTAGTAAGTTAAAGTAGGAGCGAGCGGTATGATTGAATTTGATCTGGAAGAACTCACTCAAGAGCTACAGATGCTTCCTAAAACGCACCGAATTGCTTTTGCGGCCTCATGTTGTGAGCGGCTACTTCCAAACTATCAGGCTTTTACATTAATCGAGCAATGGGGGAATTGGAGAGTTCTGCGTGAGTCTCTCGATAATGTCTGGGAATGGCTGAAAGGAGAAGTATTATCAAACGAGCAACTTCTCAGTTTGTCAGAACAGTGTGAAGCCATTGCCCCAGATACAGAGGATTTCTCCTCACTTTTCACCTCTTCAGCACTTGATGCGGCAAATGCTGTGGCTTTGACTTTGCAAAGTTGTATCAAAGGAGATGCCGCCAAATGCGGAGAAGTAGCCTCCCTGGCAAGAGAGACAATTGATATGTACATTCAGATGCGGGACAATCTTGATTATTCCGATCTGGATTTTGAAATTAAAATCCTAAATGATTCCTTGATGCAGGAAGAAATGAGGAAACAAGCAGAAGATATTAATTCCTTAAAGAAGGCGGCAACATTAACAGAAGATTTCTTAATCAATCTGAAGAAGTCTTCAGAAACTTTGGGTATACAGCCGATATTGCGAGGGATCATAAAAGCATAGTTTTTTGTTTCCAGTTACGCCATCCCGCTGCGCGACACTTACGAATACGACGCGCTGAATCGCGTTACCCAAGCCAACGGAGTTCAGCGAACGACGGGCGGCGCGTGGCCTTCGGTGTACGCACAGCATTACAGCTACGACCGGTGGGGAAATCGCTGGATCAATTCCGGCGGAACCTGGGGCGCGAACATCTTCAACACGGTCACTCTGCCCAATTCGACCAACAACCGGCTGAACGGGATGACGGATAACTCAGGCGGAAACACCACCACCGACAACATCACGGGCGGAGGCGCGCGGACTTACGACAATGATAACCGCCTGTCATTCGAGGTTGATGTTGTTTTCTACATTTCGCGGGCGAGGCAGGCGGAACCAGAATCGGGTTCCGCCGGTTTCGCGTGGCGCGTGGCCGATTTCGCCTTTCCAGTGTTCGACCGTGATTCGGCAAAAATACAGGCCCAAGCCAATTTTGCCTTTGCCTTTTTTTCCCTGAGCGAATTTCTGAAACAGCGTTGGCGCGATTTCGGGCGGAATGCCAGCGCCTTCGTCGTCAATTGTCACCAGCACTTTGTCGCCTTCGTCGTGGCAACCAATCGTGACTGTGGAATTGGCCGGGCTGTAACGAAGCGCGTTTTCCAGCAGGTTCGACACCACACGCTCCAGCCGAGATTTTTCGCCAACGACTTTCCAGTCGGTTCGCAAATCCAGATTGAGTTGCAGTTTGACCTGGCTGTGAGCGAAAGCTGCTGAAAGTGCTTCGCTGACTTCGCGCACCGCGCGACCAGCGTCAGGAGCATTGTCGGCGTTTACTGAAAAATCGTTGAGCGATTCGACTTCGGCGGAAAACGCGCTGAGGATTTCGCGGATCAGAGCTTCCTGTTTGGCCGCCTGGCGCAAACCGATTTCCAGAAACTTGCGGCCTTGTTCGGAAATCGGTTCGCTGGCCAGCAATTCGTACCCGCCTCTGATGCCCATCAACGGCCCGGCCAGATCGTGAACGATGCAGTGCAGCAGAATTTCTTTCTTCTGAATTTCCTTCGCCAGCCGTTGGTAATTCAAACTCGCTTCGTTGCCTTTTTGCTGCATCAACCGCTGCTGCAACTCTTCCAGAGTTGCGTCCAGCAACAACGCGCAATCGCCCTCTTCGGTCGGGAACAGATGCAAATCAGCGACTCGCCCGGAATCGGTTTGCAAACAGGGCATCAACATCGAATTGCCTTCGAGCGGCAACAAGCCTTCGAGGAAGTAAACCTGTTCGCCGACAGGCAGCCCGGTTTGTAGATCGGAAATTCCATATTCAACCAGGTTTCCGCCCCAGCCGGAAAGTCTGCCTTGTTCATCCGCCAGCAAAAACGCTGGGGAACGTTGTTCCGTCGCCAGACGATTCAAATACGAAAACACAGATGCAGGCATCTCAGCCATAACGGCCTCCGAGTAAAGTTGAGTGTCTGGGGAGTTGAGAGAGTAGGGATTGTCAGCAAATTTTTTCTGCCAGTTGCCGAAACGCTTCTTCGACGCCTTCGCCGGTTTTGGCGCTGGCTTTGACAATCTGCCAGCCCGCGGATTGGCAATCGGCAATCGCCTGATCGTCAATTTCCCATTCGGCGCTCAAGTCGTTTTTGTTGACGATAAAAACGAAGGGAATGTCGCCGATATGTTCCGCAACGCGCTGTCGCAGCATTCGCGCCGTTTCAAGCGTGGCCATCCGGGTTCCATCTGCGACCAGCAAATATCCGGCAGCGCCGCGCAGATAATCCATGCGGACTTTCTGGAATTCGTCTTCGCCCGCCAAATCCCAAACGATCAAACTGATTTCCTGATCGCCGAGCGTAACGGTTTTCTTGTCCACTTTGACGCCGACAGTGGTCAGGTATTCGTCGGAGTAAAGACTTTTGACGAAACGCGAAACCAGGCTGGTTTTGCCGACTGCAAACGCTCCGAGCAGACAAATCTTTTTCTGAAGCATCTTGATGAATCCTCTGGGGTGAATTCTTCAGGGGCGCGTTTGTGCTTTGGCCTGTTGCGGGTCAAGCAGGGAAACTTTGAACGACACGCTGCGGTTGAATTCCTTGTCGGCTTCGCTGGTTTCGGAACGAACCGGTTGCAGCGAACCAACTCCAACAGCGGTCAGGGAGTTTGCGGGGAATTGTTTGGAATTGAGCAAGAACAAAACTTTGTCGGCGCGTTGCCGGCTCAGAGCCATGTTGGCTGCATCGTCGCCTTCGGTGTCGGTGTGGCCGATCAGTTCAACACGAAACGTGCGTCCAACGGTCGGCGCGAGCGAGGCGAGTTTCTGAAGATCAGCCGTCAGTTTTTTCAGAGTTTCGCCCTGACCGGCAGCCAATTGTGCGCCGCCTCGAACAAACCGAATTACTTGTTGTTCGATCTTCAAACGCAACAATTCCGGCTCTTTCAAATCTTCATCAATCAGGTTGCGGTCGTCGAATTTGACTACGCCTGGCAAAGCGCGCGCCATTCGCCGGGTTTCGACCACCCAATCGTGCGGAGCCAATCCACTGGCCGTCAGCGTTCCGTCGGCGAATTTCAATTCCACTGACGAAGGCGGTTCCAGCAAGCTTTTCGCTCGCGCCAACACCAGCGGAGCTTCGAGTGCGGCGTAATCTTTCAATCGTAACGAAACCGACGATGGATCAATCACGGTTTCTTTTCGCAAAATCGCCATTGGGTCAGCAGCCAGCGGATCGCGTAAACCAGCGATGAACCGCTTGCCATTTTCTTTGCCGGTTTCGGTGATGACTATGCCGGGTTCCTGTTTCAGGCGATTCAGGTAAGCGTTCCAGCGTCGAGCATCTCGCCATGCGAAAAATCCCCACACTCCCAACGCAATCACGATTGCTGCCAGCAACAGCCAGATGTAAGTCGGGATTTTATATTCCGCCGGTTCGCTGCGGCCTTGATATTGCGATTGCAGGCACTCTTCCAATCGAGGCCGAGCGCCTTCAAATGCTGAAGCGTCGCCATTGAACATGTCGAAGGCTTCGCGTTGTTCAACGTGAATGGCTTCCAGCGCCGGAGCGAAATAATCGCTTCGCAGCGTTTCAGGAGCTTCGCCGCGAATCACCACCGCCAGCACGGCGTGCACGCCTGATTCAAACCAGACTTCGCGGTCGCCCAGGTCGAGCGTATCAATCTGCTCTTCGCCGGAACCGAACGAATCGCGCGCGAAGTTACTGATTGCGACCTGCATGGCTGTCAGCATGCCCGAAACGATGTCAGCGTCTTTTGTAATCGTCGGGTCGGCAGCAACGTGATGCAGCAGCAAACCTGTTTGTTTGTGAATCAGAAAAACCTGCTCCACGCGATAAACCAACGTGTGATACAGCACCACTTCGGCAAAGGACTTACCGGATTTCAAGGCTTCGAATCGCCATTTGAAACCTTGCCACGACAAGCTGTGTTTCAGCGTCTGATCAATTGTTTGGACAAAACTGCTGAGCGCGATGGCGATGGCTCGGCGAATGGCCGGTCCCATCAATGGTGAAATGGCTTCGGCAACAGGGCGCGGGTCTTTTTTGATCGAGTGATGAAACGCTGTGACAATCGTCGGAGCCAGCGCATCGGTCAAGGCGTCATCTTGCGCGTTGCGAAGCCGAATCGCTTCGGGCAACGGACGGCTCATTTCTCGCGCGCGAACGCGAGGATTGTTCAGCCGCTCCAAAATGTTGCCGAGTTGAGTCTGTTCCGGTTCCAACAGCAAACGACGCAATTGCGCCATCGCTTCGGCGTCATCGGGCTGGGCAGGTTCTTCAAACTCGAAACTGGTTTCCGGCAACAAGTCATCGAGTTGCAGAACGTCGTCCGGCTCCGGCTCCAGCCGCGTCGGTTTGTTCGGAACGATTCGCAACGGGTATTCAGCCATAACGCAATCAGGAAATTATTCGTCGCCCGGCAGCTTGAATTCGTTGTTCAGCCGCATCGCCAGTTCGGTGAACAGGTTGGCCAGCGCCGCGCGGTCTGTCTTGTCGTTGCGGAGTTCGCGCGATTCGCGTTGCAGCGACGCCGACAAATCTTCATGTTTCGAGCGGATTTCGTCAGCCAGGTTTTTGGCTTGATCCAAAATCTGCTGGCGCAATTCGCGTTGAGCTTGCGAACTGTGTTCGTCCAGCGCGTTGATCTTGTTGGTCAACGAACGCGCGGCGTCGCGCAATTCGCGCGTGATGTCTTCGGCGGTCTGTGTGCGTTGTTGATTTTCAGACCGCAGCCGGTCGCCAAGCGCGCCGATTTCCT
This sequence comes from Acidobacteriota bacterium, assembly GCA_033763255.1. Lineage (GTDB taxonomy): Bacteria > Acidobacteriota > Blastocatellia > RBC074 > RBC074 > RBC074. Next base: position 3,321 of record JANRKX010000112.1, on the reverse strand, counting down.
GTTTGATGAAAGCTTCGAGCGAATCGAAGCGGCGTCGAGCGTCTTCGCGCGCGTCGGCGGCTTCTTTCATCAGTCGTTCTTCCAAACGTACGAATCGGCGTTCGTAATCGCGCATTTGCGCGCCGAACAAAATGTCGCGGATTTTTTCGATGTTGCCTGCGCCCGCGGCGGCAACTTCTTGAGCGGTAATGTTGGCGGACTGATGGAAATCAGCGGTCGGCATCGGAATGACGTTGCGTTCTTCGGCAGCGTTCATAATTCATTCTCCTCGTAAGGTAGATAAAGTGAGGCTTCTGGGGCAGCCTGTCAGGAATTTTTTCTGTGATCTCTTGAACCGAATGTTTGGGGATGTTTCCATCTCTGGCGCGCAAAGCATACTTGATAGACTTCAATCACCGCAATGATTTAACCGGAGAAAAAATGACCGAACGCGATTCGACAATCCTCGGTTTCGACATCGGTGGAACCAAAACCGCCGTCATCGAAGGCACACGCCAAGCCGAAATTTTGCAACGTGCGGAACTGGCGACCGAAGCCGTTCGCCCGTTTGCCGAAACCTTTCCGCGAATTCTGGCTGCGGCTCAACAAGTGATTGCCAACGCCGAAACCGCCGGTCGCCGAATCACAGCCGTCAGCGTTTCCATCGGCGGCCCGTTGAAAATTACCGAAGGCGAATTGATTGATCCGCCGCATTTGCCCGGCTGGCATGGCGTGCGATTGAAAGCCGCGCTCGAAGCGAACTTTCCCAATCAGCCTGTGTTTGTCGAACACGACGGCAACGCGGGCGCGCTGGCCGAATTTCACTTTGGAGCCGGAAAAGATCGCACGGGACTTCGCCATTTGATCTTCCTGACCTTCGGAACTGGACTTGGCGCGGGATTGATTATCAACGGGCAGGTGCTTCACGGCGTCACAGACACGGCTGGCGAAGTCGGTCATTTGCGATTGGCGTGGTCTGGGCCTGTTGGATTCGGCAAGGCCGGTTCGTGGGAAGGCTTCGCTTCGGGACAAGGGCTGGTCGAACTGGCTGCGATGATGTTTCCGCATCGCTGGTCGCAAACAACGCCGATCCGCGAAGTCGTCGAAGCGATGTTGGCCGACGATGCGGACGCGCTGGCCGTTGCCGCCGAAGCCGGAAAATGGATGGGGCGCGGAATGGCTTTGTTGATTGATACGCTGAATCCGCAATTGATCGTGCTGGGTTCGTTGGCTGTGGCATTGGGTGACCGCGTGCTTGAACCGGCCAGGCGAGCCGTTGCCGAAGAAGCTTTGCCGCAAGCCGCAGCAGCTTGCGAAATCGTTCCGGCAAAATTGGGAAAGGGAATTGGCGATGTTGCCGCGTTGATGGCCGCGATTGCCGGATTGGCCTGAGTGAGTTTTTCGACAGGATTTACAGGATTCAACAGGATGAAAGTTCGTCTAAGTAGTCCGTAAATTTAGTTTCATTGCGTTTCAAGGCCATAATTTTTCTGTCTCACATTTTTCTGTCTGATTGTTGTCGTCATCGGACAAAAAAATGTGAGACAGAAAATAGACCGCCGAAGAACGCTATTTTTGTTTGACTGGTTATCTCAATTCGCAAACGAACAGATTGAGTTCTTCAGCATCCGCCGACAGGCGAATCCGTTTGTCGAACCGGAAGCTGAGTTTTTCCAGCACGCGAATCGAGCGTTGATTGTCCGGCGAAGTGATCGCCACGACTCGATTCAGGCCAAGCGTGTGATTGGCAAAGCGCATCACGCCGGCTGCCGATTCGACGGCGTACCCTTTCGAGCAAAATTCCGGCAACAGCGCATAGCCCAAATCCACATCGTCGAGCGCGTCGCGTTTCAACAATCCGCACATTCCAATCGCCGCGCCCGACGCTTTTTCTTCGACGCAAAACAATCCGAAGCCGAATCGTTCGTAACTGGCGACCGGGCCGTTCACAATGTAGTTGCGAGCATCTTCCAGCGTCCGTACTCCTTTGTCGCCGATGTTCTCCATAAACGACGGCTCGTTCAGCAAGCGAAGAATAAACGCGGCATCGCCTGTCGTGAGTTTGCGAAGGCGCAATCGTTCCGTTTCCAGAATTTTCGCTTTCACCGTTCGCTCCGGTTAATCCAGATTGTAATACTTACTTGGTTCAATTTATTCAAAGGTGATTCGCTTGTTTGGGAAATCAAAAGTGACGCTGAAATTCTGCAAGAATCCGCCGCCAATTATGGCTCCATATTTTCCGAGCCCATGGTCGAGGCCTTTCTTTTTGCCGTAGAAGGCTGTTTCAGGAGAACTCAGCTTTATAATTCCAATTTGTAGTGTCTCAATCGTTCCGATGCGCGGTTTCGACTTTTCTGGCACCGTTTCCAAGTTTAGTTTTGCAACAGCAGCCGGAGTTAAAGACAAGGCAATGTTTTGCCACGTGTCTATCATTGCCTTGAAAGCCAGCCCGTTGATTAGCACGTCATCAATTACGGGTTTGCGGTCTTCTCCAACAACCTCCATCTTCAGTTCCAAAGAAGACGGCGATGAGTTTGTTGGTGAATTTCTTCTGCTTTTGGGGAAGACGCGCAATTTTTTGTTTTTGTAATCAATCTGAACGATTACGTGTTTTAGAAAATCGTATCCAAGAGTTCCATGTAGCGGAAAGCTCAAATCCTGCCGAATGTCGTTAAAGTCTCCAAGGGTTACATACAATTTTCCCAATTCCAGCTCGCCAAGCTTAACGTTAGAAGCCAGAGCATAATTTCCTTTTTGAGCCGTCGGATCGAATGTGTACATTAGTGGCAAACCAAGCTCTTCTTTAACCTGCCAAGAAAGTGTCGAACGATTCATTCCGGTTGCCAGCGCAACGTTATATGGGCCTTGATCGCCGATCATAATTTGAATAATGGCAGCCCCTTTCCTGACCACCATTGGCAATTCAACTGGCTTGAAATTGTCATTTTTAGGAGCGCCGTTTACTTGATGAGTGATATTTGATTGCCCGGCAAAAGAGTTGAAAAGGCAAAGTAAGAATAAAACTGCTATGTAAGTTCTCATTTCTACCTCGTGCAATTTGAGAAAAGTGATAATGATCTGAGGGCATCTGCAAAAGCCAGTCTAGTATATTCTTGGGCTGGCTGGCCTGACAATTTTTGTTTTGAAAAGCTGATTCTCAGCAACGATCAATAGCACCGATTCGTGGAATTGTTCTATAGTTTTCAAGAAAAAGGATTTCTCTGGCAACGGTAGCGGGACCACCCAAGGGTTGGGTGCGCACGGGGGGCCCCCCAGCCGAGAAAAAAGTTTGGTGGTGGGGAACAACCAACAAAAGGAGGGTTGGCGACGCCAGCGGCACGA
>JANRKX010000111.1:0-24749 GCA_033763255.1 Acidobacteriota bacterium | reverse complement strand
ATCGCGACCCTGGCCGATCCGCTCGCCCTTATAGCTATACCAGGACCCGCTCTTTTCCACGAGATTATGCGCCACGCCAAGGTCGATCAAATCGCCTTCCTTGGAAATCCCCTCGCCGTACATAATGTCGAACTCGGCTTCGCGGAACGGCGGCGCGACTTTGTTTTTAACGATTTTGACTTTGGTGCGATTGCCGATGATCGAATCGCCGTCTTTGATCTGGGTGATGCGACGAATATCAATGCGCGCAGAGGAATAAAACTTCAGCGCGCGTCCGCCTGTCGTTGTTTCCGGCGATCCAAACATGACGCCTATTTTTTCGCGGATTTGGTTGATGAAGATCAGACAGGTGTTGGATTTGTTGACGACGGCGGTCAGTTTTCGCAGAGCTTGCGACATCAAACGCGCTTGCAAACCCGGCAGGCTGTCGCCCATTTCGCCTTCCAGTTCGGCGCGCGGAGTCAGCGCCGCGACCGAATCCACCACCAAAATATCAATGGCGTTTGACCGCACCAGCGATTCGGTAATTTCCAAAGCCTGTTCGCCGGAATCGGGTTGAGAAACAAACAGGTTGTTAATGTCCACGCCCAGTTTTTGCGCGTAAATCGCATCCAGCGCGTGTTCGGCGTCCACATAAGCCGCAATGCCGCCGGCTCTTTGCGCTTCGGCGACGATGTGCAGCGCCAGCGTAGTTTTACCGGAACTTTCAGGCCCGTAAACTTCAATGATTCTTCCGCACGGAACTCCGCCAACGCCCAGCGCGGAATCAATGCCAATGCTGCCGGTTGAAATGACCGGAATATCTTCGGTGCCGTGATCGCCCAAACGCATGACAGTTCCTTTGCCGAACTGCTTTTCCAGATTTGCCAAAGCCGCTTCGACGGCTTTCATTTTGTCGCTTTTTTCGATTGCCATGAGTTTTACCTTCCTTCGGTTAAAACAATCCCCGCGACGAACTTCGTTGAAAAAGTTCGACCGGCGGCGATTCGGTTGACGCCATACCCGCTACAAATTGTTACCCGCCTGATTGTTGCCTGCTTCGGCACTATTGACCTGACCACTTGAACCGTTCAGCTCTTGATGGCTGAGCGCGGCGGATTATAGCCCTTCGGCAAAAGCTCGCCAACCGTTGTCGGGCGGAAAATTATGAGCGTGCTGAAACTTTCGCCTGCCCATTGCCACTCACCCGACGAAAACAATCAAAGCGGCGTCGAAACCGCTGCACTCCGGAAACAAATCGAAAGGAACGGTAAACAGTTATGAACAAATTTTCTCTTCGTTTGATGGTGTTGTTTGTGTTGGTCGCACTGACGGCGATGACGACGATGACGGCAGTGGCGCAGGATTTTCAGCGCAGTTTCAATCTGGGCGCGGGCGGTTCAGTCAGCGTTCGCAACGTTTCGGGCAATGTGGTCGTCAACGGTTATGACGGTCAGGCGGTGGTTGTTACTGCCACCAAACAGGGACGCGACCGCGACCGCGTGAACATAGAAGACCGCAGCACGGGCAATACGATAGACGTTCGCGTGGATTACCCTGATCGTTGCAACAACTGCGACGTCGAAATTCAATTCGATGTCAAAGTGCCGCGCAATATCGCTTACAAGTTCAATTCGTTTTCCAGTGTCAGCGGCGATGTCAACGTAACAGGAGTGACCGGCGAATTGACCGCCAAAACCGTCAGCGGCGAAACCACAGTCAATAACGTCAACGGCTCGGTCAATGCCACGTCGGTCAGCGGCAACGTTCACGTCGGCAAAGTCGAAGGAACGGTCAGCGCCAAATCCACCAGCGGCGAAGTCGAAGTCGAAATTTTGTCGTTGGAAGGTTCGGCAGGTTCAATGGAATTTTCTTCGGTCAGCGGTGACGTCCGCGTCAAACTGCCCAGCAACCTGGATGCGAATGTGCAGCTTTCGACCATGAGCGGCGGATTGAAAACCGATTTCCCGCTGACCATCGAAGAATCGAAATACGGAACCGGTCGCAAAGCCAATGGCAAAATCGGCAACGGTTCGCGCAACCTGAAAATTTCCACGATTTCCGGCGATGTCAGCTTGCTTAGACAATAAATCAAGTAACTGCTCAGCCTGGAGCCAAAAACTCGGTACGGAACCCGGAGCGGTAGCGACGGGGTGCTTGCGAAACTCATTCCTCACGAGAAACCGGGGCGCTACCGCTTCCCGTTTCGTACCGGCTGAGCAGTTACTAAATCAAAAACCAAAAGGCAAAAGTGAGAAGCTGGCTTCTTTCACTTTTGCCTTTTGATTTTTGCAATTTGCCTTTTGATTTTACCTGCTTAGTTGGGTTCGCCGCTGGGTTTGCCTTTTTTGCCTTTTCGGACTGGCTCTTCCTGTCTGGTTGGGCGGGCTTCAGCCGGCGGGCGAAGGATTTTGGGATTCTGTTCGCTGGCTCTGGCGACAGGTTCACGCGGTTCGTCGTAAAGGCGTTCGCGCGAAGCCGGTTTTGGCGTCGGTTTCGCCACAGGAGGAATTTCGGCTCGTTGTTGGTCGGAATCAGGATCAGCCAATGGGTCCAGATTCGGTTCCATATCGCCGGGCAATAATCCGCCTTCGCGTTCGGCGATGCGCGCGAGTTCCGCCGCATGCGAACGCGCAAATTGAGCCTGCACCGAACGCATTTCATCCGGCACAGGTGGAATGCCAGGGAATTTTCCTTTCGGTTTGTCTTTCAAATAATCCTTCATGAAATCAATCCAGAACGGCAGTGCCGCTGTACCTCCAGCTTCGCCTTTGCCGAGTGGGCGTTTGCGGTCGCTGTAACCGATCCAGACTCCGCAGGCCACGTCCGGCGTGTAGCCGATAAACCAGGCGTCAGTGAAATCATTGACCGTTCCTGTTTTGCCGCCGATCGGCCAGCCCATCGAACTTGCCGCGCCAGCGGTTCCAAACTGCACAGTGCCGCGCATCAATTCCACCATCTGAGCGGCGACGTAATCGTTTAGCACTTTCCATTGTTTGGGACTGGCTTCTTCCAGCACGTTGCCGTCACGGTCAACGACTTTGCGAATGCGAACCGGTTCAACCAGCACACCGGAATTCGGAAAGGCTCCGTAGGCCGCGACCATATTCAGCAGTGGTTCTTCGGTTGCGCCCAATGCCGACGGCAAATACGGAGCCATCGGTTTGGGCAGCTTCATGCGTTTGACCAGATCAGCCGCGTTTCGGACACCGATTTCATCCAACACGCGAACCGCCGGAATGTTGCGCGACAAGGCAAAGGCTTTGCGAATGGTCATCGGCCCCATAAACGAATCGTCGTAATTGTGCGGTTCATAACTGCCTTTGCTGAACGGTGAATCGTCAACGATGTCGTCGGGCTTCAACCCCTTTTCCAGCGCCGCGGCGTAAATGAATGGTTTGAATGCCGAACCGGTTTGGCGTTCGGCTTGTGTCGCGTGGTTGAATTTCGACGTGGCGAAGTTGTATCCGCCGACCATCGCTTTCACTTCGCCGGTTCTGGGTTCAATCATCAACAACGCGGCTTGCACGTCGGGTTCGGGATCGAGTTCTACCTTCAGCTTTTTCGTGTTGTTGTCTACTTCGGCGATTTTGAACTGAGCCAGGTCGCCGCGTTTGAACAATTTCGACGGCGGGCGATTGAGTGCGACTGTGTTTTCGGCGGTGATCGTCGCCGAATATGCGCCGAACGAAACCTTTGTGCCTTTGTCGCTGACTTCTTTGATAAGCCCTGTGGCGATGTCGCCAGCGACCGGAACCGCAATCCACGACGGATGTTCGTAAGTATTTGGGTCGGCTTTTTCCTTTTCGATGATGTTGTTGAATTTCACGCGCCAGCCATGTCGCTTTTCGTAATTCCTCGCGCCTTTGCGAACTGCCGCTGTGGCCAGTTTCTGAGCGTTGGCGTCCAGCGTCGTGTAAACCTGCAATCCGGCTTTATAAACATCCATCGCGTCAGCCGCGTGTTTTTCGACCAGAATCTTTTGCAGTTCCAGACGGACTTCTTCGACAAAGTAAGCGTAAGGCGAATAATCGTTTTTGCCGCGTTGGTCGGCGACGTTCAGTCCCAACGGTCTGGCTTTGGCGGTTTCGGCTTCGTCTTCAGAAACGTACCCGGCATCGGCCATCGCCTGCAACACCAGATTGCGACGATCTTTGGCGGCTTTCTGGCGATTGATCGGCGAAAACTGCGTCGGGCTTTTCGGCAAAGCGGCCAGCAGCGCGTATTGATCCAGAGACAATTCGCTCAGCGATTTGCTGAAGTAATAATTTGCCGCAGCTTCAAATCCGTAAGCGCCGCCGCCCAGAAAAATCTGGTTGCAGTACAGCGCCATAATTTGTTCTTTGGTGTAAACGCGCTCGATTTGCAGTGCGTAAATGGCTTCGTTGATTTTGCGTGTGTAATTTCGTTCGCGGTTCAGAAACAAACCGCGCGCCAATTGCTGTGTCAGAGTCGAAGTTCCTTTGGCGCGTTGCTGGTTCATGACACTTTGCACTACCGCGCCAACCAACCGGACAGGGTCAATGCCAATGTGATCGAAAAACCGGGCGTCTTCGATGGCCATCAACGCCTGTTTCATCCGTTCGGGAATCTGGCCGTATTCCAGCGGGATGCGGCGTTCCAGCGACAATTCGCCAATGACGGTTTTGCCATCGTCGGCAAAAACTTTGGTGACTTCGGGCGGGCGGTAATCCGCCAGCGAATCCACGTCGTCGGCAAAGCTGCTGATGCTGGTCTGGCAGGCAAACGCCACTCCCGACATCAAACCTGCAATCGCAGCAAGCGCCACGACCGACTTAAAGCTGGTTGAACGCAGAAAGTCTTCGATCCGAAAGCGAAGGTCTGTCAGCCAATCTTGCCAGGTTGTTCCTTCCGAGTAACGACGCGAACCGTTGGGTTCGTCGTCAGGCGATGGGAAAAAGTCTCTGTCTGACATAGCGGCGGGATTATACCAGCCGGAACCGGGTAAGGCTCAAGCTCGGAACCGGCTTCATTAAAACCGCATGTTTCAGCCGGGCAACACAAACTTCGGTAGTTGGTGAAAATCTCCGGTCTGGCCGGTCTGCAATGAAGGCGCTCGTCAGGATTTGACTGCAATTGCCTGTTTCAAAAATTGCGGGTCAATGGTGATTCCCAATCCTGACCCGGAAGGAACACGCAGCATTCCGTTGACGCTTTTCAGCGGGGAACTGTCGCAACTGACCGGCAAGGTTTCGTCTTGATCCTTGAATTCCTGATGCGGGCCGGCGTTCGGCACTACCGAAGCGAAGTGCGCGACGTACAAATAACCCAAATCTCCGCCGGACATGTGCGGAGTGCATTCCATCCCGGCGGCTTCGGCCATTCGAGCGACTTTGATCGAACGGCACATTCCGCCGAAATACATCAGGTCGGGTTGAACTATGTCCACGCAACGGTTTTCGATCATCCAGCGGAATCGGCGAAGACTGGATTCCTGTTCGCCGCCCGCAATTGGAATTGTCAGCTTCGAGGCGATTTCACGGGTTTCGTCGTAGTAATCGAAGGGCACAGGCTCTTCAAAAAAACGCGCTTTGTATTCTTCCATCAGCTTGCCGATTCGCACGGACATCGGCACGTCATACGAACCGTTGGCGTCGGCGTAAATCGTCATCTTTTCGCCGAAGGTTTTTCGCAGCAGCGGCAACAGCGCCAGATCGCGTTTGGTCGAAGCGTCGTCGTAACGCATTCGCGCGCCAAGCCGAAACTTCAGCGCGCCGGCGCCGGTTTCGGCGATGACTTTTTGAAAGAACGCGATTTCGGCTTCAGGAGCGTTGCCGCGATTGCCGCTGGCGCGATAAACGGCTATGTCTTTGTTGATGACTTTGCCGAACAGTTCGCCAAGCGGTTTGCCGGAAACCTTGCCCAGCAAATCCAGAATGGCGACTTCGGTGCAGGCGACCGAAACCCAGAACGGCAAGCCCTGCCATTTGTAGTTGGAATCTTTCAGGTAAACGCCGTGCAGGTGATTTTCCAATTCGCGCGCGTCGCGGCCAATGAAATAAGGAAACACTTTGTTCAGCAAAATCGGATAAGTGTTGGTGATGACAGGCGTGTGGCCTACCGCCAAACCTTCCGCGCCGTCAGTCGAACGCACGCGAATCAAAAAGTGTTTGCCGTTTTTCAACAACTCCAGGCCGGCGATTTTGACGGGTTGTTTGATGAGGTCGGCGCGAAGCACGGGCGCGTTCATCAGCTTTTCCAGCTTTGCTGAAAGACCGCCGGATTTGGTTTGCGCGGGCGCGGGAGTCAAAAAGCCTGCCGCGCTTGTCGCCAGGCCGGTTTTCAAAAAGTTGCGACGATGATTGTTCATGGTTTTCCTCGGTTGGTTCAGTTGACAACGGCGCGTTTGACGGCGGCTTCATCCGGTTCGATTCCCAATCCGCTCTTTTGCGGAACCGGCAAATAACCGTCTTTGAACTCGACGTGCGAACGCATCAGGCTAATTTGGTCGCGGAACTTGTCCGTATCTGGAAATTCGACAAGCGAAGCCGCGTTCGAGATTGAAGCCATAAAGTGCAAAGCCGCCGCCGTGGAAAAATTCGGGCGCGTGTTGTGCGGTTTGATCGTGCGGCTGCAAGCCTGAGCCAGCGCGGCAATTTTCTTCGCTTCGGTCAACCCCCCGCATTTGGCCACGTCGGGATTCAGCATTCCGACTTTGCCGACATCCATCAAATCGCGCATTCGCCAACGATGATATTCGGTTTCTCCGGCGACGACCGGAAACGGCAAAGCTTCGCAAACCTGCGCCAGTTCGTGCAGGTTGTGCGTGCTGACGGCTTCTTCGATGTAACTGACGCCGAGTTCGCCGTGCAAACGCTTGCCGAGTTCGATCACGCGCGCGGCGGTGTAACTGGAATTCAAACAAGCCAGCAGTTCGACTTTGTCGCCGACGGCTTTTCGCATTGCGCGGAAGTAATCAAAGGTAGGATCAGGCCAGGGATTGATCTGGCGTTCGCGGAATTGCGTGCGAGCTTTGACGGCTGTGAACCCGCGTTCGGCAAATTTGGCCGCAATCTTGGCGGCTTCGTCCATTGTCAGCGGAGCCTTGCCGCCCAGGTTCAACCCGAAGCTGCCATAAGCGCGAACCTTGTCGCGGTACTTGCCGCCCAGCAAACGATAGACGGGTTGATTGACCAGCTTGCCGCGCAAGTCCCACAGCGCAATATCAATTCCGGCAATGGCGTAAGTCAGAATTCCGCCCGGCCCCAGATCGTGGTTGGCGTAAAACATATCGTCCCAAATCGGCTCGGCATCCCAAACGTTGCGACCGACGACGTGCTGTTTCAACCCTTGATGAATGAAGGTTTCAGCCACGTGGCGATTGTTCGGACTCGCTTCGCCCCAACCGGTCTGGCCGTTGTCGGCGACGATCTGAACAAACAGCGCGTCTTTCAATTTGAAAGTGCGGACTTCGGCGACTTTGACGCGCGAAGCGGGAGCGACAGCGGTTTGACTGCTTGCCGACGGCGGCAACAGCGCGCTTGCGCCGACAACCGCCGAAGTTTGCAGGAATGTGCGACGTTCAATCTTGGTTTGAATCATTTGTTTCCAACCCGAAGCCACGGGAGTAAAATGCCGCCGCTATGAATTCAACGACACTCGAAATTACGCAAAAGCTTTCCTTGACGAAACTTGATAACGGTACGCTACGCATCACAGGCACGCGCATCCCTATCGAGACCGTCATTTATCGTTACAAGCAGGGTGATCCGCCTGAAGAAATCAAGGCGTCTTATCCCACACTGGAACTCACCGACATTTACGCGGTAATCGGTTATTACCTCAGCCATCGTGAAGAGGTTGAGGAATACATCGCCAAACAAGAGCGCGACGCCGAGGAGTGGCGGCGCATCATCGAAGCCAGTCCGTTTGCCATTGATCGTGAAGCGATGCGCGCGCGCTTGCAGGAAAGATGGCAAGCCTTGCAAACGGCACAAAAAAACGGCCATCACGAATAACGTAACCATGATGATTCGCTTGCTCTTTGACGAACACATAGATGAAGCCATCCTGGCCGGTCTTCGTTCATGCTTACCTGCCGCCGACATCTTGAACGTGAAGGAAGCCGGCATTCGCGGAATGTCCGATCCTGACTTGTTGGAGTGGGCGTTTCAGGAAAACCGCATCATGGTCAGTCAGGACGTAAACACGATGATTGATTTTGCCTATCAACGTATGATTGCCGGCCGGCCGCTTTTCGGCTTGTTCGTCTTTCCCGCCAAAATGTCCATTGGCCGCGTGATTGAAGAACTGAGCATCATTCTGTCTTGTTCAACTGCTTCAGAGTGGGAAAACCGCGTTGTTCACTTACCGCTCTGATTCGTCGCTCGCCTGACCTTTTCTTCATCCACTTCCATTCCCAAGCCCACGCCTTGCGGCACGAACAAATAGCCTTTTTCAAACCGCACGTCGTTTTTCATCAAACCGCGCAGAAACTCGAATTTGTCCACGTCCACGAATTCCATCAACGGGCCGCAGTTCGGAATCGAGGCGACGAAATGCAGCGAAGCCGCAGTTCCCAGCGTCGGGCGCGTGTTGTGGCAGATGATCGGTTTGCCGTAAGCCTGGGCGATGGCCGCGATTTTTTTCATTTCGGTCAGACCGCCGGCTTTGATCGTGTCCGGGTTCAGGTAATCGGGCTGACCGTAAACGATCAACTCGCGCAGTTGCCATCGCGTGTATTCCTTTTCGCCCGCGATGATCGGCGTATCAACCGCTTTGACCACTGCGGCGGTTTCGGCGTGAGTTTGATCGCTGACGGGTTCTTCCAGAAACCAGATGTTGAATTCCTGCTTCAATCGCCGAGCGGTTTCAATCGCGCGCGCGGCTGAATAACCGTTGTTGATGTCTATCAGAAAATCCACGTCCGGGCCGATGGCCTGGCGAACGGCGCGGGCGTATTCAAACGTGGGGTCGGGTTCCGGGTTTTGATTGTTCTGGCGAATCTGCATTCGCAACTTGACGGCGGTGAAGCCGCGTTCGACAAACTTTTTCGCTTGCGCGGCGGCTTGAGCGACGGTCATCGAACGCCCGAAACCCACGCCGAAGCTGCCGTACACGCGAATGCGGTCGCGGTACATTCCGCCCAGCAATTGATAAACGGGTAACCCGAGCAGCCTGCCTTTCAAATCCCACAGCGCGATGTCTATGCCCGCGATGGAATTGGCCAACGCGCCGCCCGGCCCCTGGTCGTGGTTTTTGTAAAACATCGCGTCCCACAGCCGTTCCGTGTCCCAGACGCTTTCGCCCAGCACGCGCTGCTTCAAACCGTTGTGGATGAAAGCGGCCATCAGCGGCGCGTTGTCGGTGTCGGCTTCGCCCCAACCGGCGACGCCGTTGCTGGCGGTGACTTTGACGAAACACGCGCCTTCGACGACGAAGGTCTCGACGCTTTTGATCGTCGGATTTTCGGTTGCGCCTGCCTGTCGCCAAAAAGCGCGGCGCGAATTGGTAAAAGCCGGTTTCATCATTTCAACGCCGCCACGCCTGCTGCGGCAATCTGTCCGTCCTGTTGACTGGTGACGCCTGAAACGCCGATTGCGCCGACGATTTTGCCTTCGATCATCAGCGGGATGCCGCCTTCAATCGGAGCCAGTTGGTCAATGCCCAGGATTCTGATACCCGCGCCGCCGCCTGCGATCATGTCGTCGAAGACTTTGCTGGGACGGCGCATGCCGTTGGCGGTTCTGGCTTTTTTCTGGGCGATTTCAATGCTGAAAATCTGCGTGTCGTCCATGCGTTCCAGCAAGACCAGATTGCCGCCGGTGTCCACTACGGCTATGACCACGTTCCATTTGTTTTTGGTCGCTTCGGCTTCGGCGGCGGCGACGACTTTGCGCGCCTGCGCCAGCGTGATCGGCGTGCCATACGAAGGCGGTGTTTGAGCGAAAGCGGTGACGCTTAACGCGCCGACAAACAACAACGATAGAGAAAGTCTGACGAACAAGCGTGAATGCAACATTTCGATTTGCTCCTGAATTTGATTGAAAGAAAGTAACTGCTCAGGGAACGGTACGAGAGATAACGGAACAAACGGAAATAACGGAATAAACTGAAATTCCTTTTCTTTGATTTTCCGTCTGTTCAGTTATTTCCGTTTGTTCCGTTATCTATCCAGGTCTTTCCGGCAAAAACATTCGATAGCCTAAGCAGTTACAAAAGAGAAGCTTTAGAACATCAGCTTCAATCCGATTTGGTATTCGCGGGGCAAATGTACCTGAGATGAGTTGTTGACGCGACCGAAAGTCGTGTTTCGCGGATTCAAATCAGGGTTGTTGAAATGCCAATGGTTGAAAGCATTCAGCGATTCGATGCGGAGTTGCAGCTTGATCCGTTCGGTGAAGGCGAAGTTCTTAATCATCGAAAGGTCAACCAGATTGATCGGCTGGCCGCGCAAATTCGCTACACGCGAAGGCATGGTGCGTATGTTGCTGCCCAGATTGATGCGCGCGTCGTTGCGCTGTTTGGTGAAATCCAGCGCGCCGTTGGTTTGCACAGCCGCATCCTGGAAGTAAAACCCAAGTCCGGTCAGGCTGGTTTTGAAAACGTTGTCGGTCACGTTCGACGTGCCGATTGCGCCGATGGTGTTGCTGGCGACTTCCAACTCCAGCGCGCGAATGTCGCCGTTGTAATAAATGTTGCCCAGATCAATCGGGCGACCGGATTGATAGAGCCACAAACCCTGAACCTGGAATCCGCCGAGCAAAGCTTCAGTCACGCCGTTCCAGCTTGAGCCGAATTTGCGCCCGCGTCCGAACGGCAATTCATAAATGCCGCTCAAGTTGAAACGGTGCGGCGAATCGGCTGCGGTCAGCCGTTTTTCATAAGCGCCGTCTGTCGGATTCAGCAGCGTCAATTGCTCCAGGCCTTTCGAGAAAGCATAAGTTCCCAACAGCGTGTAACCGTTGGCGAAGCGGCGTTCCAGGCGAACCTGCATGGATTGGTAATCGCTGGCTCCGTCGTAACGGCGCGAAGTCACGCCTGTGAATTGCGGAAACGGGCGCAGCAATTGTTGCCGCTGCAAAGTCGTCGCGGTGAAAAACGTCGTGCCGCGAAAGGCTTCGATGTTGCGGAAAGGGTTGGTCACGTTGGCCGTCAGGAAGTTGATTTGCGCTTGGTCGCGCACGGGCGAAGTAGACATGAATTGTCTGGGAACCGGATTCAAATCAACCGAAGTCGTCAAATCGTAACCGCGATTGCCGACATAAGAAATTTCAGCCAGCCAGCGTCCGGGCAATTCTCGTTGCAGGTTCAATTCCAGTTTGGCCGATTGGCCGTTGCGAAGATTGGTCGGAACGACGTTGATGCTTTGCCCAAGAAAAGTCGCCAAACCGCGCGACGAACCCGTCGGCGCGATGCGTCCGTTCGGATACGGATTCGCCAGCGAAGCCGTGAAGGTCAGCCCCAAGTCCGGCGAAGGATCAATCGGCGTGCTGGACGCAAAGCCCGTTGCGTTGATGGCTTCCAGCGGGTACGGCACTGTGTACATTGCCAGGCCGCCGCGAATGACTGTCTTTTCGTTGATCTGGTAAGCGAAGCCCACGCGCGGTTGGAAGTTGTTCGTGTCCGCGTCGTAAAACCCGCGCCGGCTGTCGCCGGTGAACAGCAATCCGCCTTTGACGTTGAAATTCGCCGCCGGAATTTCAGGAATCGGATTGGCCGCGTAAGCCGCTTTGGCAGCCGCTTCGACAGGGCTGGCCGAAGTCAGGTCGAAGCCGCGCAAGTTGCGGTTGAAACGTTCTGTCGTCGCGCCTTCCAGTTCGTAGCGCAAACCCAGATTCAGCGTCAGTTTGCGCGAAACTTTCCAATCGTCCTGAAAAAACAAACCTTGATAGAGGCTTTGGTAAGAACTCGGCGGCGTCAACGGAACCGAACCGCCGGTTGGAATTCCCAGCAGCAACGAAGCGATGGATTGCGCGCGGTTTTGGTCAACCGGAATCGCTGGGTTTTGATCGTTGATGCGCGTGAAGTTGTTGTTGAACTGCAATTCGCCGAGTTTGAATTCCACGGGCGAACGGTTTTCCTGATAGACGCGGAAGTCATAACCGAAGCGCGTTGAATGGCTGCCGAAAATCCGCGTCATTGTCGGCTGAATCGAAGTGGTGCGCGGAACCGTCACCAAGCCTGTTTGTTCAACGGGCGAAGTGATGCCGCCGACGTTGAAACGCGGAATTCCCTGACGATCTCCGAACACGGCCAGCGTTGCGGGCGAAAAGCCCAGCGCGGCGGGCGTGATGTCCTGTTCGGCCATCTGGTCGCGCGTTTGGCGGAAGCGCGTGTACCCTGCGCGAATGTTCAAAATCGTGTTGCCGGATTTTGTCCAGACGTGATCGAAAACTCCGCCCAGATTGCCGCGCGATCCGCTGCGTCCGTTGATGCGAACGCCGTTGTTTACTCCGGTGGTGTTTTCATCGTCTTCGTCGCGGTGGCTGCGCGAAAAGCGGAAGAACGAACGATGCTTTTCGCTCCAGTTTTGATCGAAACGGGTCAGCAACACGCGGTAAACATTCCTTTCAGAAGTGCTGCCGATGAAGTTGTTTTCCACGCCGGGCAAATTCGGCAAGGGCAGGAAGGACAAATACTTTTGAGCAATCGGCGAAATGCGGTTGGAGCAAATTACGTTCGCTCGACTGTTGCAACTGAGCGGGTCGCGCACGACTCGCGCTCCAACCTGGCGCGCGGTCGCCGGATCGTAAACAAGCTGTCCTGTCGCCAACGAGGAAAAATCTCCGTTGCGAAACGCCTGTGTCGGCACGGTCAAAGTTTCAGTCAGCGGCAGTCCGGTGCGGATTTCCTCGTAAGAAACAAAGAAAAAGGTCTGGTCGAATTTTTTGACCTGGCTTCCACCGATGCCAAATCGCGGCAACCAAACCGGCCCGCCCAGAGTTCCGCCAAAACGATTGAATCGGCGGGCTTCGCGGCGAGCTTTGCCGTTTTCGTCAAACCCGCGCGCCGATGCACGATTGCCGAAAAAGTCGTTCGCGCCCAGCACGTCGTTGCGGACGAATTCATAAAGCGTGCCGCTGAATTTGCTGCCGCCGGAACGAACGGAAACGTCAATGCTGGCTCCGGCGGTGTGGCCTTGCTGAGCGTCGAAGCTGGTGTTGACGACTTTGAATTCCTGCACGGCATCCGGCGGAGGCTGCATGCCGACGCGCAATGCGCCCGCTTGTCCGCCGCGATCCGCAGTGTTCGGCGAACCGTCCAGAGTGAATTCGTTGCCGCCTTGCGGAGTTCCTTCCACCGTAAAGTCAGAAGGGCCGCTGGTGCTCAGCGCGGACATCGCCGTGAATACGCCTGTGATGACCGTTGTCGGAGCCAGTCGAACCAATGTCATCGGATTGCCTTCGGCCAGCGGCAGTTCAGAAATGCGACGGCGATCAATCACCTGACCTGAACTGGCCGTAGTCGTGTCCAACAATGGAGTCGAATCGCTGCTGATTGTCACGGATTCAGTCACGGCTCCGGCTTCCAGTTGCAGGTTCAACGCCAACCGGTCGCCAACCTGAACTTCCAGATTTTGGCGAACCAGTTTTTTGAACCCTTGCGCTTCGACCGTGATCGAATACATTCCTGGCAACAAATAAGGCGCGGAATAATTTCCGTCGCTGTTGGTGGTTGCCGTAATCGGGCTGCCAGTAGCCAGGCTGATGATTTTTATCGTTGCGCCCGCAATGGCTGCTCCGTTGGGGTCAGTCACTTGCCCGGAAACCAAGCCGCGAGTTTCCTGAGCGATGGCAGTCAAAGACAACAACAGCAAAACAGCCAACACGCCAATCATCCGGCGGCATAGCAAATTTCTTCCGTTGGTATTCGATTTCATGTCGTTTCCTCCGTTGGTGGTGCGTTCTGAAAAAATGGATTCGCCCTGTGTCGGACGGTTTAAGTTCAGTATGAAGTGGCGCGGATTGTAGTGAGGCTTTGGTTTTCAGGTAAGTAAGGTACGGTAAACAACCCGGATGTCAGTTGGGCTAAGTTTTTGATACCAAAGCCAGTTGCTCGCATCGTGGCTTGACCGTTTTTTTCGCCGGTTGATACACTCCGCACGCTTCAAATCCAATCAGGAGACAACAGCAAGTGCAGCCCGCATTGGTTCAAATCCAGAACTCGAAGCTTTCGCGCCAGGAAAAGGAGCAGGCGCTGGACAGCGTTTTGCGTTCCGGCATCGTGCGCGAACACAGCAATCTGTATTTGTTGTTGGATTGGCTGGGGCGAAAATCCCTGGATGCCAGCGTGGAGCCGTTGAAGGAATACACCATCGGCGTCGAGGCTTTGGGCAAACCGTCGGATTACGACCCGCGACTTGACCCCACAGTTCGCGTGGACATCGGCAAGTTGCGAACGAAGCTGAAAGATTTTTTTCAAAACGGCGGCTCGGCATTGCCTGTGCATCTGGAAATTCCCAAAGGCCGTTATGATGTCAGCTTTCTTCGCGTTGAGCCGGTTTCGACGGCGCTTGCTCCTGCAATGGTTTTGGATGAAATTCCGGCTGCAAAATCTCAACGCAAATTTCATGTTCTGGCGGCAGTCGCGTTGTTGGTTTTGGCGGTAATTGTTGTTGCGGCGTTTCGATTCACACAACCGACAGCGGCGGAAACTTCTGCGCTTGCGCCGGAACTGCAACAGTTTTGGCAACCGTATCTGGCTTCGGGAAAGCCTACGTTGCTGATTTTCGGTACGCCAATGTTTGTCCGGCTCGACCGATATTTTTACCGCGAACCCAGATTGAATCGTTGGGAAGATGTCGAAACCGACGAAGAAGTAAGTTTGGCAGCGAAAGCCTTGCGAACATCGGAAAAACGTCCCAGCTTCAAATTCACAGGCGTTGGCGAAGCCGAATCCTTGTTCATGCTGACGCGAATGTTGACCGAGCAACGCGCCACGCTCAGCGTCAAACGCTCGAACAATTTAAGTTGGGAAGATTTGAAAGGCCGCCACGTTATTTTGCTCGGCTCGCAAAAATACAATCCGCAGATTCTGAAATTTCCTTACCAGTTGAAGTTTGAAGCCGACCGAGGCCGCGTCACCAATTTGTTTCCTGCGGCGGGTGAAATCGTTGAATACAACAATGTCTTCCGCGAAAAATTCGGCGAAGCTGTGGAAACTTACGCGGTGATTTCGGTCTTTCCGGGACTCGATCCGCAAACGCGAGTGACGATGCTGGCCTGTTCGTCGAACGAAGGAACGGGCGGCGCGGCTGAATACGTCACCCGTTTGGACACGATGAAAGAACTGTTTCAGAAAATGAACCTGACGCCCGGCCAGCCTTTACCCGAAGCTTTTCAGGCAGTCATCAGAGTCAAACTGAACGAAGGCGTCCCGGTTCAACTGTCTTACGTCACTCACCACGTGCTGGCGCGTTGAGCGCAGCATGCAACTTCACAGGCGCGATCATCAGCCACGCCTGCCGAATGTGCGAAGCCAGTTCGGTGTCATCCACTTGATCCAGATTGATTCCTATCCAACCGCGCACGCCGACGTAAGGCGGGCGAAAAAACTTGTCCGGCTCGGCCTCGATCAACGCTTGCTGGATTTCGGCGGAAGCCGCGCACCAAATGGCGATGCGTCCGTCGTTGTGGTGATTGTCGGCGAACATCACGAAGACCTTTTTCTTGACGAAAAATGTCGGAGCGTCGTGCGACAGTTTTTCTTCGACTTCGGGCAGCGCCAGACAAAATTTCCTGACTCGTTCCAAATGATCTTTGGCCATAAAAACTCCCCTAAAAAGTTAAGGTACGATGCTGGGGAAAACGTACGCTTGCAGCATCACCAACAATCCGACCAGCACCGCCAACGCCACGCTGTGAAAAAACACGTAGCGCAAAATCGTGCCTTCTTCGCCGTGCTGATTCGTAGCCATGCTGGCGACGACGATGGATTGAGCGTCAATCATTTTGCCCATCACTCCGCCGGAACTGTTTGACGCCGCCGCCAGCACGGGCGAAATTCCCAATTGTTGCGCCGTCACTTGCTGCAAGTTGCCGAATAAGACATTCGACGACGTGTCGCTGCCGGTCAGCGCAACTCCCAGCCAGCCCAGCAGCGGCGAAAAGAACGGAAACAACCAACCTGTGCTGGCGAAAGCCAAACCCATCGTCGAATCCAATCCGCCGAATCGCGTGGTGAATCCCAGCGCCAACATCGCCGCTATGGTCAGCAACGAAAGCTGCGCGCGCTTGAACGTGCCGAAGAAGATTTTTACCAGCCGCATCGGTGACAGTTTCAACATCAAGCCGGAAACAATTCCGGCAATCAGCAACGCCGTGCCGGTTGCCGATAACCAGTTGAAGGCGAATTTGGCGTCTTCGGCTTTCGCTTGCAAGACGACAGGCGGAGCGCGCAACACGGCTTTGTCCAAAAACGGCACGGCGAATTCCGGCAACGAAATGCCGTTCAAAAATGCTTTGATTTGCGGCAAGCCCCACAGGAAAACCAGCACGGACAAAATCACCCAGGGCATCCAGGCGCGAACGGCTAAGGCGGTCGAAGGTTTTTCAACGACTTCCGCCGCAGCTTCGCCGTCGAATCGCCAGACCTTTTTCGGCTGCCAGAATTTCAACAAGACGACCAGCGTCAAAATCGAAGCAATCGCTCCGGCAATGTCCACCACCCAGGGGCCGTGATAATTGCTGACCAGAAATTGCACGATGGCGAAGCTTAAGCCCGAAGCCAGGCACGCTGGCCAGACTTCGCGCATGCCTTTGAAACCGGCCATCGCCCACACCAGCCAGAACGGAACGATCACCGAAAAGAAGGGAAGTTGTCGCCCGGTCATTGCGCTCAATTGTTCCAGCGGCAGCCCCGTGACTTTGGCCAGCGTGATGATCGGAGTCCCCAATGCTCCGTAAGCCACGGGCGCAGTGTTGCCGATCAAAGCCAGCCCGGCGGCTTGCAGCGGTTTGAACCCCAGACCGATCAACATCGCGGCGGAAACCGCGACGGGAGTCCCGAACCCGGCAGCGCCTTCGATAAACGCTCCGAAGCTGAAGGCAATCAGCAAAGCCTGAATGCGCCGGTCGTCGGCCAATCCGGCAATGGTTCGTTTGACGACTTCAAACTGGCCGGTTTCGACAGTGATGTCATAAACAAAAATCGCCGCCAGCACGATCCAGCCGATGGGAAACAATCCGAACGCGGCTCCGTTGGCGGCGGCGGCCAGCGCCAGTTTGGTCGGCATGCCGTAAACCAAAATGGCGACCAACAACGCCGAAACCAGTCCGATCAAAGCCGCGATGTGCGCGCGCACGTGAAAAAAGGCCAGCAAACCCAACAGCACAACGACGGGAATGGCAGCGATCAACGCCGACAACAACAGATTGCCAGCAGGGTTATAAACTTGAGTCCAGTTCATGCGGGGTGATGCGTCTCCTGATTTTGTCTGTGATTAAAAGCGGTTGGCGCGCAGTCTACCGCGTGCGAACAGAAGAACAAACGAGAACTCGGCGAACAAGGAAAGGTTTTCAACTACGAATGATCTCGAATGCCGAACCCGTGTTTTGCCTGACCGGAAGTTTTTATTCGTGAGCATTCGCGTGTGTTTATCGTTGGTTTCTTTTTTCCAAAGGCTATAAAATCCGCGCGTCAATCCGACTGCTGCCGAAGCTTCGTGACTGAATTGCCCCAAACCACAAAAACGCGACTTCGGCTTTCGACTTCTTCCTCACAATCCGAATCTTCAACATCGTGGCAGGCTGCGCGTTGCAGCGGCGTGCCTTAATCAACTTTTGAGGTATTTACCATGACCCCCGAAGTGCCCTACTCGCGCGCGAGCCGGAAGCTTGCGCCAATTTCTTCTTTGGATGAATTGCTGGTTTTGCCGGTTCCGATAGCCGAACCCGCCAAACGTCCTCTCTGGATGGATTGCCTGAACGATCTGAGCTTTCTGCTTCCGTCGTTCGGAATTGTTTTTGGAATGTTGCTGCTGCTTGGACAAGCGCCTTTTTTAGGAGCGGCTGCGGTGACGCTCTGCCCGATTATTCTGGCTGTACGAATCCGGCTGGCATTGAAGGCTCGGCGCGAACGTCGGCAAGTGTCCGAACTTCTGAACTGGTATCAGCGAAACCGCGTTGATCCTTTGCAAAATCAACGCCAGTTCGCTGAAGACTTGCCCGACGTGATGTATTGCCCGGTTCCGCCGGTGAAGTGATGGGGAGACGAGGAGGCGAGGGGACGGGGAGACAGAGGGACGGAGAAGAGGAGGGGACGGGCAGACGGGGAAGAGATAGACTAGTTTATTTATTCTCCAGCCTTCAATGCTTCTTTCCCCCCATCCCTCCATCTCTCTTTCACTCTGTCCGCTTCTTTTTCGCCTCTTCAATCCGCTCGCTTAACTCGGAGACGAAATCCGTGCGAGGGTTGTAACCGGCCTGGCGAAAAGCGACTTCGCCTTTGCGATCCAGGATGATCGTAGTCGGTATGGAACCGACCGAGAAAAAATCGTTCAGGTAATCGGCATAGACCACCGGCAGGTTGAATTTGTGTTGTTTCAAAAAAGGCGCGACGGCATCGCGGTCTTCGTCGGTGGTGACGGCCAAAAAGACAACGCTCTTGTCGTCTTTGTATTTGGCCATCGTTTTTTCAAACAGCGGCATTTCAGTCAAACACGGCCCGCACCAAGTCGCCCAAAAATTCATGACAATGATTTTGCCGCTCAGCGTCGCCAGATCAAGCTTGGAGCCATCAAGTTTCGTCAGCTTGAAGCCAAGCGCGTTGCTGGCGTTTTCGTTGATGTTCGGCTGTTCCATTTTGGCCAATCGTTCATCGCGCTCTTTGACGAATGCGTCGTAGGTTTTTAGCAACCGGTCGCCCAGCCCGGCTTCGGAACCGGTTTTCGCCGCTTGAAGCTGGCTGAGTTTTTGCCGAGTGGCTTTCAAATCAATTTCTTCGTTGGTGACCAGCGCGATGACAAATCCTTTGGAATAAAACTCAATCGCTTCGTCTGTGGCTTTGCGCTTTTCAGCTAGTTCGCCCAGAACCAATGCGGCTCCGGCCATTCGCGCGGAGTCGAAACTTTTCGTCAAATCGGCTTTCGCTTTTTCGTCGTTGCCCAGATCGGCGTGAACTCGCCCGCGCAGCAAATACACTGAAGCAATGCCTTGTTGCTTGCGTTCTTCCCACTGAGCGGCGCTGATGCGTTTGGGTTTGATGCTGGAAGAAATTATTCCTTCAAACTGGCGAACCAACTGGTTGGCGTAAGTGATTGCGACGTTCAGATCGTCCGGCCCTTTGCGTTCGCGCAGCGAAGTCACCAGATTCGTCAACGCATCAATGTTGCCTTCGTTGGCGACGACCAGTTTTTCCGCATACGAAATCACGCGGTTTCGGTCGCGCAACTTGACCGCCAGTTTGTACACCTCGCCTTCGATTTCCTGGCGATGCTCGCTTTTCGGAAATTTCTGCAGGTAATTTTCCAGATTGACGATGATCTGCGTTTCACTGCCCCCGCTGGATTCAATCGCTTTGCGAAGCTCGGTGTCGGAATCCACAGGCTGAGCGGGCTGAGCCGCTGCTGGAGCTTGTTTGTCTTTGTCCGAAGTTGACTGCGCCATTGCCGTCCAACTCGCCGCAAACAGAATCATCAAGGTGGCAAGACAGATTTTTGTTTTCACTTCTAACTCCCAACCGGACAACGCCGGAATCAAATTTGTTGTGTAGCTTCGGGGAACAAGGTTGGCGGCATCAACCGCATCGAACGATTGAAGCGCCGATCAGCAACTAAATCGAGGCAAGAAACTTTGAGACAGGATGAACATGGTTTTTTTTCAGGATGAACAGGATTCAAACCATGTTGGAACTTTACTGCTATTGATGATTCTGTAAATCCTGCCGCAAATCTTGTTCATCCTGTCAAAAGAGAATGTTCCAAAGTAGCTTGCTCTGATTTAGGCGCGGATATGATTGCAGAGAAAACGCCGAAAACAAACAAAGCCGAAGCGTTTCAGCGACGCAGGATGATGGTTCGAGCGATGCCTTGCAGATCATTCAACAATCTGACCTCGCTCCAGGTCGCCGAATCGGCCATCGCCGACACGGCGTCAGCTTGTCCGAAACCGAGTTCGCAAATCAGATGGCCGCCGGGCTTCAACCGACCGGGCGCTTCGGCCAGCAAGCGCCGGTAAAAACTCAATCCGTCGCCGTTGTCAGTCAAAGCGGTGTGCGGTTCCCAGTCGCGGACTTCGCGTTGCAGCGTGGACAGTTCGTGGGCGGCGACATAAGGCGGGTTCGACAGAATGAAATCGGCAAACAGGTTTTCAGGGAACAGTGTCAGCAAATCCGATTCGATAAACTCGATGCGCGTTTCCAGATCATGCCGGGCTGCGTTTCGCCTAGCGACTGTCAGCGCCGCCGTCGAAATGTCGCATGCGAACACTTTGGCGTCAGCCAGTTCGCGCGCCAAAGTGACGGGGATGCAGCCGGAACCCGTCCCGACATCAACGATAACTGGCGCGGCGAGTTTGCATTCTTCGACCAGACGAATGGTTTCTTCGACGATCAATTCGGTTTCGGGGCGGGGAATCAGCACGTCGGGCGTGACTTCAAATTCCAAACCGAAAAACTGTTGATGACCGGTAATGTATTGCAGCGGTTCGCCCGCCGAGCGGCGTTCGATCAAGCTGAAGTACGCAGCCAGCAAATCTTCGCCGAGTTGTTCATTGAAATTGACGATCAGGTAGGTGCGGTCTTTGCCCAAAGCTTCGGCCAGCAAGGTCTGCGCGTCCAGCACGTCGTTGGGAACCGAAGCGGCTCGCAAACGCTCGCTGGCCAGTTTCAAAGTTTCGGCAATCGTCGCTGGCATTAGCTAAGCTCCGGCGACTTGTCGTTCGGTTTCGGCTTTCAGCTTTTCGGCCTGGAAATGCGTGACGGTTGCTTCGATCAATTCATCCAGCGAGCCTTCCATAATCAAATCCAGTTGGTGAATCGTCAGGCCAATGCGGTGATCGGTGACGCGATTTTCCTTGAAGTTGTAGGTGCGAATCT
Source organism: Acidobacteriota bacterium (assembly GCA_033763255.1). Taxonomy (GTDB): domain Bacteria; phylum Acidobacteriota; class Blastocatellia; order RBC074; family RBC074; genus RBC074. Next base: position 3,773 of record JANRKX010000111.1, on the reverse strand, counting down.
TTTCTGAGCGATCGCCCGTGCCGACTTGATCGCGGCGTTCTTTGGCCAAAGCGTCGTGCTGTTTCTGCTGCTCGATTTCATACAGGCGCGAACGCAGCACGCGCATAGCCTTTTCGCGGTTTTTGATTTGCGACTTTTCGTCCTGCATCGAAACCACCAAACCGCTGGGCATGTGCGTCAACCGCACTGCCGAATAAGTCGTATTGACCGATTGGCCTCCTGGACCGGAGGAGCAAAACGTATCCACACGAATGTCTTTCGGATCAATTTTCACGTCCACTTCTTCGGCTTCGGGCAGAACGGCGACCGTCACCGCCGAAGTGTGAATGCGTCCGCTGGTTTCCGTTTGCGGCACGCGCTGGACTCGATGCCCGCCGGATTCGTATTTCAGTTTGGAATAGACGCGCTCGCCTTCGATGATGGCTTCGGCCTTTTGAATGCCGCCCAATCCGGTTTCCGCCGATTCCGTCACCTGGAATTTCCAGCCCTGCCGCTCGGCGTAACGAGCGTACATTCGCAAAACTTCAGCGGCAAACAAACAAGCCTCTTCGCCACCAGTTCCGGCGCGAACTTCAAAGACGACGTTCTTTTCATCGTTCGGGTCTTTCGGCAGCAGCAAAATCTTCAACTCTTCTTCAGCCTTTTGCCGCCGCTCTTCCAGCTCAGGCAATTCGGCTTCGGCCAGTTCGCGCATTTCAGTGTCGTCCACATCGCGTAGAATTTCTTTGTTGCCCTGAATGTCACTGTCGAGCTTTTTGATCTCGCGGAACTTCACCACGATGGGTTCCAGTTCGCGGTGCTGTTTGGTGACTTTGGTGTACCGCGTCTGATCGCTGATGACTTCGTTGTCAGTCATCTGCTCGGTCAGTTCTTCGTAGGTTTTTTCGATGGCTTCGAGTTTTTCAAACATAGTTTCACAGTAGACGGTAGTCAGTAGGCAGTAGTCGGTAGTTTTCCCCGCGACGATTCAGCTTTATTCACTTTACGCTGGCTGCACCTGTTCTTTGGGTTCGAGTTTCAGCGATTCCTTGAGGGCGTAAATTGCGACTTCCAGTTGATCGTCCGAAGGTTCGCGCGTCGTCAGGTTTTGCAGCCAAATGCCTGGCAAAGTCATCAACCGGAAAATCGCGCCGGATTCTTTTTTGCCGGCGGCGCGAATCACTTCGTATGAAATACCTGCGATCAGCGGAATCAGCGCAATGCGCGACAGCATGTTCAGCAGCAACGTGTCGAACTTGATGATGGAAAACAGCACGACCGAAACCAGCATCACCACCATCAGAAAACTGGTTCCGCAGCGCGGATGCTGACGCGGGTGGCGGCGAGCATTGGCGACGGTAAGTTCTTCGCCCATTTCCCAGGTGAAGACGGTTTTGTGTTCCGCACCGTGATATTCAAACACTCGCTTGATGTCGTTCAACCGCGAAAATGTGTAAATCATCGTGATGAAAAAAATCATTCGGATGACTCCGTCAATGAAGTTGAACGAAAACGAAGGGCGCACAGGCTTCATATAAGCTTGTGTCCACGCCCAGGCGGATTGATACCAGGTTTGTCCGGTGGTCTGTTCAACTGTGGCCTGTGGCGAGTCTCCCCAACCGAAGTAAATGAACATCACGTTGGTCAGCAGCAGCGGCAACACGATGAACAGCATGACGTTGAACACCAACGCAAACACCAAAGAACCGGCAGCCGTCGCTGTGGCTCCCGCACTGCTTGGCTTTTCTGAACTGCTCAGCTTTTCTTTTGGTTCAGGCTGTTCGAGTTCTTTCAACGATTCTTCGGACAAAAAACGGTCGCCCGAATCCATCACGTGAGCCGTCGTTGCCAACGCGCCAGTTGCTGCCGCCGCTTTGGCGGATGTTGTCGCTTTGGCATCCTCTTGTTCGGCGTCTTCAAATGCGACTGTGGCGGAAAAGTTCAGAGCCTTGACGCCCAGCACCATCGAATGAATCAACACGGCGCTGCCGCGCAGTACAGGGATTTTCAGAATCGGATACTTATCGCTTAATTTCGGCAACGGCTCGGCTTTATAAACGATGCTGCCATCCAGTTTACGAACCGCAACCGCATACGAATTCGGAGCGCGCATCATCACGCCTTCGATAACGGCCTGGCCTCCAACGATGATTTCTTTTTCCTGGCTCATAACAACCTGCCTTACGATCAAAAAGTAAAGCCACAGCGCCAACAACAAACTGGTGTACCTGACCGTGAATGGGCCAGTTACCAACATTGTTGGTCGCAGTGGCTTTGGTTTTGGACGCTAAAGATGACCGCAAATGAATGCGGGATGTGGGACGCGGAATGCAGATTTGTCTCCGCTTCTCAAATTCGACCAGTTGTTAATGATGGCCTTCATCATCGAGTCCACAAATTCCGCAATTGGATCAAGCCGTTGCTTGGGCTTTTTTAGCGTATTTCTTCTGGAAACGTTCAACACGGCCAGCAGTGTCCACCAATTTCTGTTTGCCGGTGAAAAACGGGTGGCAGGCCGAACAAATTTCAACGTTGAGTTCTTTCTTGGTCGAGCGAGTGGTCCAAGTGTGGCCACAGGCACAATGAACTTTGCATTCCTGATAATTCGGATGGATTCCTTCTTTCACTTTCGTTCTCCTTATGCTTGTTTAGAAAGTTAAGCTTTAACCGCGAGCAATGACCGAATATCAAAAACGGCGAAAATCCATTGCTGACGGCAAACAGGGAAGTTAGCCGAAGGCTTTCAACCCTGTCAAGCCACGAATGATTTGCGGCAAAACTACGGTTGCGCGGTTCCAGTATTCAAGCTTCTTTTTCGGTCAATAAACCACCTTCATTTCCAGAACTTTTCTGTCTTTGGGATTCTTTTCGTTGATGAAGGCCCCAAGCGAAGCGTTCCAGATAGCGGTCTTGCCGTTCAGCACAATATCGGCATTGGTCTCGGTAAAGTTCTTCGGCGCATGCACAATAAAGCGGAACTTGAACACCATGGAAAACAACATTTGCATCATTTCCCCGCCCATCAATTCCTTAAACATATCGGGCGGCAAGTCCTGTTCAGGTGATTCTTCTTTTACTGCAGGTCTTTCTTTGGGAGCAGGTGTTCGCGCGGGTTGCTTACCTGTGCGTTTGGCGACAGGTTTCGGTTGAACTTTAGGCGTAGTGGTTGGGGCAGGGCTTGTTATGGAATCAGAAGAGGTAGCTTCGGATTTTTCCTTGTCGCTTAGGGGCATGCTGTTTCCTAGCGCGCCTACTAAATCAATGAACAGTCGTTGTGTGACGATGGTTAAATCTCCTTTTTTCTCCAGAGCGACTTTCCAGTAGGAATCATCTTTGTTCTTCTCTTTGGATTCCTTTTCGCCCATTTCTTTGGAGTAACTGTCCAATGCAGCTTCCAGGTCATTGAGCCGATTGAAATGCAGCACGATGTAAAAACTGTAAGCGCCGTTTTGTTTGACTTCTTTGACTTCTTTCAATTGCACGGTTGGCGGCAAACCTGAAGAGAATTTTTGCTTCATCTCTTCGATCATTTGTTTGGGATCAGGTTGACCAGGCCCAGCCGCCGCAGACTTTTTCATCAATTCTTCTGGCAAGTCAGGCAATGAAAGATGCATAACCATATCCCCGCTTCCGTCTGCTTGCAGGAAAATTTCGGTTCTTTAGGAACTCGCGTGGTTCCGCCTATATCTTGTGGTCTTTGAGACTCAAATAAACTGTGGCAGGCTTTCACCTCGATCAATTTTGAGGAGACAAGCTATGCCAGCAAATATCGAATTCCCTTTGGACTTGCCTGA
>JANRKX010000110.1:0-29260 GCA_033763255.1 Acidobacteriota bacterium | reverse complement strand
GCGGTAAAAAATGCTCCGCGTCGCTTTTGCCCCTACTAATCTCCGTCGGCGAAACCGCGACGAGGAGGTCATATCGCTTCTACCGTGGGTTGAAACCCACGGCTAAATTCAAGCGTCGCTAACGCGACAAAGAGGCTGAGCAGTTACCACGCATCAATGAATTACTTCGCCTTATCGTATTCAGCGAAAGTCTTGCCTGCTTCCGCCAATTCTTTCAGCAACGGAGCGGGCGTCCACCATTCACCGTGTTCTTCGTGAAACTGGCAAACGCGGTCGTAAACCTTCTTCAATCCAACCGTGTCGCCGTACCACATCGGGCCACCTCTCCACGAAGGGTAGCCGTATCCGTTCAGGTAAATGATGTCTATGTCCACGGCTCGCAGCGCGATGCCTTCGGCCAGAATTTTTGCGCCTTCGTTGATCAGCGCGTATTGCGTGCGTTCGATGATTTCTTCTTCGGTGACGGCGCGGCGAGTGATGCCTTGAGCGGCGGCGATTTCTTCGATCAGCGCGTCAACTTCCGGGTCTGGAATCGCCTTTCGGTTTTCGTCGTACTTGTACCAACCGGCTCCGGTTTTTTGACCGTAACGACCGCGTTCGCAAAGTTCGTCAGCGACTTTGGCGTAACGCAGGCCGGGCTTTTCCAGATGCTTGAACTCTTTGCGAATGCGCCAGCCGACATCCAATCCCGCCAAATCGCCAACCGCCAGCGGCCCCATGGCCATTCCGAATTTGTACAACGCGCCGTCCACGTCTTGCGGCTTGGCTCCTTCTTCAACCAGAAACTGCGCTTCGCGTCCGTATTGGTGCAGCATTCGATTGCCCACGAAGCCGTAACAATTTCCAACCAGCACGCCGACTTTTTTCAGCCGTTTTGACAGCGCCATCGAAGTGGCAATGGCTTCGTTGCTGGTGGCCTGGCCGCGAACGATTTCAAGCAAGCGCATGACATTCGCCGGACTGAAGTAGTGATGGCCAATGACGAATTCTGGCCGCGAAGTCGCCGACGCGATTTCGTCAATGCTCAGCGTGGAAGTGTTCGACGCCAGAATCGCGCCCGGCTTGGCGATCTTGTCGAGTTCGGCAAAGATTTCTTTCTTCAGCGCCATTCCTTCAAAGACGGCTTCGGTGATGATGTCGGCTTGCTCGAATCCGTCGTAAGTCAGTTGCGGCGTAATCAGCGCCATTCGCTTGTCCATCACCTCCTGCGGAAAGCGGCCTTTGTTGACGGAGTTCTGATAGTTTTTGCGGATGGTCGCCACGCCGCGATCCAACGCCTCCTGCGTGGTTTCTTTCATAATCACAGGAATGCCAGCGTTGGCGTAATTCATGGCAATGCCTCCGCCCATCGTGCCTGCGCCGATGACGGCGGCTTTGTTGATGGCGATTTGCGGAGTGTCTTTGCCGATGCCCGGAATCTTGGCGACTTCGCGTTCGCCGAAAAAGACGTGGATCATCGCTTTCGATTGATCGGAGTGCAGGCATTGGTTGAACAATTCGCGTTCGCGTTTGCAGCCTTCGTCAAAGGAAAGTTTGGTTGCAGCTTCGACGGCGTCAATCGCCGCCAGCGGAGCCATCATTCCGCGTGCAGTCTTTTTGGCCAGAGCACGTGCGGCTTCAAAGATCGGCGCGTTCGCCGCTTCATCGCCGAGCTTTTCATTGCGCTCACGAGTTTTCGGCGGCTTTTCACCGCTGGCAATCTTTTCTTTCACGAAAGCAATTGCTCCGGTGAGCAAGTCGCCGTCAACAATGCTGTCAATGATTCCGGCAGCCAGAGCGTCTTTGGCCGGAATCGGATTGCCGTCGGCGCACATCTGTGTGGCTTTGGCTACGCCAGCCAATCGCGGCAAACGCTGAGTTCCGGCGGCTCCGGGAATGATGCCTAGTTTGACTTCGGGCTGGCCGACTTGGGCGGAAGCAACGGCAACGCGGTAATGAAAACCCATCGCCACTTCCAGACCCCCGCCGAACGCCGTGCCGTGAATGGCGGCGACAGTCGGCTTCGGACAATCTTCGATGGATTTGATGACATCCAGAAAGTTGATGCCTTCTTTGCGCTGGCCGGAAGTGATTTTGCCGAATTCTTTGATGTCGGCTCCGGCGATGAAGGTCTGTCCCGCGCCAATCATCACTGCGCCTTTGATCGAATCATCGGCGGCAATTTTGGCGATCGCGTCCGCAATGCCTTCGGGCACGCCGGGGCTAAGCGCGTTGACGGGGGGATTGTTGACAGTGATAACGGCAATGTCGCCGTCTTGAGTTCGCGTAACTAATTCGCTCATGGTGCTCCTGTTTATGAATTGTATTCAGTATCGAGAAAGTGGTTTTTGTTGATCGGCTTTCGCCTTCAATCGTTCAAAATGTTGTTGGTTAAACTGTTCGGACTGTCCACGCGGCACGCTCAATGTTTTCCAGTTCGCGGATTTCAGATGCTTGGCCAGAAAAACAATTTGGCCGACGTGCGTGGCGTAATGCGTCAACTGCCGGTTGATGGCTTGAACAACGGTGTGCGGTTCTTGCCGAATTATCACTGTTCGATTGGCGTCTTCTGGTCGCAACGGTTCGAGCGCGGTGAAAACATGCTGCCAGCCTTGTTCCCACCAAATCATCACCTGAGCGCGCGTTGTGGCTTTGTCCAATTCGAATTCCTGGTCGCGGAATCGGTCTGGCTTTTCTCCGTCGCCTGTCAAAAAATCCACCCAGCGCGAGCGCATGTTACCTGCCAGATGTTTGACCAGAATGGCGATGCTGTTGCTTTCCGCGTCGAGCGTGGCGAACAACTCTTCTTCGTTGAGCTGTTCCATCGCGCGTTCGCCCTGTTTTTTCAGCAGCCGGAATTCGCCGATGACATTTTCCAGGTAATGTTTGGCCAGTTCATCCGCCATAAAATTCTGCCTCCTCTCGCGTCACGGAATAAATGAATTCATCCATCACGACGCCTTCTTTAATCATCGCGTTTCGCAATCGAGCTTCGAACTTGTACCCGGCTTTTTCCAACACGCGCATCGAAGCCGGGTTCCATTCCAACACGCCAGCGTAAATGCTGGCCAGATCGAAATTGGCGAACGCCCAGGAAGTCACCGCACGAACGGCTTCGGTGACAATTCCGCGTCCCCAATAGCTTTGGCCCAGCCAGTATCCTATTTCGGCACGGCAGCGATTGATGTCGTCGCGGAATATCAGCCCGATACCACCGACTGCTTGGCGGTCAACGGCGATGGCAAAACTGCTGGGGGTGGATTCCTGGCCGGCCAATCCAATCCAGTCACGAGCGTTTTCGATTGTGTACGGGTGCGGAAACTTGTCACGAACGTTTCGCCAGATTCGATAGTTGTCGGCGTTGGCAACAAGCGAATCTTCATCGCCTCGTCGCCAAGGTCGAACTGTACAGGTTTTAAGTTTGAGTTCCATTACTCGAATGATGGTGCGGAACCGGAAGCGGTAGCGACCGGGCAATTGGGAATACTCTTCTTTCAAGCCAACCCTATCGCTACCGCTCCAGGTTCCGTATCGAAGCCACGTGGCGGCATTTCCCGCCGCAGCCAGTTTTCCGCCGGATAACGCGCTGTTCCGTCTACTACGTGAACAGCATAAGCGTGGCGCGATTTCGGCGAGCGATTGGCGTAACTCATGTGCGGCAACAATCCATGCAGCAAGACCAATGTTCCGGCTTTGACTTCCAGCGGAACCAATTGCTCATTCGACCATGGCGAATCGTCCAACACTTCGATTTTGGTTCCGCCAGTTTCAGCACGAGCAAATCGTTTTTTCAAACCGGTTTTGTGGCCGCCGGGAATCGCCCACAGGCAGCCGTTTTCCTGCGTGGCGTCTTCCAGCGCAAACCAGAACCCGGTGACGGTCATCGGTTCGGTGTACAGAAACGTCGCGTCCTGATGGCAGGTGACTTCGCCGCCGATGTTCGGCTGTTTGAAGATGTACATTGATTGCAGCAACAACGGTTGCTGCAATCCAATCTGTTCGGCAATTGTCGCCAGTTCCGGCTTGCGCGAAAACCGGTCGAACACCGGTTCCAGATCGTGCAGCGCGTGGCCAATCTTGTTGATCGAACGTTCTTTGCTCTGGCGCAAACTGCCATTGGGCAGAAAGGCGTCTTCTTCAAAAAAGAACCGCACCTTGTCGCCCGATTCCAAAAAGTATTCGTCGCTGGCACGAGTTTGCTCTTTGGTAGTGAAGATTGAAATCACCCCTTGCGGATCAAAGGCGGCAACCAATTCTTCGGCGCGTTGTTTCAGCGCCTTGCATTCATCAAGCGTGGCGAAGTTTTCAACGACCAGAAAGCCGTCGCGTTCATAAGCAGTAAGTTGTTCAGAAGTCAGAAAAGTAGTCATTGTTGAAAGTCCATCACCCAATCAACCCGCGCGCCACTGCCCATTGCACCAAGCCGCAGCCGAAGATAATCACCACCGGATTGAGCTTGGCGCGCAGCATCAACAAGAAAGCCATCGTCGCCACGCCGTAACTGAGCGGCGAGCTTAAACCGGATTTCGCCAGACTGACTCCGGCGGCGGCCAGCATTCCGACGACTGCCGGAGCGACTCCGGCCAGAAACGATTGCACCAGAAAGTTCGTGCGAAAACGATTGAGCGATGCGCCGGCAATTACGGTCATGACAAACGAAGGCAAAAATGCGGCTATCGTCGCCGCCACGGCACCCAACAATCCGGCGACTTTGTATCCGATGAAAGTTGCCGTAATCAGTACCGGGCCCGGCGTGATCTGGCCAAAGGCCATACCGTCGGCAAAGGTCTGGTGATCCATCCACCGATGCACGTCCACAATGTCGGTTTCAATTTGAGGAATCATCACGAAACCGCCGCCAAACGTGACCGTGCCGACGCGGAAAAAGATCATCGCCAGTTTCCACACCGTCAACAGCTTGCCCAGCATCGCCGACCAGTTCAGCAGAAATAGCGCAGGCAAAAACGGCAACAACGCCAACCAAACAAAACTGTTCAGCTTGCTCGGCAATTTAGGCAATTTTTGGGTAACGCCTTTTTTTCCGGCAATAGGTAAAAATGGTTCGTGATGATCTTCCGAATGATCTGCGTTTGCGCCATCGCCGTCATTGCTATCTGGGCTGGGTTCCGGTTTGGGGAATGCTTTGCTCGGACGCTTTTCTTCCTTGTCGCCGTCGGCTGACTTGTCCGGCAATGAAACTTCGACTTTGTATTCGTTGGCCAGCTTGTCTTTGCTTTCGATCAAATCGGCTGCGTGCTGGCGAGCTTGTTGTTCCAGGACGACTTCGCGCACGGTGGCTTGACGCTCTTTGCTGATTTTCTGCCGGAGCTGTTGCCGCGCGCGTGTTTTGTAAAATTGTATGAAGATGCCGACGACGCCTGCGATCAACACGACTTCGGCAATGGTCGTCGCAGTAAAAATCAGCATGAACCCGGCGGCAACGCCCAACTCCAAATGCCATTGCTGCTGCATCGCCGTTTTGCCGAGCTTGGTGACAGTGGCGGCGATCAGTCCGACGACGGCGGCGTTGAACCCTTGAAAGATGCGTTGGGCGTCCGGGAATTTGTACAGAAAGCTGTGCGCGATGGTCAGCCCGATCATCATCAAAAACGATGGCAGAATAAAACTGGAGACCGAAACTGCCGCGCCGCGAATGCCGCCAAGTCGTAGCCCAATATAAGTTGTCGCGTTCGCTGCGTTCGCGCCGGGCAGGCTCTGCGCCAGCGACACCGCGTCCAGAAATTCCTCTTCGGTCATCCACTGTTTCTGATGAACCACCAGCCGACGAATTTGCGAAATGACCGCGATGCCTCCGCCAAAACCTGTGGTGCCGAGTTTCAAAAAAGCTCTGGCCAACGCGCGCCACTCCACGCGAACTTCAGCGGGTTCAAACTGGGCCGCGACCCATTCGCGGAACCAGCGAAAGCTGCCCGCGAACATCGCAACCAATGACGATTTGGATTCGGTTATTTCGGCTTTTTCGCTCACTGTAGGTTTGCTTCTATTCCAACGTAGAGGTTTGATTTAGAATCCGGCTATGCCAAACACACAACTCAATCAACGAATTGCAATTATCGGCGGGACAGGCGATCAGGGCAAAGGCTTGGCGTTGCGCTGGGCAAAAGCCGGTTTCGACATCATTGTCGGTTCGCGCGCCGCCGAACGCGCCGCAGACGCCGCCAACGAAATGCGCGACGAGCTGGCCAAAGCTGGCGCGGCCAATGTTGCCATCAGCGGCGCTCACAATCTGGAAGCCGCCGCCAACTCCAACATCGTTGTACTGACGGTTCCGTTTGCCGCGCAGATCAACACGCTGAAAGAAATCCGCGACAAGTTACAACCGGGCACGATACTGATTGACGTGACTGTTCCGTTGGAACCGGCGGTCGGCGGCAAAGCTACGCGCGTGCTGGGCGTCTGGGCAGGTTCGGCAGCGGAACAATGCAAAGAACAAGTGGCCGACACCGTCACCGTCGTTTCCGCTTTTCATAACGTCGGAGCAGAAGCTCTGGCCGATCTGTCACACGAAGTCGAATGCGATGTGATCGTTTGCGGCGACAAAAAAGACGCCAAAGAAACCGTGCGCCCGCTGGTCGAAGCCATTCCCGGTTGTCGGTTTGTTGACGGCGGAGTTCTGGCTAATTCACGAACAGTAGAAGCGATGACGGCGTTGCTGATCGGCATCAACATTCGCTACAAAGGGCACACAGGAATTCGCATCACTGGAATCAGCTAAACTTGGAGTGCTGCGACTGGACGCAGCTTTTGCTTTCGAGTTTAGCGGACTGGCTGCTAAACCAGATTTTCTCTGGTAATGAACTGAAAGCGGTGTCGAGCCACCGCACTCCACACCTCTTCAATGCTGAATGAAACTTCAACCCTCACTCACGTTGATGAACTCGCCGAAGAGATGGTCGAGTTCCTACGCCAGCTTGTTCGCATTCCGACCGTCAATCCTCCCGGAGAAAATTACGCCGATTGCGCCAACCTTATCGGCGGCAAACTGAAAGAGTTCGGCTACGAAACGGAATTCATCACCGCCGAAGGTTTGCCGGAATGTTCGACGCGATTTCCGCGCGTCAATGTCATCGGGCGAAAACGTGGCGAACGCGCGAAACCGACATTACATTTCAACGGCCATCTGGATGTTGTTCCCGCTGGCGAAGGCTGGACGGTTGATCCTTTCGCCGCCGTTGTGCGCGACGGGCGAATTTATGGGCGCGGCGTGACCGATCAAAAAGCCGGAATCGCCGCTTCGATTTTCGCCATCGAAGCCATTCGCCGCGCTGGCGTAAAGTTGGTCGGTTCCGTCGAACAAAGCGCAACCGTTGACGAAGAAAGCGGCGGTTTTGCCGGCGTCGCTTATCTCGCTGCGAACGGCCACTTCCGCCGCGAAGCGATTGATTACGTCGTCATCACCGAACCGCTGGATTACGACCGCATCTGTCTGGGGCATCGCGGAGTTTATTGGTTTGAAGTTCTGACGCGCGGGCGAACGGCTCACGGCAGCATGCCTTTTCTGGGAGCCAGCGCGATTGATCGTATGGCGCGATTCATCGCCAGCATCGAACACGATTTGAAACCCAAGCTCGCGCTTCGCCGAACTCAAATGCCTGTCGAACCAGAAGCCGCGCGTTCGGCAACGATCAACGTTAATTCGATTTCCGGCGGCCAGCCGATTGATGCGCTGCAAACGCCTTGCGTCGCCGATTTGTGTCGAGCGATTTTCGACCGCCGCTTTTTGCTGGAAGAAAACTTTGAAGATGTGCGCGGCGAGTTGATTGAAATGCTCGACCGGTTGCAAGCAGACGACGAAGATTGCCGTTACCAGATGAACGACGTGATGATTGTTCATCCAACGATGACTTCGCCGGAATCGCAGTTGGTGACGACGATGGCCGGGGCAATTACCTCTTCGATTGGACGGCGTCCCCCGCTGATTGCCAGTCCGGGAACTTACGACCAGAAACACTTTGCGCGCGTTGCTGGCATCGAACAGTGCATCGCTTACGGGCCGGGAATTCTGAACATGGCGCATCAGCCGGATGAGTATTGCGAGATCGAACATTTGATTTTATCGTGCAAAGCAATGGCGCTTGGAGCAATGCGATTACTTGGATGATCTTGGAGTGCGCGTGTCTCGACACCGCTTTTTGTTCGCAACAGAAAGCTCTCGATTTCAGCAGAAACTTTACTTGCGAATGCAAAGCTGCGCCGGGTTGCAGCGCTCCAAACACAGGAACTCAATGAACTACGAACAACTTTTTCGACTTGATAACCGCACAGCCGTAGTCATCGGCGCAGGTTCCGGCATTGGACAATCCGTCGCCAAAGGCTTGGCCGCGCACGGAGCGTTTGTCGTCTGCGCCGACTTGAAACCGGAACTGGCCGAAATCACTGCGCGCGAAATCGGTGAACGCGCCGAAGTCCGCATGGTGGACGTAACCAACGGCGAAAGCGTCAAGGCGTTGTTTCAATCTGTCGCCGCCGAACGCGGCAGCGTAGGCATTGCGGTTGCCACGCCAGCCGTCAACATTCGCAAACCGTTGCTGGATTACACTGACGAAGATTTCGACAAAGTCATCGCCGTCAATTTGAAAGGCACGCTGGCCGTGTTGCGCGAAGCCGGACAAATTATGAGCAAGCAAGGTCGTGGCAGCATCATCGTCTTTTCTTCGATTCGTTCGCTGGTGGTTGAACCGGGACAAGGTGTTTACGCGGCCACGAAATCCGGCATGGTGCAAATGGTTCGTGCGCTGGCGGCAGAATTGGGGCAGAAAGGCGTTCGCGTCAACGCGGTCGCTCCGGGCGTGGTGGACACTCCTCTGACGCGCCCGATCAAAGACAAACCGGATTGGTACAACGCTTACGCCGACCGAAATGCCCTGAAGCGTTGGGCCAGTTCCGACGAAATGGCCGGAGCCGTCATCTTCCTGGCTTCGGACGCCGCCAGTTACGTCACCGGAACAGTGCTGTTCGTGGATGGCGGCTGGACGGCAGTTGATGGAAGATTCACTCCACCGCTGTGATAACTGACCGTCTCACTTTTGCCTTTTGACTTTTTGACTTTTGGCTTCTTGCTTATGCCCCTTTCTCCATACACCGATTTCACGCGCGAAGAATGGAGCCAGTTGCGAAACTCAACGCCTCTGACTCTGACGGAAGATGACCTGGCCAATTTGCGCGGCATCAACGAACGCATCTCGCTCAGCGAAGTTGAAGAGATTTACTTGCCGCTGTCGCGTTTGCTGAACCTGTATGTCGCCGCAACGCAAAGCCTGCACGAAGCGACACACACTTTTCTTGGCGATCCAACCGACAAGGTTCCTTACGTCATTGGCATTGCGGGCAGTGTAGCCGTCGGCAAAAGCACGACCGCGCGCATCTTGCAGGCGTTGTTGGCGCGATGGAAAAATCACCCGAAAGTGGATTTGATTACGACCGACGGCTTTCTGCATCCGACCGCCTTGCTGGAATCGCGCGGGTTAATGAAGCGCAAAGGCTTTCCTGAAAGCTACGACCGGCGGCGGTTGGTCAAATTCGTAGCCGATGTGAAATCTGGCGAGCCGGAAGTCACTGCGCCGATTTACTCGCACTTGATTTACGACATCGTCCCTGACCAGTTACAGGTCGTGCGCCAACCCGATGTCATGATTGTCGAAGGCTTGAACGTGTTGCAGACCGGTGTCGGGACTTCAGAAAACGACTCGCCGATTTTCGTTTCCGATTATTTCGACTTTTCGATTTACGTGGACGCCGACGAAGAAGACATCAAACACTGGTACGTCGAACGTTTTTTGAAACTGCGCCGCACGGCGTTCCGCGATCCGATTTCCTACTTTCATCGTTACGCCAATTTGTCCGACGACCAGGCGCGAGAAACGGCGCTCAGGATTTGGGAAGAGATCAACGGCGTGAATCTGCGTGAAAACATTTCGCCGACGCGTACCCGCGCGCATCTGATTTTGGAAAAGGGGTTGGATCATTCGATCCAACAGGTGAAGTTGAGAAAACTGTGAGTCAACTGAAACAAAAACTTGTTTGTTATGTTGATGAAACCGGACAAGACAGCCGTTCCGAATGTTTCATTGTTGTCGCTGTGGTTAGTGAAAACGACCAATCAATGCTTAAAGAAGCATTGATTGGTTTGGAACAACAATCAAAAGTCGGCGCCAAAAAATGGCACAAATTACGTTCACCAGAACGTGAAGCCTTCCTGGAATTGGCGCTCAATGCACACTTGGCGACTGGTGAGATATTTTTTGGAAGGCATCAAAAACCAGTGAGTTTTTTCGAGGCAATGATTGACACCTTGTCGAACGCAATTCTTTCAATTGCTGATGAAGTCAGCCAAACAACTGTATTCGTTGATGGAATAGACAAAAAGAAGGCACGCGAACTGACCAATGCACTTCGGGAAAAAGGAATCAAAACTCAACAGGTTAGAAGTGCTCGTGATGAAAGCGAGCCATTAATCCGTTTCGCTGACAGGTGGGCTGGCTGCATTCGTGGAAGAATCGAAGGCCAGGTCGCAGCCAGTAAATTGGTAATCAAAGCAATCGAAATCGGTTATTTGCGACAGGTATAAAACAAAAATCCCGCCGAGCGGGACTTTGTTGTTTCGACTAGCTCAGGTTTTCACCTGAGCCAATCTCTGCCAATAAGGGCAGGCCTTCATCGAAACCATAGGAATTCTAGGAATCGGGAAGATGGAAGTCAATTCAGTATTTTCGGATTTTCTCTTGTGATTTATCACCGTAGCGGTTTGTACCAATGTTCCAATCGGTTCGGATCAACTCCCAGCCAGTACAGCACTTGCATAATCGTCCACAAAGCAAAGGTGCAAACGAAGCGGCCTTCAAATCGCCGCGAAGAAGTCACAGCCGCCGCTGGCAAACGGACGAACTTTCCGACACGACGCATTCGTCGGTACAAATCACAGTCTTCAAATATAGGGTAATTCCCGTAACCGCCCAGCCGGTCAAACACGCTACGCCGAACGAAGAGCGCTGAATCGCCGTAACACATCCCGCCAAGTCTTAGCAGAGGATAAATCCGCGTCAGCAATCGTGCTTCGCGCGTGCCGCCATCAAACACCAAGCTGAAATTGCCGCCGCAGACTCGTTCGTTTTGTAACAGGCTTTCGATCATCGCCAATGCGCCGTCAGGCAATCTGGTGTCGGCGTGCAAAAACAACAGCACATCGCCGCTGGCCGTTTGCGCTCCGGCGTTCATCTGCCGTCCTCGCCCACGTTCCGTCTCAATCGTTCGCACACCGCAATTCCGAGCAAGTCTGATTGTGTCGTCGGTGCTGCCGCCATCGGCAACGATGATTTCAAATTCGCCAGCAAGCTCCCGCAACGAAACGACAACCTTGTTGATTGTCGTGGCTTCGTTGAGTGTTGGAATGATGATCGAAATTTTCACAGTTTGGGATTGAGCAAATCGGCGTTAGCTGAAAAAAACAGCTTCGATCGCTGGTATGAAAAGCCGTCGAGTTTCATTGGAGTCGCATTTTTTCCTGGATTGATAGTTTGAAGCGGCGCGATTGTAGTTGATGGCCAGGCAGGTAAGCCAGACTTTCAATATGCCATCCGATATGCCATAAATCCTGCCTCGGTCGTTGGCCGTACTTTCACATGGTTGTGACCAATCACTCACAGCAAAAATAGAGACACATTTAGACAGCTTGATTGATTATGTTTACTAAAATCACTGACTACGAAGGCATCGCTGAATACAAACTGGACGCAAACAACATGAAAGTGTTGCTGGTTCCACGCCGTGCTGCTCCGGTGGCGGCGTTTATGGTGGTGTACCGCGTGGGTTCGCGCAACGAAGCCGTCGGCCACACAGGAGCAACGCATCTGCTGGAGCACATGCTTTTCAAGGGAACGCCGACTTATAACAAACAAAACGGCACTCAAATCGCTGCTGTGTTGCAAAAACAAGGCGCGGTGTTCAACGCCGACACGTGGTTTGATCGAACGCGGTATTACGAAATGCTGCCCAGCGACCAGCTTGAATTGGCGATTCATTTGGAAGCCGACCGCATGCGGAACTCATTCATTGCCGACAGCGACCGCCAGTCGGAAATGACCGTTGTTCGCAACGAACTGGATCGCGGAGAAAACGAACCTTCGCGCATTCTGGACGAACGGTTGTGGGCGATGGCGTTCCGCGAACATCCGTATCATCACCCGACCATCGGCTGGCGTTCGGACGTGGAAGGCATTCCGACCGAACGACTGAAAGAGTTTTACGACGTTTACTATCACCCGAATAACGCGACAGCGATTGTCGTCGGCGATTTCGACGATCAAGCGGCGCTGGATTTGATCGCCAAACACTTCGGCAAGATTTCAGCTTCGCCGCAACCGATTCCGCCGATGTACACGACCGAGCCGAAACAGGAAGGCGAAATTCGATTCAAACTTCGCCGAGCCGGTCAGTTGGGATTGGTCGAATTAGGCTGGCGAATTCCGCACGCTCGGCACGAAGACACTGCGGCGCTGACCTTGCTGGATCACGTGTTGTCGGCGGGCGTGACTTCGCGGCTTTATCAGGCGCTGGTTGAAACCCAGCTTGCGGTGGATGAGCAGGCGCAATCCAATCAATTCGTTGATGCAGGTTTGTTTACGATTGATGTGACTTTGCGTCCGAGTGTAGAACACGCCGCCGCCGAACAAGCCGTGTTGGATGTCATCGAAAAACTGAAAACCGAAGACGTTAGCGACAAGGAATTGCAGAAAGCGAAGAATCTGATTTTGACGCAGATGATTTATGTCCGCGACAGTCCGTTCGGCGTCATCAGCGCCATCGGCGAAGCCGAAGCTTCTGCCGGTTGGCGGTCGTTCATTGACCTGCCCAAAGCGATTGCGGATGTGACAGCGGCGGACATTCGCCGCGTGGCCAACGAATACTTCACCGAAGACAATCGCACCGTAGGCTGGTTCATTCCCAAAGAAGAAGTCGAAGAAGTTTTTGAACAGGAGGAGTTATGAAAAAAGCGTTTCTGATTGGCGCGCTGTTGCTGATTGCGGCAAGCGATGCTTTTGCCGGAAATCGAATTGTGATTTTTGACAACACGGCAACCGAAGTTGCAGCGGCTCCGGCGGCATTGGCCACAGGCGAAGATTTGTGGGTGACGTTGGCCGATCTGACAAAAGCGACCAAGTTCGTACTGAAACCACAAGGCGTTTGCCGCGACGAGCTTTGTTTCCCGATTCCGAAGGCTCGCAAGTCTGCTTTCCTGTCAGCTCAAGGCAAAGTCACCTGGTTCAACTTGAGTGAGTTTGCGCGGCTGACCAAACAGCCAACGGCTTACGACACCGAACATTCGACGTGGTTTTTCGGCCCTCGCCCGGAAGAACAAAACCAGTTTGTTTCTTCGCTTATTGCTCCGAATTTTCGTTTGCCGGATGCGACCGGCAAGATGCGCTCGTTGCAGGAATTTCGCGGCAAGAAAGTGTTATTGCTGACGTGGGCTTCGTGGTGAGGCTGCCGGTTTGACCTGCCAGGATGGCAGAAACTTTACGCCGAACTGAAAAGCAAAAACTTCGAGATCGTCTCCGTCGCCGAAGACACTGGCGGGGTGAAAGACGCCGGAAAATGGATCGAAGCCGCCAAGCCGGAATACACCGTGCTGATTGACGAAAAACATCTGGTCACTCGGCTTTATGACATGGTCAATGTGCCGACGGCGGTCTGGATCAACGAAAAAGGTCGCATCGTTCGCCCGAACGAAGTCGCTTATGTGGACAACCGCTACACGGGCATGCACAAACTGCAAGCCGAAGAATATCTGGCGGCGATTCGTGATTGGGCGGAAAACGGCGACCGCAGTATTTACGCGCTCAGCGAAAAAGAGTTGAAAGAGCGACTGGCTCCGCAAAATCCCGATTGGGCGCGCGCTTCGGCTGAATTCGGTTTGGCGGAATATCTTTACAAAAACAATCAAGGCGCGGCTTCGATCAAGCATTACAAAGAAGCTCAGCGGCTGAACCCGGACAACTGGAATTACAAACGGCAGGCGTGGGCGTTGTCAGACGCCGAAAAAGAATACGGAACCAGCTTCATGAAAGAAGTGCAAAAGCTGAACGGCAAACCGTATTACCCGCCGCGCCGTTTGCCTGAAACTAAATCGAAAAAATAATTCTGGGTACGTAGTCTTCCCAGCTTGGTGACTGGCTTTGACAGCCGCCGCTTCGCAACCTGGAAGGGTTGCGTACCCAGCACAATCAGGTCATTCAATGAGTAGTAGTTCTTTTGCGTCTCGAACGCATCGTTATCAACTGGCCAACGGCATCACGTTGTTGGTTTTGGAAAATCACTCGAACCCGACAATTTCGCTGTCGGGGTATTTGCGCGCGGGCGAATTTTTCAATCCGCCGGACAAAGACAGTTTGGCCGGAGTTACTTCCAGCATGATGAACAAGGGAACCGCGCGCCGTTCCAAGCTGGAAATCGCCGAAGAACTGGAATCCGCCGGAGCGCGAATCGGGTTTTCGTCGAACAACTTCACGACTTCGATTGGCGGCCAATCGCTCAGCCGAGATTTGCCTTTGGTCATTTCCACATTGGCTGAGCAATTGCGCGAACCGGCCTTTCCAGCCGAAGAACTGGACAAAATGAAGCAGCGGTTTATTGCCAGCATCAAAGAAGATCAGGACGACACGCGGTCGCGCGCTTATGAACGAATGTCGCAATTGGTTTTTCCGCTCGGCAATCCGTTTTATCGGCTGCCTGCCGAAACGATTTTGTCCCAATTGGAAAAGATCACAGCCGATGACGTGCGGGAATTTTATCAGCTTCATTACGGAACCGAAGGAATGCTGCTGGTTTTGGTCGGCGATGTCGCGCCGGATGAAACGCGCGTTTTGATCGAAAAACATCTTGGCGACTGGCACGGCGCTCCGAAAAAGGCGATTGATCTGGCCGAAACGCCTCTTCAAACCAAAGCGAAACGCGAACTCGTTCCGATGAAAGACAAACCGAATTGCGATGTCATCATTGGCCACGCTTCGCGGTTGCGACGATCAAACCCGGATTATCTGGCGGCGACCATGGCCAACAACGCGCTTGGCCAATCAACGCTGTCTTCGCGGTTGGGGCTGAAAGTGCGCGACGAAATGGGACTGACTTACGGCATCAGTTCGGGGTTTCGATCCGGCATCGGCGATGGCCCGTTCACCATCGGCGTGACGGTCGCGCCGCAAAACATTGATCCCGCGATTGATACCACTCTGGAAATCGTCAATGACTTCATCGCCAACGGCATCACCGAACAAGAACTGAAAGATGAACAATCTTCGGTCATCGGCTCGTTCAAAATCGGTTTGGCAACCAATGCTGGAATGGCCGGCCAGATTGTCAGCGCAGAGCTTTTCGAACTTGGCGTTGATTATCTGGACAACTTTCCTTCGCTGATTGCAGCACTGACCAAGTCTGAGATTGATGAGGCCATTCGCAAATACATTCACCCGGAAATTGCGACGACAGTGATCGCCGGGACGATGGAGTAATGGCTGCCTTCGATTTTTCAATCTGCAAGGAGCTTTCAACACATGCCAATCCGTTTTTCCTGTTTCAACAAGATGGCGGTCGCGTTGCTGGTGTTGTCGTGCGCGACCGTTTGCGCGCAAACCAAATCCGTAACCGACAATCGCCCGGTGGACATTGTTGTTCAGGGCGCGATGGATTCCGAATTGCAACCGTTGCTGGACGCATTGGATGGAAAAGAAGAGATTCAAATCGCCGCCTGGACTTTTTGGCGCGGCAAGATCGGATCAAAAACGGTCGTCGTTTCTCGCACCGAAGTCGGAACAATCAATGCCGTTGTTTCTACCACACTGGCCATCACGACTTTCAAACCCAAGCTGGTCATCAATCAAGGCACAGCAGGAGCACACGATCCTGAACTGAAGGTTTTCGACATTGTTGTTGGTGAAGCTTCGGTTGATTTTGGCGCTTTTCGATCAGCTCACGCCGATGCTGGGGCAGGAATTGACCAATCGCGTTGGACGCCGATGCCGCACCGATTGCGAATGGATGGCAAAGAGCGAGTGGCTTTCAACAACTTCCCCGGTGACGAAGAAGCCATGAAAACGGCAATGGGAACGGCTTACAAACAAGGCCGTGTTGTCAAAGGAATCATCGGTTCGTCGTTCGAGTTTAACAAAGAAATTGATCGGCTGAACTGGGTGCGTAAGACTTTCGGCGCTTCTTCTGAAGATATGGAAAGCGTCTTTGCTGCCGGAACGGCTGCCGGGTTCAACACGCGCTTTCTGGCCATTCGCATCATCTCCAATTCCGAGTTTCATTCGCCAAAATTTGAAGAAGTTGCCGGTAAATACTGCGCCGCGTTCGTTGTGGACGTGATCAAACGATTGAAATGAGTAACGCCAATACCAAACTCGTCTGCGTTCCAATTACGGAAACCAACCCTGACGCCTACCTTTCCGCCATTCTCGAAGCTTCACAACTGGCTGACGTTGTTGAATTACGGCTGGATTATTTGTCCGCCAACGATCGTTCAACCGTCCTTGATAAACTGCCGGTCCTTGCAGCCAGTGCTGCTTGCAAAGATTTGCTGCTGACATTTCGACCGCGCGAACAAGGCGGCCAGCAAGACTTAAATCTGGCGGATCGGCAAAATTTCTGGCGTAGTTTGCCGCAAGAAACCATCGCTGCCATTCGTTTTGCCGATTTTGAATTTGATCTGGCTGCAAGTTTTGGCAACGATTCGCCGGTTCCCTGGGAGAAAGTTATTTGCTCCTGGCACAATTTTGAGCGCACCCCGGATGATTTGCTTGCTCAATATGAACGTATGGCTGCGATTCCAGCCGCTGTTGTCAAAATCGCCACAATGGCCAATCAGATCAATGATTGCCTGCGGATTTTTGAACTTATAAAACATGCTCAAGGCAAAAAACCTGTAATTGCTCTGGCAATGTCTTTAGCAGGAGTGGCAACTCGCGTGCTTTCATTATCTCGCGGAGCCATGCTTACCTTCGGCTCCTTGCGTCACGGCGCCGAAAGCGCAGCCGGTCAAGT
Organism: Acidobacteriota bacterium; assembly: GCA_033763255.1. Lineage (GTDB taxonomy): Bacteria > Acidobacteriota > Blastocatellia > RBC074 > RBC074 > RBC074. Next base: position 12,226 of record JANRKX010000110.1, on the reverse strand, counting down.
TACTGTTCATGATTTAGAGAGGCTTTATCGGGTCAAACAACTGAATGGCGAGACAGAAATTTTTGGCGTCATCGGCTTTCCCGTCGGCCATTCACGCTCACCTTTTTTACACAATTCAGTGCTGTCTTCGCTTGGGTACAATGGAGTTTATCTGCCGTTTGAAGTTAATGATGTCGGCGATTTCATCGAAAATTTCGTTCGCCCTCAAACCAGAAAACTTGAATGGCCGTTGCGTGGGCTGAGCGTCACCATTCCGCACAAAGTGGCCGTGATGGATTACCTGGACGACATTGATGCGACGGCCAGAACAATCGGAGCAGTCAATACGATTGTCGTCGAAGACGGAAAACTGATTGGCTACAACACCGATGTGATTGGGGCCATGAAACCGTTGGAAGAATTGATTGAAATCAGAGGCTCTAGCGTTGCGGTAATTGGAGCCGGCGGTTCGGCGCGGGCAATTTGTTATGGCTTAAATCAGCGCGGAGCTGACATTACGATTTTTGCCCGCAACGTAAACAAAGCCAGGCCACTGGCAGAAGAATTCAATACCAGGCTTTTGCCGCTGGAGAGCTTTTCTGGCAAGACCGACATCATTGTCAATTGCACACCCATTGGCATGCATGGCCACAGCGAAAACCTATCGCCATTACCAGCCAATTCTCTGATTGGAACCAAACTGGTTTACGATTTGATTTACACGCCTCAAGCAACCCAATTGTTACGCGAGGCAAGAATGGCCAACTGCCAGACGCTTGGAGGCTTGTCTATGCTAATGGGGCAGGCTGCCGAACAGTTTCGTTTATGGACAGGTTTAATAACATCTACTGAAAAACACTGGGCACTCCCAAATTGATCTTTGATGTGATGAAAGAAACGGGTAGACCGCGTCAAAGCGATTAACTGGTGGCAATGGGAGTTCATCGGCGGTTACGCCGTTTATCAACTGGCAGAGTTTTCCAGGCTGCGCCATAGATACCACGAAGCGATGGAACAGTAAGGTCGCCAACCGTTTTCGTCTGCTATTTGTTCAATCTGTTCGGCGTTGGGCAATTCATCAAAGCCATACGCCAGTTGAATGCCTCGCCGAATTCCCAGGTCGCCGACCGGCAGCACGTCAAACCTGCCCAGCGAGAAAATCAGGAACATGTGAACCGTCCACACGCCTACGCCTTTGACTTGAGTCAGCATTTCGATGATTTCGTCATCGGTCATTTTCGACAGGCGATTGAATTTCAGCGTGCCGTCTTCGGTTTTGGCGGCTATGTCTTTGATGTACGAAATTTTGGGAAACGAAATGCCCGTCGCGCGCAAATCTTCATCCGGTGTGGCCAGAATCTGTGCCGGTTTCGGCGAACGAGTCGGCGCGTACAAACCTAAAAAGCGTTTGTGGATGGTGTCCGCCGCTTTGGTCGAAAGCTGTTGGGAAATGATCGAACCGACCAGCGTATGAAAATATCGCATGTGAGGTCGAATGCGGCATGCGCCGTAATGTTTGATAAACGCGCCCAGCCGTTTATCGCGGCGAGCCAAAGCGCGTTCGGCTTTTTGCAGTTCTTCAACGAACGAATCAATTTTGCTCAAAGTTGTGAAAGCCTCCTGTTTGGAATTTACGCGGCAATATAACAAAGTTTGGCGATCAAAAGTTGGGGCGGTTGACCGATCACGACCGGTGTAATAAAACGCCTGCTCTCAATTCGGAGGCGCATCTGGTCTGGTGACTGGCGCGGTCTTCAAAACCGTTGGACGTGCGCGTGAGCGTGCGCCGGTCGGGTTCGATTCCCACACGCCTCCGCCACCTTTCTTTCACATCACAATTCAAAATTATGCGAAGTGGCGCGCGAAACATCCTGCTCTTGCTAAGCATTGCCTTGCTGACAGCCTGCAATTCCGAACCGAAAATTGATCCGGCTTCGTTGACCGAACGCGAACGTGACGGCTTTGTCGGCGATGTGCGAGCCGTGTTGACCGGCGACGTTGTATTGTCAGAAGAAAACGGCAAATGGACGGAAGCTCAGCAGGCTTCGTCAACGACGATTTACGACGCGGCGGGCAAACGGACGCTGCAAACTCCGTTTCGCGTAGTGATGACCGGCGGATTTGCCATCACTCCGCACGAGTTGTTTTTCGATCCAACGGCCAAACGCAACAGCGGGAATGCCGTCACGTTGGACAACGCCAGCAAGAAGTACATTGAATTTGATGGCAACGGCAATGTTCTCGAAAAAGGTTCACACGAAGGCGGCAAAAAGACGTTGAAAGAACTTTCTATCCGTTACGAGTTCGACGTGCGAGGCAACTGGATCAAACGCACGCTGTATCGGTTGACGGATCGCAACGGTCAGAAGGAATTGCTGCCGACCGAAATCAGCTATCGCCAGATTGTGTACGCCGACTCGCCAAAAGCCTCTCAGCCACCCGAACTGATTCCAGCCAGCGCCAAGCAATTGAAAAGCTCTGTGGCCGCAACCGATGAAAATTTGGAATCCGGGCGCGCGCTGTTTTTGCAGCGATGTTCGGCTTGCCACGGCGAAAGCGGGAACGCTCAAACCGATTTTGCCGAGGCGATGCCGACCAAACCTGCCGACTTGAAATCGCCGCAAGTCGCCGCGCTGACCGAAGGCGAGATTTACACCGCGATTAATGACGGACTCAAAGTCAGCAGCATGCCCGGTTTCAAAAACCGCCTCAGCGACGAAGCCATTTGGAAATTGGCGTTGTACGTGAAAAAGCTTTCGCGTGAAGCGGCCAACAATCAAACGACGTTGGCTAAAGCTTCGCCGACGCCTGTTCAGCCAACCGCCAAGCCTGAAGCCGAAAAACGCTACACGCTGAAAGGCAAAGTCACGAAAATTGAACGCGACTTGAAACAAGTCGTCATCGAACACGAAGAAGTGAAAGGTTATATGGAAGCGATGACGATGCCGTTTCCGCTGACCGATGAAAGGGCGTTGAGCAAGTTGAAAGTGGGCGACAAGATCGAAGCAACGTTGGTGGTCGGTGTTGGTATGTGGCGATTGGAAAACGTAGTCATCAAATAGGCAAAAACTCCCCGCGAATCACGCAGATCAAACGAATGACCGGTTGGTGATGCTGGCCAGTTTCATTCGCGTTATTTGCGTGATTCGCGGGAAACTATTTTTGTGTGACTGTCAGGCCTTCGCGGGCGATGCGGTAATTGATGACGTGGCCACCTGCTTTGGCGAGCGAGGCTTCGACATCGGCCTTGCGACCGGGCTGGCAATAAAACGCCACGCAGCCTCCACCACCGGCTCCGCAAACTTTGGCTGCTTCGCCGCCGTTTTGTTTGGCGATTTCGATCAGCTCATCAATGAACGGAGTCGTAATCGTCGGAACCAGTTCGCGGCGGCTGGCCCATTCTTCGGCAAAGATCGCTCCGACTTTGTCGAACGCCTTGGCCGTCAGAGCTTCGTCAATTTTCAGTGCCGTATCGCGGATGCGGTCGAAGCGTTCGACCACATCGCCTTCGCGGTCAATGTGTTTCTTGTACATTTCCCAGTTGTTAATGCCGGAATTGCGCGGCGCTCCGGTGAAACACAACGCGACGCGGCTTTCCAATTCATCCAGATCAGTGACGACTTCTTCACGCACGACGCCTTCGACATCCAGTTTGACGCGCGAAACTCGGCCATACACGGCAGGGAAGTAATCCTGATAGCCAGCCGGAACTTTCAGCACCTGAGTTTCAATGTTGATGGCGATGAACGGCAGCCGTTCGGTCGGGTAACGATTGCCGACCAGTTTGTTCAGCGCACCGCAGACGGCAATGTTCAGCGCCGAAGAACCTGCCAGTCCTGCTCCCGCCGGAGCCATGCAATCAGTTGTGATGTTCAATCCGGTTTGCGGTTTGAAGTGGTAGATAAGCTTGGAAATCAGCGACAGTTCGTCATCGCCGCGAAGCTCTTCCAGTGAACTGGCTTCGACGCGAGCGCCGCGGTCTTTTGATTCGACGATGAATTTGCCATCGTCGCGCGTTTCCAACCGGCAGCGAGCGTACTGGTCAATGGCGAAGTTGATGGTTTGGGTATTGTCGTGAAACAGGTACAGCGGCCACAGGTCAATTGTTCCTCCGGCCAAATCAATGCGCGTAGGCGCTTGGGATTCGATAATCAACGAAAACCTCCTGAAAGACTGAAAATGATTGTGGGGTCAGATGCGGTGAGAACCGATTTGTCTGGATCTGCCGGGGCGAGGATTTTCCGTAGGCAAACGGTCAATAACAATTTTTTCTTCGTCCGCAATTTCCTTAGCGGAATCCTTTCTAACGGTGTCAATGGCTTCGTGAAAAGTCTCGTGCAACTTTTCGTGAATCAGCGCCGGTTCAATGGGTTCCATTTCCGGCACGCGCCGACCGACGACGAAGACTTCAATTAAATAAAGCGTCAGAGCGATTGCAACGGCGATGGCAAATGCAACCAGCAACAGCATCCCGGCTTTTTGGACTCGACCGATGATGACGCCGATGGCTCCGCTGAACGAATAACCTAGTCCGATCAAGACCAAGGCCCAGGCCCCACAGCTTGCCAGGGTCAATGGCAAAAAGCGGCGCAGACGCATGTGGGCGAAGCCCCAAAAAACCGCGCTGGCCGTTCGCAGCCCGTAAACGTATTTGACCAGAAAGATCGAATAAAGACCGAATCGCGCGCAGAGCTTTTCCATTCGGGGTTGAGCGCGTTGGTAAAAAGTCCTGTGTTTGATCCATTCTTTGCCGCGATAACCGACCAGATAACTCAACGAATCGCCGACAAACCCGCCCAAAGTGCTGACCAGCAGAGCTTCACCGAACGTGAAGTAACCGGAATGAGCCAGGACTCCGGCAAAAAGCAAGGTCAGGTCGCCTTCGATCATTACACCGAAGAAAACCGCCCATAGGCCATACTCTCTGATCAAATCTTCGATTAGCATCTATAAGAGCCAGTAATGGCAACGTGCGAATTTGATGAACCGGTTAGCGAAAAGGCACCACTTTGCGCGCGACATTTGCGGCGATTGTTCGGGCGCGCAGCCCCTTGAGCGGCGTAAAGATACTTGAAGCCCCCAAGCAGCGCAAGCAAGCTTTCCGGGAGCTTGGGCAAGCTGGAAAAACCAAAATTGACAGCTATTTGCAGCCGTTTTATAGTCCGCCGCAGGTAATAAAGTTATGGCAAATACAGACTCCTCCAGCGCATCTTCTTCAACGTCTGTCCTGCTCGGCGTAGATTTGGGAACCAATCACATCCGTCTGGGCACGATTGATCGCAGCGGCAAAGTTCTGGCCTTTCGGCGCGAGCATTACCCGGAAGGTTCATTGGATGATGCGCGTTCGCTGGCCAACCAGCTTGTTTCGGCGGTCAGCCAGATGATCGAAGAGCAAGCCGTCACCGCGCCTGTCGCTGCCGTTGGCGTAGCCTTTCCGGGCCAGGTTCATCAGCTTACCCAACGCGCCATTTCCGTGCCGAATTTGCCGGACCTTTCCAAGCTCGACCTGCAACGCGAACTCGCGGACAAATTCGGAGTGCCGGTTTATTTCGACAACAATGCCAACGCGGCGGCTTTTGCGGAAATGAATTGCGGCATCGCTCGCGGCGTGAACGACTTTCTTTATCTGCACATCGGATCGAAAGTCAGCGCAGGCATGGTGCTTGGCGGGAAATTGCAGCGCGGCAAATCCGGTTTGGCCGGTGACGTTGGCCAGATGAACATTTACGCCGAACATCTGGGCGGATTCGTTCGGCTGGAATCCATGGCGTCGGCTGAAAACATTGTTCGCCGAACGCGCGACAGATTGCAGCGCGACCGCACTTCGTCACTTTCGCGGTTGGGAGCGATGGGCGGATTCAGTTACGACGACATCATCGAACAGGCTCATCGCGGAGACGATCTGGCCAGATTGATGTTGCAACGAACAGCATCTTTTATTTCTTTGGCTTTGGCCGATGTTATCAGCTTGCTGAACCTGGAAATGATCGCCGTGGGCGGAGCGCCCGCCGGGCGTCCGTTGCTGGTTGCCACCATCGCGGAAGAATCCCGCCAGCGAGCTTCGGCAGCGGCGTTTGAGGATTGCCGAATCGTTGCGGCTGAAATCGGCGCCGAAGCCACAGTCATCGGCGCGGCTTTGCTGGCTGCTCAAATGCGTTAGCTTCAAGCTTTCGGATGAGCCTTGTCGTAAACCTCCATCAGCTTGTCGGTCGAAACGTGCGTGTATTTCTGAGTTGTCGAAAGTCGCACGTGTCCCAGCATTTCCTGAATTGCGCGCAGATCGGCTCCGGCGTCCAACAAATGCGTAGCAAATGAATGCCGCAAACTGTGCGGACTGATGTGATGCACGTCGGCACACATCTTGACGTACTTATCCACCATCCTGCCCACCGAACGCGGATTGATGCGCGTCCCCTGATAGTTGAAAAACATCGCCGCCGGATCACGCTGATCTTCGTCGGCTTCGATCAGTAATTCACCGCGAACCATCAAATAATCCTGCAAAGCTTTCAGCGCGTGCTGGCCGAAAGGCACGATGCGCTCTTTGCGGCCTTTGCCTTTGACGCGAACGGTTTGGTTGGTGAAATCAATGTCGGTGATGTTCAACCCTACCAGTTCAGACACGCGCAATCCGCTGGCATAAAGCAATTCCAGCATTGCGCGGTCGCGTTTGCCTAGCAGCGTTTCCAGGTCGGGCGTTTCGATGAACCGAATCATCTGTTCGATGGTCAGGTGATTGGGCAGCGTGCGTTCGACGCGCGGAGTGGCAACCAGCTTGGCCGGATTCATTTCCATCACGCCTTCGCGGCAAAGAAAGTTGAAGAAGGTTCTCAAGCTGGCGACTTTGCGATGGATGGAGCTTTTCTTTTTCTTCAGTTCGTAAAGCCTAGCCATGTATTCGCGGATCGTCAGATGGTCAATGTCGCGCACGTTGACCGAGCGCCGATGGCCTTTTTCATCCGGCGGAGCGACGTAATCGTAAAACTGAATCAAATCGCTTTCGTAATTCCGCAACGTGTGCGGCGAAGAATTCCGCTCGTATTTCAAATGCTTCATGAAATCGTCAAGATGTTTCTGCACGAGTGATCTTCCTCAGCTTTCTTCGTTTTGCAGGTTCAACCGAACAGGCGCTTCGGTTTGCGGCGCAGGTTCCGACCAGGCCAATTGCATTTCGGGCGCAACCGTCAGCCAATTGCTTTTCCAAATCCAGAAGATGGAAAGAACAACAACTACTGTGGCTGCCGCGCCGCCTTCGGGGCCATAACTTCCGCCAGTCAACCACAGAGTCGTTCCTTCGGTGGTCAACAGCAGCGGGTGTTTCGGAATCAGCAATCCGCTAACCGGAAATCCGAACACGGCTCCCATAGTCCAGTTCCAACCAATATGTAATGCGGTGGGAAACCACAAACTGCGCGTTTTCAAATACGCCGCTGCCAGCCAGATTCCGGCGAGCACGGTGTTCAGCGTTGAAAACGGCGTACTGTTGGGATTGCCCAGATGTCCCAAGCCGAAATACACGGACAAAATCAAAATCGGCACAACCGGCGGCAATCCTCGCAGCATTGTTTGAAAGGCGTAGCCGCGAAACACCAATTCTTCAAACGCCGCCGCCAGCGTCATCAACACCAACGCCGTCGTCAGATTTTGGCAAACCACAGACAGCGACGGCCAATCCACAGCGCCGCTTTTCATCCAGAACGGATTCATTTCGACGCGCGACCCGCCAAGCGTTTGCAGCGCGAAGACCAGCACGATCATCACGAACGCGATGACAAACCCGCTGAGCGTTTCTCGCCGCCAGTGGGAATGCGGCGAAATCCCCAGCGAGCGAAGGCTCAGCCCGTCCAGGAATCTCAAACTCGCCCACGACACCAGCAAGACCCAAGCGACCAAAATGGCGTAAACCAAAATCGAAGCCAGGCTGACTTCAAACGTCGAACCGCCGTTTTCCGACGAAGACGATTTGAACAGCGCCGTCATCAACCATTGTGGCAACGACAGCACGAACATAAACACCAGCGCGCGCCAGCCACATCGCAACAGTTTGGTTTGCGGGTTGATGAAAAAATTGATCGAGTTCATAAGGTTTTGGGAACGCATCGGATGATAGGTCAGGCCGTCCGCCAGCGTAAAGACCCGATGCTGAACCTTGAACAGAGCAAAAACTTTTGGACAGGATTTACGGGATTTTTCAGGATGAACAACCTGATGTCAGGACGCATTTCAAAACGAAGAGGTGCTAACCGCGTCAGGTTTGCGGACAGAAAAATGTGGGACAGAAAAATAAAACTGCTACCAGTTCCAGAGCCATTTTTCTGTCTCACATTTTTCTGTCGCAGAGAAAGAGTTCGCAATCCTGAGAATCCTGTCGAAAAAAGAGTCTGGTTCGGTTTAGAGTCGGATGCTGTACCAATGTGACTGCTGCGATTTAGAATTGCCCGCCACTGCAACAAACGATTATGCCAACACCGCAAACTGCCAACGACATCAACCGCCGTCGGACTCGCCGCCGCATACGAATTTTCGTGCTGGCGGTGCTGACAGTGGTTTTGTTGGGATTGCTGGTTGTGCAGTCGGCCTTCGACACTTTGAAATGGCTTCGGCCTACTTCGGCCAGCGAAACGCTGATTCTTTACGCGCTTTCGACACTGAACCTGCTGGCGTTCATCGTCTTGTTGATGGTGCTGGTTCGCAACATCATCAAACTGCGTCGTGAACGCACGGAATCGAAACTCGGTTCGAAATTCAAAACCCGGCTGGTCAAATACTCGATTGCGTTGTCGTTGTTGCCGGTGATCTTTCTGTTTTTCGCCACCAGCGGGTTGATCAATCGCAGCGTAGATAAATGGTTCAGCGAACCGGCGCGCGAAATGGTGGTCAACGCCCGACAGATTCAGCGCGTTTACGTCCAATCCGAATTGGATAACTTGGCGGAATCGGTTTCGACGATTGCAAGGCTGGCGGCGCGAACGGACACAGAAAGTTTGGGCGGCATGCTGGCGCTGGAATTGAGAACTCACGAATTGTTTTTGGCGCAAGTGTTCGGTAGCGACGAAACATTGATCGCTCAGCAAGCTGGGCGGGAGTTCGATTTGTTGGGAGAACAATTTCATGATTTCTGGTTAAGAGCGCGCTCGGCGGCTCGGCGGGGCAAAGCCTTTGCCGAAATGGTTTGCGACGGCAACCGCAACGTTTATCTGGTGGCTTCATCGCCAATCTCGGATTACAGCGGGCGTTCCGTTGTTGTCGCCAGTCAGGTTTCCACCGAAATCACCGAACGCATCAATCGAATTGACGACCTGGAAGCGACTTATGCCGCGCTGAAACGAGATCAGAACACCTTCAAAAATTCTGCCTTGCTGACATTGGGATTGATTACGTTGCTGACGCTTTTCATCGCGTTCTGGCTGGCATTGTATTTGGCGAGAACCGTTGCCGATCCGGTGCAGCAACTGGCCGAAGCGACAGAACACATCAAACAGGGTGATTTGAATTATCGCGCCGGAATCGTAGGCGATGACGAACTCGCTGCGTTGGCGTTTTCGTTCAACGAAATGACTGCCGAACTTTCTGAAAATCGCCAACGTCTGGAACTTTCCGCCAACGAATTGCAGCTTATCAATGCCGCGTTGGAAGAGCGTCGCGCTTACATCGAGGCAATTTTGCAAAGCCTGTCGGCTGGCGTGATTTCGTTGGATGAAAACGGCAATGTCACCACGCTCAACGATGCAACACGGGAGTTGTTGCGAATTGACGGTCAGTCTGTGACCGGCATCGCGCTTGAAGCGTTGCTGCCTGAGGAGCAGCGCGAAGAATTGTGGCGCATGATTCACCGTGCGGCGCGGCTTCGTTCCATCACGCGCGAAGTTCATTTCACGCTGGCCAATCAAGCCAAACTCGACGCGGCAGTTACAGTCACCGCATTGCAAGACCCACGCGGGGAATCGCGCGGCGCGGTGATCGTCATTGAAGACATGACTGAGTTGATCGAAGCTCAACGGCGTGCCGCCTGGAGCGAAGTTGCGCGTCGTATGGCTCACGAAATCAAAAATCCGTTGACGCCTATTCGCTTGTCTGCCGAACGGCTGGCCAAAAACCTGCTCGGCGAATCAAATGGAACGACCGGCAAGCTTAGCCACTCAAACAATTTGAACGAACGGCAAACCAAACTCATTCGGGAATGCACTTCGATGATTGGCGATGAAGTCGCCACTTTACAGCGAATGGTTGATGAGTTTTCCAACTTCGCCCGATTGCCAAGTGCGAGGCTGGAACCGGCTTCGCTCAACGAAGTCATCGTCAACGCGCTGAAACTTTATGACGAACGATTGGAAGGCATCCGACTGGAAACAAGCCTGACCGATGAATTGCCGACGGTGATGCTGGATAACGAACAGATCAAACGTGTGTTGGTGAATTTGATAGATAACGCCGCCGAAGCGTTGGCAGCAATGAACCAAGTCAACGGTGATCGCAGAATCATGGTCGGTACGCGCGAATTGCCGGAACGATCTGCTGTGGAATTGACTATTGCTGACACCGGGCCTGGAATTTCAATCGCAGACCGCGAACGAATCTTCGATCCGTATTTTTCGACTCGCAGACGCGGCACGGGGTTGGGATTGGCGATTGTCAGTCGCATAGTTGCTGAGCACCAGGGGCGCATTCGAGTTCAGGAAAATCAGCCCAAAGGCGCACGCTTCATCATTGAATTGCCAGCGTCGAAAGATGTCTGAAGACCTGACTGTTACGCGAATTGACCGGTATGGGTGCTTGGTGTATTTTGCCTGCGTTCGCACCCGTAGCTCAGCTGGATAGAGCGTCAGCCTCCGGAGCTGAAGGTCTCGCGTTCGAATCGCGACGGGTGTATTGAGCAAAAGCTGAACGAGTCGAATTAGCTTTTCAGCGTAAAAAGAAAAACGCGGCGCTTTGGCAATAATGTCAGAGCGCCGCGTTTTGTTTTTTCTTCAGCCAGAACTACTTCTTTGGCGGAACGATGGAATCTTTGCAGGCTTTCGCCACGCGGAATTTGACGACGGTTTTGGCCGGAATCTTGATCTCAGCGCCAGTGGCTGGGTTGCGGCCTTTGCGTGCCTTGCGGTGAGCTTTCACCAGTTTGCCAATTCCGGGCAGGGTGAACGCACCAGCTTTTTTGGTTTGCGCCACGGCGACGGCGGCGATTTCGTCCAAAACTTCATTCGCGGCTTTCTTCGACATGCTGAATTTGTCCGCGATATGAGCCGCCAACTGGCTCTTGGTCATCAATTTTGCTGCTGCCATAGAGTTTTTTCTCCTTTGTAATATGGTGATGTTTTCAAGTCAGACCTGCAATTCTTTTCAAGATAGAGGAAATCGAATTTCAAGCCAGACGTTTGTGGATAATACCGAAGCAGTCAGAACAAACTCCGGTCAATCACGAAAGAGATTGTTGGTGAAACAATCATCGGCTTCACTGCTCAGTTCGAATCAGCGCAGCGAAAACTGAATAAAGAATTTCCTTTCGTGAAGGCAAGTAAAGAGAGCTAGGTTGTAATCACATTATGTTGTGCCAAAACGGGCGGCAGTATACCGGCACTTGTGTGGAGGCGCAAGACAAAACTGCCCTAAAAACTGATAAAAGCCCTGTTTTTTCAGGCATGAAATTACACTGCCCGGCTGACAGCCCCATTAACATTGATATTTCGATGTCTGATACGGTTTGAGCAGTTCGTTTGAACCGTTGAATGGGGTGAAAAGGTCGTCGAGAATTGCAGCATTGCCAAATCGCGCGAATATAGTTTAGATTCTCCGCGCTTGTGACGATCATCTAGCCAAGTTGTTATCGTCACGCATCAAACAGTTCTCAAATCCTGAGACACAATAATCAATCATGCGCAGAAATTGGTTTCTGTCAGCAAAAAACTGTTACGCGGAGGATCAGAACCGTGCCATTAGCTGCTTGCCCTGAATGCCAGACTGAAATTCACGTTGATGAAGACGTAGATAAAGGCGAGATCGTAAATTGCGAAGAATGTGACATCCAACTTGAGGTTGTCGGACTCGACCCGATTGAACTTGATCTGGCGCCGGAAGACGATGAAGAAAATTATTTCGACGACGACGACGATTATTAAACCTGTTGCGTGATAAGGCGCGAAGGTCGAAAGGCGATAAAAGCCTGTTGGCTCGCTTGCTTTAGAACTCAACGCCTGTTCTTTGAGAAATTCGTTTCAGTGCTCGGAGGTTGACCAAGCCAGCGACGATTCCC
>JANRKX010000109.1:0-136808 GCA_033763255.1 Acidobacteriota bacterium | reverse complement strand
AGGGAAAGAGATCATCATCTAAACTACAGACTCGTGGTCTGAGCCGTGGGCCAGATTCATCTTTCCCCGCGATTAACAAGCGCCCTTGTTAATCGTTTGAAAGCTGACTTTCAAGATACAAGCCGTGGGTGAAACCCACGGAGAGCGAGCGAATTTTTCTTTTTGTCGCGTCAGCGACGACTGAATTCAAGCGTCGCTGACGCGACGCGGAGGTTTAACATGCCTCACCCGGCGTTGAAACGCCGGGCTAAAGTCAGCCGCCGCTCTGCGGCGAAGAAAAGTCGGAGCATTCCTGCATGGATTTATCCAAGCTCGCGCACCAGCGGTACGAGCGATTCGATATACCCTGACAATTGCGCGTCGCGTTCCAGCGCCGGAACTCGTTCGCGGACTTTGTGGTAAACGGCATTCAGTTTCGCGCCGGGTTTGAGCGGTTTCAAAAACTCCAAGCCCTGCGCCGCGCAGAGCAATTCAATAGCCAACACAATTTCGACGTTACGGACAATCTGCGCCAACTTCAGCGCCGCCGTCATTCCCATAGAAACGTGATCTTCTTTGTTCGCCGAAGTCGGCAGCGTGAACACCGAAGCTGGATGCGCCAGCACATTATTTTCGGCGATCAACGCCGCCGCAGTGACTTGCGCGATCATCAAGCCCGAATTCGTTCCCGGATGCGGCGACAAAAACGCTGGCAAACCCGACAACGAAGGATTCACCAATCGTTCAACGCGGCGTTCGGAAATCGTAGCCAAATCAGCCACCGCCACTGCCGCGTAATCGTAAGCCAGCGAAACCGGTTCGCCGTGAAAATTGCCGCCTGACAAAACTTCTCCGGCTTCTGCGAAAACAAGTGGATTGTCTGTCGCCGAATTGATTTCGACTTCGACAATTTGCCGCGCGTGAACCAGCGCGTCGCGGACGGCTCCGTGAACTTGCGGCATGCAACGCAGCGCGTAAGCATCCTGCACACGCGGATCACCGGCTTTGTCGCGGTGAGATTCGCGGATTTCGCTGTGCTCGATCAGTTCGCGCAAACGCCGGGCGCTTTCTCGTTGGCCAGCATGTGGCCGAACGGAGTGAATCTTTTCGTCGAACGCCACAGGAGTTCCGCGCAAGGCTTCCAGCGTCATTGCGCCGATTACGTCGGCGGCATTGGCCAGTTTCCAGGCATCAACCAATGCCAAACCGCCAGTCGCCGTCATCGCTTGCGTGCCGTTGAGCAAAGCCAAACCTTCTTTGGCTTCAAGCTGCAACGGTTCAACACCGGCTCGGCTCATGGCGTCACCTCCCGGCATTCGTTCGCCGCGATAAAACGCTTCGCCTTCGCCAATGACGACCAGCGCCTGATGAGCCAGCGGAGCCAGATCGCCCGAAGCTCCGACCGAACCCTTGGCCGGAATCACCGGATGCACTCCGTTGTTCAACATCGCAATCAGGGTTTCCACGACCAGCGGACGACAACCGGAAAATCCTTTGGCCAGCACGTTGGCGCGGTGCAACAACATCGCGCGAACAACGCGCTCCAGCAATGGGTCGCCTACGCCACAGGCGTGCGAACGAACCAGATTGATCTGCAATTCGCGGAGTTGATCGTTGGGAATAGTGACTTCCGACAAAGCACCAAAGCCAGTGTTGATGCCGTAAACAACATCGCCGCGCGCGATGATTTGTTCGACGAAGCTGCGCGAAGCCTCCATTCGTTCGCGCGCAGCGGAGGAAAGCGAAACCGGCTCGCCATTGGCAACGGCTTCCGTTTGAGCCAGCGACAACGACTGGCCATCAAGTTCAATCATTGGAATTCTCCTTCTGGCTGGCGATTCTAACGGTACGGAACCAGGAGCGGTAGCGACTGACTAGCCAATTTCAGCTAACCCGGTCGCTACTGCTCCCGGTTCTGAACCAGTTCATCGCCCCAATCAACTTTGCGCGCGCATTTCCAGACTTCTTTGTCGCGTTTGGTGATTTTGGCGGTTTGCAATCCGTCCGGCGTGCAGAGTTGAAGCTGAATGACTCCCGGATGATGCAGCGGATGGCGCAGAACTCGCGCGGTTGCGGGCGTGACAGGGTGTTTGGCAACTGCGACATAAGAAAACTTTTCGTCTTCGTACCCCAACGATCCGCTTTTCAATCGCCGATGCAACGAAGTGCGATCAAACCGCGCCGCAAAATGGCACCAGTCGGTTTCATCCTCCCCCATTGGCGGCATCGGGCAGGCAGCCTGATGCGGACAAGGCGCAACGAGAAAAGCTCCGGCTTCGATCAATTGTTCCCGCGCGGCTCGAACCGTCGCAAAGCCTTTCGTCGTTCCCGGCTCGACAATCAGCAAAACTTGTTGAGTCGCCCGCCACGCGGCTTTCAAAATCTTGGTGGCCGCAGTCGCTTCAATTTCGCCGAGCGCATACGAACAAATCACCAGATCGTGCGGCGCGAATTCGGCCAGCGTTCGCAAATTCGCCGCTTGCCAATTGGCTGAGCGCAAGGTTTCGGATTGTTCCGCCAGTCGGCGACCCAGTTCGATCAATCCGCGATCCTGTTCGACCAGCGAGATTCGCTGCAATGAATCGAACCTTCCAGCCGCCGCCCAAGCCGCAGAGCCGGTTCCTGCTCCCAAATCCAATAAACTTTCAGGCTGAAACTCTTCGCCAAGTTGCGCCAACGCCTTACTGACAGCGGCAAAAGTTGCGGGCATTCGCACAGCCAGATAAGCCAGCCGATGGGCTTCGGTCGTGATGAATCTATCGGCTTTTCGTTGTTGGCGATAACGGTCGGAAAGTTCGTTGGCTGCGGTGGTCAGCGCGCTGAAGCTGACGGTTGAAAGTTCCTGTTCGATGGCGCTGCGAAGCGAGGAAGGTAATTGCATAAACATTGTGGAGCGCGGTGGCTCGACACCGCTTTTAATTCTGAACCGAAAGATTTCTGACAACCAAAACTATGGCTGGCGAAAGAAAAGCTGCGTCAAGCCGCAGCACTCTCAAACTGTCGAATCAGCGGCAACAGTGAATGCGGCTCGGCCAAAAATCCATCGTGGCCATGATCGGAGGTAATTTCGGCGTATTCAGCATTGGCTCCGGCTGACTGCATTCGTTCCGTCAAGCTGCGAACTTCGGCAGGTGAAAACAGCCAGTCCGACGAAATTCCAATCATCAACACGTTCGCCCGGATGCGAGCCAACGCTGCCGCTTCGGATTCATAGCCATTGGCCGGGTAAAAGTTGTCCATCGCTTTGGTAATGACCAGATACGAATTGGGATCGAATCGCCGCGTGAAAATTTCGCCCTGATAATCCAGATACCCGGCAATGTCGTAACGTCCCACCATCGAACGCATCGGGTCTTCGCCGTTGCGGTTCGGTCGGCGGGCGTAACGTTGGTCGAACAGTTCGGCGGATTTATAAGACAGCATCGCAATGGCGCGTGCAGTCGCCAGTCCAGTCACCGGATCGTTGAAAATTGCCTGCCGTTGCAGATGATTCAACGCCAAGCCCATCGCTGTCAGCGGAGCCGCTCCGATGGCGACGCACCGGGCGACGCGGTGCGGAAATTCAATCGCCCATTGAATCGCCTGCATCCCGCCAATCGAAGCTCCAATCACCGCGCGCAAAGTTTCAATTCCCAAATGATCCAGCAGCAAGGCTTGCGTGCGCACCCAATCGCGCACAGTCACCAGCGGGAAATCTGCGCCGAACGCTCGGCCAGTTGCCGGGTTGATCGCCGCTGGCCCCGTCGAGCCGTAACACGAACCGATCAAATTCGAGCACACGACAAAGTCGCGTTCCAAATCGAAAACGCCTTCGGGATTTTCAGGCGATTGAAACAACTGCGCCCACCAATCCGCCGCGCGAGCCGAACCGCTCAAAGCGTGGCAAACCAAAATCGCATTGTCTCGACGCTCGTTCAGCGTTCCATACGTCGCGTAATGCAATGCAACTGGCTGCAACGATTTCCCAGACACAAGTTGGAAAGGTTGATTGGTGGCGAACAGAAAATCGCCTTCGTAAGTGGGCTTAATCATAAGCAACCAATGCTGGCAGAAAGATGTGGGCAGAAAAAATAAGACCTCAATCGCCAGGTATTATTTTTCTGCCCCCATTTTCCTGCCAACAAGTTTTGTTATTTACGCTGCGGCTTTCAGCGCCTGGTCAATGTCGGCAATGATGTCACGAATATCTTCGATGCCGACGGACAAACGAATCAATCCGGGCGTGACGCCGGTCGAAGCCTGCTCTTCCTGGCTCAACTGCGAATGCGTCGTCGAAGCCGGATGAATCACCAGCGATTTGGCGTCGCCGATATTCGCCAGCAAGCTGAACAGTTTCGTCGAGTTGATAAACTTCTTCCCGGCTTCCAATCCGCCGCGAATGTTGAATGTCACCAACGCGCCTGCGCCGTTCGGCATGTATTTCTGCACGCGCGTGTGGTAGGGACTGGATTCCAGACCGGCGTAATTCACCGATTCGACTTGCGGATGTTTCGCCAAGTGTTGCGCCACAGCCAAAGCGTTTTGCGAATGGCGTTCCATTCTCAGGTGCAAAGTCTCGGCTCCCTGCAAAATCAGGAAAGCGTTGAACGGCGACAAACACGCGCCGATGTCGCGCAATCCTTCGACGCGGCATTTCAAGATGAACGCCAGCGGCCCAAAGGCATCGGCATACACCAATCCGTGATACGACGGATCAGGCGTCGTGAAGCCCGGAAAACGTCCCGAAGCTTTCCAATCGAATTTGCCCGCATCCACAATGCAACCGCCAATCGAAGTGCCGTGCCCGCCGACAAATTTCGTCAACGAATGAACGACAATGTCGGCTCCGTGTTCAATCGGGCGGCACAACGCTGGCGAAGGCGTCGTGTTATCAATCATCAATGGCAATCCGTTTTCGTGCGCAACCTTCGCCAGCCGTTCAATGTCGACAATGTCCAGCTTCGGATTGCCTACGGTTTCGGTGTAAATGGCCTTGGTTTTGTCGTTGATCGCCGCGCGCAACCCGGCTTCGTCTTCGGCGTCTACGAACCGAACGGTGATGCCCAGCTTCGGCAAAGTGTAATGAAACAGGTTGTAGGTTCCGCCGTACAACGAAGTCGTCGAAACAATTTCGTCTCCGGCATTGGCCAAAGTCAGAATCGCCAGCGTTTCCGCCGCCTGCCCCGAAGACAAACACAACGCCGCCGCTCCGCCTTCCAACGCAGCGATGCGTTTTTCCAGCACATCCACGGTCGGGTTCATAATGCGCGAATAGATGTTGCCGAATTCCTGCAAACCGAACAGGCTGGCCGCATGTTCGGCGCTATCGAACAGATACGAAGTCGTCTGGTAAATCGGAACGGCGCGCGCTTTGGTCGCCGGATCACCATCGTGTCCGCCATGCACGGCAATCGTGTTGAATTGATAATTGGGAGTCTCGTCAGCCATTAGTCTTCTCCTTGGGTTGAGTTGGTTTCAGGCGAAGCAGCGGCTTGAAATCAAAAATCAAAAGGCAAAAGGCAAAAAGCAAAAGTGCGGCATTCATCTCAATTTTTGACTTTTGATATTTGCCTTTTGATTTTCCAAACAGAAAAACCCCGGCGCTAAAACAACGCCAGGGTTTCCGCTGAAAACTTGGGAACTCGTGAACGCTCTTTAGCAGTTTTTTCCGTGGAGCAAGTCGCTGAAATCGCCACGTCAAATTTCAAACTGTCATTGGCTTGTTGATGACCTGTCGCAATGACCGGCGCAGTCTAGGCCATCGCCCGCAACGCTGTCAAAGTTGGAAAAGCCACGACAAACTCATTGTCACCTGTGAATAGGCGGAACTATACTCCGCCATGGCGCGCAGCCTACTTTGCGCGAAAAACCTAAGCTTTCAATTCTACAAACTGAAAAGCTTCAAATAGTTGATGCTTAGTTTGTAATTGTAGAAACAAGCATCTAATGCCAGATGCTTAAGATGGATTCAGGATCATTACTTATGCCCAGGACTACAAAACCACCTCAGCGACGAGAGGCAAATCTCTCGTTCGCACAAATGCAGGAAGCGCTCCCTAAATTAGATCGAAGAATCAAAGACCTCGACGAATTTGATGTCAATACGGTTAATGAGAGAAGCGACCCACAAATCGAAGCTCTTGAGACAAAGCTAGATACACTTCTCACTTCCATTTTCGGCGCTGACACAGTGGAGTATCAAAGGTACTGTTCAAGTGTCACACGTCTCGACACAGCACCTGTGAATTATGCTTTTCCCACAGCTATAGGAGAAGTTCGAGAAGGATTGCGCCAAGGTGTGGCGACATCGAAAGCGCAACTTGAAGCTATCAAAACAGGCTTCCTGGAAGATCTAGAAGATGCGGGGCAGACACTAGCCGGAAAAACCTTAAAAGCTTACGAGGGGCTTGAACTCCATCCGGCAATTGAACGTGCTGCAGGTAAATTATTCCGAGACGGCCACTACGCGAACGCCATTGAGGATGCCGTCAAAGCCTTAAACGCTCTTGTGAAATTGAATAGTGGAGTAGATGACAAAGATGGTACTCAATTAATGGAGTTTGTGTTCAGTCCTAAAAATCCTATTTTGAAATTCAATAGCCTAGCTGACCAAAGTGACTTAGATGAGCAAAAAGGTTTTATGATGATGTTTTCGGGAGCCGTTGCGGGGCTTCGCAATCCTCGCGCACATAAAATAATAAAGGACGAATCTGAAAAAGCGTTGGTATTTGTCGCATTCATTAGCCTGCTCGCCAAGCTTGCTGACAGTGCGAAAAAATAATCCGCTTTGTTCGACATCTTGATCGCGATATTTCAAGTGAGGCAATTATGCTTGATCGAATTACAAATGGACGCACGGATTTGGTCTTCGATTACCTGACAGTAGGCAACGCGGCGACTGCCACCGACGCCGACGGAGTCTCGCTGATTCAGCATTGCGCGTATTTCGGAGATGTCAGCGCGATTCGGTTCCTGCTCAGCCAAGGGGAATCGCTGACTTCGCTCGGAGAGAATTTTGACTTAAACGGAGCGGCGTTTCACGGGCATTGGCGGCTGTGCCAGTTTTTGATCGAGCAAGGCGCGGATGTGAATTTCCCGCTTGCCGACACCGGAGAAACTCCGCTGCACGCAGCGATCTGCAAAGCCCAAAGCCAAGCTCACGAACCGGTCGTCAAAGTCTTGCTGGCAGCCGGAGCCAATCCCAATGCCAAAACCAATCCCGCGGTAGAAACCGGTTGCTTCATGCGCGATTGCCGCACCAAAGGCGAAACGCCGTTGCATCGCGCTGCCGCGTTCGGCACCGCAACCATGATTCAACTGTTGCTGGACGCCGGAGCCGACCGCGAACTCACGGATATGAACGGTGACACGCCGCTCAGTTGGGCAAGCTGGTATTTGCGACCGGATTCGATTTTGCGAATGTTGTGTTACGGCAGGTTTTTCATTCGCCCCGACCGACATCCCGGCGGAATGGAAGCGTATCTGCTGGGCGAACCGAAGGAATAGGAGTTGGGAGGTTGGTAGAGGGACACCTTTCAAATCGCCAAATCAAGATTGAGACGTTTTTTCTCGACAGGATTACCAAGATTTTCGGTCAGGATTTACAAGAACATCCAAGCGATAACCACTCCGACCAGATGCAATCTTGCTCATCCTGAAAAAAATCCTGGTAATCCTGTTTTGAAGTTTCTTGTTTTGATTTATTTGCTGAAAACCTCCAGCGTGAGCGTGTTGGCGCCCGGTTTGATTTCGACGATGTAATCGCTTTTGTCTTTCGGGCGTTGACGGCTGAACACACGCTGGTTTTCGATGCTGGGCGACAAATCGCGTTTGCGAACGTATTCGCCCCACGCTTTTCGATCTTCGTCGGTCAGCGAACGATTCCGCAGCTTTTCCATCATCTGAATCATCATCGGATCGCGCGAATTGCTCAGCCAGCGCGCAGCGTCCTGCCGAACTTCGACACGATATTTTCCGGCCACAGGCCCCTGTTCCGGGCTGACTTCAAATGATCCTAGTTCTTTGGTGTGCGCGTTGGTGATGTACATCGTCACCGGCGGAGCCGTCGGTTGATCCACCGGAGTCAAAATCACCATGCCGCGAATCAGCGGAGCGCCATCCAGTTTGACGACGCCCGCCAGCGAAGCGCGCGGTTTGGCCGTCAAAAATCCGCCCGCCGTCAACCATTTGTGCATCAGGTGCGGCCATTCGCCCAACACCGGGTCGCCCAACGCAAAGCCTACGCCGTGAACGCCATTGACGAAAAAGTGCGCTTCGGCGGGGACTTTGGCTTTCAGCAAACTGGAATACAAATCCACCATGCCGCGCATCTGCCCGGCGTCTTCGGCGGTGCAATACATAAACGTCGGCGGAACATTTGCGCCCGCCACGGAATTCGGCATCTGCATTGAACCGTAAGACAGAATCAGGAAATCCGGTCGGCTGGAAACTTTTTCGAGCGGATCAGTTGACGCGGCATTCGCCGCCAGCGGGTTAAACGAAGCGTCGGCGGCAAGTTGCGCTCCGGCAGAAAATCCAATGATGCCGATGCGGTTGGCCGAGACTCGGTATTGATCCGCATTGGCGCGGACAAATTGCATTGCGCGTTGAGCATCCGCCAGCCAATCCTTGCGCTCGTACAAAGGGCGAAGACGATAGCGCACGATGAAGGCCGCGATGCCGCGTTCTTTCAACCATTGCGCGACCAGCACGCCTTCGTGATCCACGGCGCGCAAAGTGAATCCGCCGCCGGGCAGAACCACAATTGCCGCCCCGGTGTTTTTCGCAGCGTCCGGCAGCACAGGAATGATCGCCGGTTTGTCTTCGTTGGAATTGCCCGTTGCGCCGGGCGCTCCGTTCGGCCAGAGCAAGATCGGATCGGGAAGTTTTTGTCCGAAAACTTGCGCGGCTGCCACCAACAAAAAACCGATGGCAAACAATTGAAATCGAAGTTTCATAAGCTCCTCTCTTTTTGGGTGAACAGATGGATCATTCCTGAAAACCGACGTTGACCCATTCGCCGGTGCGGGCGCTGATAAAAATCGCTTCGCCCAGCACCAGTTCGTAATGACCATCTTCAAACGTTGGAAAGTCAGGTTTGGTGACGAAATCACCGGCTTGCAGGTAACGATAAATCGCGTGGTAAAGCTGTTTGAACGTATCTGGGAAACCTTCGTCGTGACCACCGGGATACGACGCGAACTGCCGAGCTTCTGCCGCCAGCAGCGCCGGGTCTTTCAGCAGCAATTCATTCGGACGTTCCCGATGACCGATTAGCAATTCATTTGGCCGTTCGCTATCCCAACTCAGCGACGAACGCGAACCGTCAATTTCAAAGCTCAGACGATTTTTGCGACCGGCGCTCACCTGAGAAACCGTGACGATTCCGCGCGGATTCGTCCGGCGTTCCATCGTGTCGAACCGCAGCAAAATCGTCGCGTAATCTTCGGTCGTGATTTCCTGTTCGACATAATCGTCCGAAGTCAGCAACTTGCCGGAAAAAGTATCAATTGGCTTGGTCGGCTTTTGGCGAACAGGCAGAAACGTGGCGAAGTCTGCGTTGACGGCTTTGACGCGCAATTCGGTGATGAACGTAATCAAGTCCAGCCAGTGCGAACCGATGTCAGCGACAGCGCGCATCTTGCCGCCAAGTCCCGGTTCCAGTCGCCAATTCCAATCAGTCGGCAACAACAACCAATCCTGCAAATACGAACCTTGCGCGATGAACACATCGCCGATTTCGCCGCTCTGCGCCATCGCCCGCGCGTGCTGAACTATGGGGTAAAACCGAATGTTGAAATTGACGGCGTTGACCAAGTTTCGCTCTTTGGCCAACGCCACCAGTTCGGCAGATTCCTGCGGATTCATCGCCAACGGCTTTTCACAGACAACGTGTTTTCCGGCTTCAAGCGCAGCTTTGGCTTGTGGGTAGTGCAGATGATTCGGCGATGTGATGTGAACGACGTGGATTTGCTCGTCAGCGATCAAAGCTTCAAACGAATCGTAGGCTTTGCCGATTCGCAACTCTTCGGCTTTGGCGGCGGCGCGTTCCGGGCTGCTGCCGACCAAACCAGCGACTTCGATTCCCAATCGGCGCAAGGCTTCAATGTGAGCCGGACCGATGAAACCTGTTCCGACGACTCCGACTTTGATTTCTTTCTTTTCCATTCAACGCTCTTCGCTCAAAAACTGTTTTGGAGATAACGGAACAAACAGAAATAACGGAAGGGACGGAAAAAGCAGAACTTCCGTCTGTTCCGTTCATTCCGTTTGTTCCGTTATCTCAATTTTTATTCAGGTCAGTAACCACCCGCAGGTTCGGCGCGTTCGATCTTCAATTCGCCCGCTCGCCATTTGACGAAGTCTTCGCACATCGTCGCCGTCGCCGTCGCGCCGATGCGCGTCACGCCCGCTTCGATCATTTCCAGCGCAGCGACCAAAGTTCGCACGCCGTGAGCGGCTTTGACCTGAACGCGGTCGCTGACGTTGGCGCGCATCAATCGAATGTCGGCAACCGTCGCTCCGGTCGGCGCAAAGCCCGTCGAAGTTTTGACCCAATCGGCTCCGGCTTCGTCGCAGAGTTTGCAGGCGGCGATTTTCTGTTCGTCGCTGAGGTAGGCGTTTTCAAAAATGACTTTGACTTTGGCGTTGTGGGCGTGCGCCAGATCGCAGATGGCTTTGACTTCGCGGGCGACGTAATCCGTTTCGCCCGAACGCAACTGGCCGTAATTGATGACCATATCCAATTCGACCGCGCCGTCTTCCAGAGCCTGTCTGGCTTCGGCGAGTTTGGTTTCGATGGCCGAACTGCCGTGCGGAAATCCGACGACGGTGCTGACCAGTACATCGGAATCAGCCAGCAGCGTTGCGGCCAATCGCACGTGATACGGCTTCACGCACACCGACGCCGCGTGATACTGCGCCGCCAATTCGCAACCGGCGACAACGTCCACTTCAGTCAATTGCGGTTGCAGCAAAGAATGGTCAATCGTTTTGGCGAACTGCTCCGCCGTCAGCGCGTCAATATCCAGAGTCATTTTTGCTCCTGAACATTTCCGCCCACGAAGCAAGCGCGAAGGAAGAAAGAAATTTAGACAGGATTTACAGGATTCTTCAGGATTGGTTTTAAGTCGTTATTGCAACTCATCCCCAGGTTTCATCCTGTTCAATCCTGTAAATCCTGTCTAAAAACTCTTCGTGTTTTCGTGGGAGAAAAGGGTAGTTTTACAGTTGTTGCCGCGCCCAGACTGCTGCGCCGATCAATCCGGCATTGTTGCCCAATTGAGCGGCTACTACTTCGACTTGCAGCGAATCCACAAGAAAGACGCGCGAACGCATCGAGCGGCGAATCGGATCGAGGATCAATTCTCCGGCGGCGGCGACGCCTCCGCCGATGACTATTCGTCGCGGAGTCACAGCCGTAATCACGTTGGCGATGCCTGCGCCGATGATCGTTCCGGCGAATTCGTAAATTTCGCGCGCGGCTTCATCGCCTCGCCGAGCGGCTTCGCAAACGAGTTCGGGCGTGATCTTGTTCAGATCGCCGTCGCACATTTCAGCCATGATCGTATTGCGACCTTGCACAACATCTTTCATGCCCATCGCGGCGATGGCCGGGCCTGAAGCATAAGCTTCGATGCAACCGCGACTGCCGCAACCGCATTTCGGGCCGTTAAGGTCTACGCTGACGTGGCCCAGTTCGCCCGCCGAACCGTTGATGCCCAGATACAGTTTGCCGCCCAATACCAATCCGCCGCCGATGCCAGTGCCAAGCGTGTAACAAGCCGTGTCGAACCCGCGCCCCGCACCGAATTTCCATTCGCCCAAAGTCATCGAACGCGCGTCGTTCAAAATCGCCACATGCAATCCGGTCAATTTCGCCAATTGATCGCGCACCGGAACGTTGCGCCAATTGCCAGGCAGGTTCGGCAAAAAAATCGTCGCGCCTTTTTCCAGATCAAGCGCGCCGGGAATGCCAATGCCTACGCCACCGAAATCGGTTTTGGCTTTGCCACTGGCCAGGATAATTTCTTCGACCAGCACTGCCATTTGAGCGATCACTGCGTCGTGGCCTTCGCGCGCGTGAGTCGGTTTCGACCGCGTCGCGGAAATTTCGCCTGTGTCCGTGTTGACCAGAGCGGCCTTGATGTTGGTTCCGCCCAGATCAATTCCAATGAATAGGGTTTGTTCTGACATAAATTTCAATGAAGGTTTGAATCGTGTGTCCGGAAAGTGTTGCAACCGGTTTTTACTCAATCCGGTCTGGTATGGCAAGCAGGTAAAACAAACTTTCTTTCGGCTGGGTTGATGGCTCGCCTTCGCCAAACGAGTCAGGTAGAATCCGCCGCGCTTTCATTGAAAGCGTCACCAACGATTTCAAAACCCAACACAAAGCGAGAGATACAACCTTATGAATGCGAAAATCCGCCTGCAATTGTCGGCGATGATGTTCTTGCAGTTTTTCGTCTGGGGCGCGTGGTATGTCACCGCGCCGAATTATCTGGGAACGATCGGCTTCAACGCCGATGATTTTAGCTGGACGTTCGCCGTCGGACCGATTGCGGGAATGATCTCGCCGTTTTTTGTGGGAATGGTGGCCGACCGATTCTTCCCCGCACAGCGAGTTCTGGGCGTGATGCACTTGCTGGGCGCAGCCATCATGTTTTTTGCCACGACGATGATGACTGGCGGTCAATCTCCTGGCACTATCAACTGGGTGCTTTTTGCTTATCAGTTGACCTACTTTCCGACGCTGGCGCTGTCGAACACCTTGGCGATGAAAAACATCTCCGACGCCGAAAAAGATTTTCCCAGCATTCGCGTGCTGGGGACGATTGGCTGGATCGCCGCCGGACTGGCGCTGACCGCACTGAAATGGGAAACCACAGTTTCAATGTTCTATCTGACGGCGGGCGCGGCGTTATTGCTGGGGCTGTATTGCTTCACGTTACCGCACACTCCGCCAGTCAAAACCGGTGAAGTTTCTGCGCGACAGATTCTGGGACTGGATGCACTGGCTCTGCTGAAAGACCGGTCGTATCTCATCTTTATGCTTTCGTCGTTTTTGATCTGCATCCCGCTGGCGTTTTATTACCAAATCACCAGCCGCGTCGTGGAAATGACCGGCTTGCCGATTGGCCAAACGATGTCTTACGGCCAGATGTCGGAAATTTTCTTCATGCTGGTGATGCCGCTTTTCTTCCGTAAGCTGGGCGTCAAATGGATGTTGGCAGTTGGGATGCTGGCGTGGGTGATTCGTTATGCGCTGTTTTCGTTTGGAGCGCCGGACGAAATTCGCTGGATGATTATCGGCGGCATTGTGCTGCACGGCATTTGTTACGACTTCTTTTTCGTCACCGGACAGATTTACACCGATCAAGTCGCGCCAAAAGAGATTCGTGCTCAGGCTCAAGGTTTGCTGGTTCTTTTCACGCTCGGACTGGGAATGGCCATCGGAGCCAAAGTCGCCGGAATCATCGAAACTCAACACACTCCGCCTGCTTCGGTTTGGATTGCCCAGGTAATGCCGGAGAAAGCCGAAGCTGTTCGAGCGATTGAAGCGCGATTGGCAAGCAGTTCCGCCACTGAAAAAGAAACAGTTCAGAAAGAATTGGCCAAGACCATTCAAACCATTCGTACAGAGGCCAGCAAAGACCAGCAAACTTCCTTGCGAAAAGCTGAATTGAAGGCTCTCGAATGGAAACCGCTGTGGGGCAAACCGGCAATTTTCGCGGCGGCGATCTTGCTGATCTTCTTGTTATTATTCAAAGGTAAATCGGCTCCCAAAGAAGCCTGATGGGTACGCCCGCGTCCTCGCGGGCAAGCCCACTATTTTGCAAACCTGCCTGCGAGGGCGCGGGCGTACCTGAGAAGGAGTTTTATGAAGTTCAATTTTGCCAGCGCAAACTGGCGCTCAACTGTAATTTTATTTTCAAGCTTACTCTTCCTTGCGGCGTGTGCCGATGCGCCGAAGCCAATCGCTTCGGGTGAGTCGTCAACATCCGGTTCTTCGCAATCTGCTGCTGGGCAATCGTCTTCGGGAGTTGCCGTGGGTCACGGTTCCGGCTCGGCTACAACTTCGACCGGGGCGACCGTGCCGATGCAATCCGGCGGAGGCAGCGGTTTGAAATGGACACCGCCTTCGACTTGGGAAAACAAAGGCGCCAGTGGAATGCGCGCGGCAACTTACATCACCCCACCCGCAAAAGGCGATACCGAAGGCGCTGAATGCGCGGTCTTCGATGGCGGCATAGGCGGTGGAGTTCAGGCCAACATTGATCGCTGGATCGGTCAGTTTGAACAAGCCGACGGCAGTTCGTCAGCCAACAAAGCCAAACAAAGCAAGGAAACCATCAATGGAATGACCGTGACAACGGTTGATCTGACCGGAACCTATGCCGGAGGCGGAATGGCGATGGGACAGCCCTCGACCAAAAAAACCGGCTATCGTTTGCTGGGCGCAATTGTCGAAGCTCCGGGCGGCGAAGTCTTTTTCAAAATGACAGGCCCAACCAAAACCATGTCTGCCGTTCAAGCCGATTTTCAGAAGATGCTGAAATCCGTCAGCAAGTAATCCATCAACAGAGAGCCAGCGCCGTGTGCCATCACTTTGCTGGCTCTCTTGCCACATTTGCAGTCGGTCTTTAGAATCTCAGCCGTCAACGAATCACCAAATTCATAATGCTTTGCTGTACTCAAGACTCAACCAAACGTGCGCGCCGCAGCAGTGTGCATAACAAACACAGGATCGAAACAACCAACAATATTTCCCTTCAGGAGAAAAACATTATGAAACAGACTTTCAGGCTGTCAGTGATGCTTTTGCTGTTCTCGTTCGCCTTGATTTCAACAGCGTTGGCTCAGTCACAGAGCACGACCGGCGCAATTCAGGGCACGGTCAACGATCAAGCCGGGGCGGTCATCGCCGGAGCCACAGTTACAGTCAACAACCTCGACAACAATTCAACCAAAAACCTGACCACCGATGACGGCGGACGTTTTGTGTTTCTGCAATTGCAACCCGGCAGATACACCTTGACGGTTACAAAACAGGGTTATGCAACTCTGGAACAGCAGAACATAGCCCTGACCGTAGGCCAGACAATCAACCTGAACCTGAGTTTGAAAGTGTCAGCCGTTCAGGAACGTGTCACCATCACGGCGACTCCGACAGTGGATACGGTCAAAATCGAATCCAGCACGACGCTGAACGAAAAAGCGATCAGCAAAACACCGATTCTCGGACGCAAGTTTGAAGATTTGTTGACGCTGACTCCCGGCGTCAGCATCACGCAAGGCCCTGATGGCGACGAGATCAACTTCAACGGCCAGCGCGGAATTTTCAACAACATCAGCCTGGACGGTGGCGATTACAACAACGGATTTTTCGCCGAACAGGCCGGCGGCCAGCGCGCCGCGATTGATATTCCCATCGGAGCAATCAAGGAATTTCAGGTCATCGCCTCGGGAGCCAGCGCCGAATTCGGTCGCGCGGGCGGCGGATTCGTCAACGCCATCACCAAATCAGGCGGCAACCAATTGCGCGGCGACGTGTTTCATTTCCAGCGGCTGGAAGCTTTGACCTCCAATACATCGGACGGCAAACCGTTGCAGGATTTCCACCGCGAACAGTTTGGCGGCAACATCGGCGGCCCGATTGTCAAAGAAAAAGCTTTTTTCTTCGGCGCGTTTGAACAAATTTTAGGCAACCTGACCCGCCCGAACCTGAGCGCGCCAATCGGCACGCCTTGCTCGGTGCAAACGCCGACGATTCAGGCCAACGAAGCCCTGATCAACGGCAGCGCCGATTGTCAGCGACTGGCTTTGATCAACTTCTTCAAAACCTCTCGCAATCAGGACGAAGGCCTGGCGCTGAAAAAACCGATCAACACGTCGGCATTTTTGGGCAAGTTGAATTTCAACCTGAACCCGGCCAACGAACTTTCGATGTCGTACAACTTCAACCGGTCGAAGAAAGAAAACGAAACTTTCGACGTGCCGACGTACGGCAATTCGGCCAACGGCACGGAAGGCCCCGGCAAAATCCACGCCTTCAACTTGAACCTGTTCACGACGTTTTCTTCGACTCGAGTCAACGAATTTCACGCCACATACCTGCGCGAAGATCGTCCGCGTTCGGCGGCTCAATCGAACATCCCCGCCGACACGGCGATGGGCTTTGCCACCAGCTTCCGGTTCGGCAATCCGTTCTTCCTGGGGCCAAACATTGACGAACTGTTCCAACGCTGGCAGTTGAAAGATAGCTTCTCGATCATTTCCGGCAACCACACGGTCAAACTCGGCGGCGACTGGACGCACAGCAACAACGTGCAAGTCTTCCGAGGATTCTTCAACGGTCGTTACATTTTCGACAGCGTGACCGGATTCCTGCGCTACGCTTCGCCCGCCAGTTTGGGAGCAGGCTTTGGCCCGAACATCAAAGGCTGCTCGAATGGCGCTTACGTTGCTGCGACGGCGGCTTGCCCGGCAGGTTCGACTTCAACCGGCGGCCCGTTGCTGTTGTATTTGCAGGGTGCTGCGCTCGACGGCCCGGCGACAGACGCCACTGGCGCTTCGAACATTGACAACGAAGAGTATTCGCTGTTCATTCAAGACAAATGGCAAGCCGTTCAAGGCCTGACGTTAAGTTACGGTTTGCGCTGGGAGGCTCAGTTGTTTCCGGCGATGACTGTTTCGCCGCAATCCACTGCTTATGGAGCTTTCCTGAAAGATTCGCGTTTCCCGTCGGACGGCACGCTGCCGGATCAATACAAGATGTTCCAGCCGCGCGTCGGTCTGGCGTGGGATTTGGCCAAAGACGGAAAATCCGTGTTTCGCGCCAGCGCCGGAATTTACAACGCTCGTCAGAATATGCTGACGCAAGTCGGTTCGATCACAACCAACGGCGTTCAGCAACAGACGATTTTCCTGAATTCGGACATCATCGCGGCAGGCGTTCCCGGCCCGACCTGGCCGAATGTCACAGTTCCAACCAAAGTCCCGGCTGGCCAGTTCCCGCTCTTTACCGGCGTTCGTGTGTTCAGCCGCGATTACGAAAATCCGCGCATTTACACCGCCAACGTGGCTTTTGAACAGGAAGTCGCCAGCAATCTGGCGGTCTATCTGGATTACACCCACTCGAAAGGCGTTCATCTGACGCGATTCCTGAATGCCAATCGCAGCGGCATCTTTTCGCCGCAGCTTGGCGAAGTGATGGTCACCAGTTCGGTCGGCAAATCGCTGTATCGCGGCGTGACGCTGGGAATGCGTAAACGGTTCAGCAAAGGGTTTCAGTTCGAAGGAAATTACGTTTACTCGTACGATTACGACGACGATTCCAACGAACGCGATCCGTTCACCGACCGCGCGTTCGACATCAACCGCCTCTTCCTGGATTACGCCTTGTCCGACCGCGACATTCGCCACAAGTTCAATTTTTCGATGAACAGCGAATTGCCCGGCAAGGTGGAAAGTAGCGTACGCATCCAGGCACGCAGCGCACAACCGATCACGCCAGGCGTTCGTGCCGCGCTCAATCGCAATACCGCGCGTAAAGACAACGAATACTTCTCGCTGGATTGGAGCCTGTCGCGCCGCTTCGGAGGCGACCGGTTTTCCATCATCCCAACCATCGAGATGTTCAACACGCTGAACAACGACAACCTGATTAACCCGCTGACGACTGTGGGGCTGTTCAACTTCGACGGCTTCCTGCGACAGGGCGTGGGCGATCCGCGCCAGGTGCAACTGTCCGTCAAAGTCACGTTCTAAGCCAAAAACCGAACGTCAAACACGAAACGCCGGTAAGCTGCCAAGCCTGCCGGCGTTTCTTTTTTTATCGTCCGAACCGATTTAACGCTCACGCGACAGCCACGCATTCAAAAAAACGCACCAGCTTCGCTTCATCCAGTTTTCCATCCGTCCGAACTCCGCTGCACAAATCCAGCCCGAACGGTTCGACCGCCTGAATCGCCTCGGCAACGTTTTCCGGCTTCAAGCCGCCAGCCAAAAAAATCGGCACACCAGCCACTTCGCGGATTTTTCGGCTGAGCCGCCAGTCGTGCGTTCGTCCAGTTCCGCCAAGCTCTTTCACCGCCAGTTTCTGATTGCCCGAATCCAGCAGGATGGCATCTACGTGCAACGCAACGGCCAGAGCTTCGTCAACGGATTCTTCGCCAGTGACGTGAATCACCTGAACCAACGAAATTCCCGGCAAAGCTCGGCGCAAATCGGCGTAAGTTCCCTGCTCCAATCGGTCAACCAGTTGAATCGTGTTGGCTCGCAAGCGGCGCTGCTGTTCTATGATCGAATCAACGTCCTGTTTGCTGGTCAGCAAAAAAGTCGCAACCGGAGGCGGGACGCGCTCGGCAATTTCGGCGATCAGGTCTTCCGCAATCACGCCCGGCCCGCTGGGCATGGCCGACACCAATCCCAGAGCCGAAGCCCCGTAACGAATCGCCAGTTCGGCTTCGGCAAGGCTGCTGATGCAGCAAATTTTCACTCTCGGTTTTGCCATTTTCTATTTCCTAGCCAGATAAAACATCCGCCCATCGCTCAGGTTGAAATCGAATTCGCGCCGCGCGTCGTAAGTTTTCACGCGCAGGAATCCGGCGTCGGCCAACGCTCCCAGAACTTCATCGGTTGAGTAATACCGCTGGTACAAGGTCAAATCCGCTCGTTGCCAGCCACGATCTTCCAGTTGAAACATGGTCACTTCGTATCGCTTCAACTTTTTCATCTGATTGTAACTGCCGCGCACGATGCAAACGTGATCGTCTTCGATCATATCCAGCGTGCTGCCCAACAACTCCGAAGCGTCTTCGATGTTCAGATCGAACAGGAAAATTCCGTCGTCGGACAAGCAGTCATAAACGTTGCGAAAAACTTTCGTCAGTTCATCCAACTCCATGATGTGATTCAAACTGTCGAAAGCGGAAATGACGCATTGAAAGCGTTGCGGCTGTCGAAACAAACGAGCATCGCCGTGAATGAATTCCGCTGCAGGAGCGTTTTGCCGTGCGAATCGCAACATCGCTTCAGAACCGTCAAGTCCGGTCACGCGAAATCCGCGCTCGCTCAACCCTGCGGAAATCTGTCCGGTTCCGCAGCATAAATCCAACACACGGCATTCCGCCGGAAGATGCGGAAACAGCAAGACGTTATAAATCGCCAGCGCGGGCAACGAAAATTCCGGCCCCCAATACCGGTTGTAAAACCACGCGAAGCGGTCGTAATCGGAGTAAATGTCGGATGCCGTTGTTTCTTTGCTCAAACTTGGTTCTCTCTGCGATTCATTGCGGTACGAGGAGTGTTAGCGACCTGGTTTTTCTGAAAACGTCTATTGAGCCAGGCTCAGGTCGCTGACGCTCCCCGCACCGCAACACCTATTTGAACGTCACCGTCACAGGGTTCGCCGTGCGGTTATCCACAGTGACATTGACGGTCACGGAGCCTTTGCCAATCAGATTGCGCGGCAGTTCGGCGTTGATCTGATCCAGGCCGACAAAATCCCCTTGCGCTCCGGCATACGAAACCGGAGCGTTTTCGCCGCCAACCTGAACGGCCACAGCATTCAACGACGAACGCCCGCCGATTCCCGTGCCGAACAGCAAAAGGAACAGCCTGTCGGTCGCCGCTCCGAAATCTATCGGCACAGGAACGACGCTGTTGGTGGTTGAATCAAACCGGCTGATTGCTTCAAAGATTTGCGCCCCGTCGGCTTTGACGCGCAACAACACCGCCGCCGCCAAGCCGCTGCCGCTGGCGTTCGCCGTAAACAACGCCGGAGCCACCGACGTAATTTCGACCAGGCCGTCCGCGACAAACGAACCGTCAATCGCCGTTCGCACAATCGCATTGCCGGTTGCAGTCGCCGATGGAATCAGCAAATTGATCTGGCTGTCCGCCACGAAAAACAGCGGAGCCAGTCGTGAAGCGTTCCGCGAATCAATCACCAAAACATTTACGCCGTTGAGTGTCGTCGGCAACGGCTGCGTCGTGGCAACTTGAGTGCTTCTGGCCAAACCGACACCAAACGAAGCGCCAATGGAGTTAGGAGCCAGCGGCGTGGTGAATCGTGCTGCCGAAACGCTGCCGATGCGGCCAAGCTGGCGAATGTTGAGCGTCTGCCCGCTGACGCCAAGCGTGGTCAAACGACCTGTCG
The DNA here is from genome assembly GCA_033763255.1 of Acidobacteriota bacterium. Classification (GTDB taxonomy): domain Bacteria; phylum Acidobacteriota; class Blastocatellia; order RBC074; family RBC074; genus RBC074. The sequence continues at coordinate 116,689 of JANRKX010000109.1, read as the reverse complement.
CGCTGGTGTTTTGCTCGATCAAATAACTCAAGACGAATTTCCCTTTGCCTTGTCCGTTTTGCGGAGCCACCAACGTCACCCACGGAGCGCCCACCGTCAACGCCCACGGACAAGCGTCGTTGTTGGCGTTGACGACTATGCCGCCGGTGAGCGGGTTCGTCGGCCCAACTGTGCTTGACGAAGAAAACAACTGGCTGGTCGTGGAAAGCGACAACGCACAACTAACCACCGGAAAGCTGAGTTCGGAGGATGTGCCTCCGCCCGGACCCGGCGTGGCGACTGTGATTTTGTTGTCGGCGGCGCTGGCGAAATCCGTTGGCTGCAAGGTCGTCGTCAGTTGCGTGCTGCTGACGAAAGCCGTCGTTCGCGCGTTGCCGTTGTATCGAATCTCCGATTGAGCCGTGAAATCCGAACCAAACACAGTCAGCTCCAAAGGCGCTGTCAGCCCCGCCACATGCGAAGCTGGCGACAGTCGAGCAATTGACGGAACCGGGCGATTGGCTTCGATTTTGAAATTTGCCGCTGCGGATTCGCCGACGTTGGCGGTGAAAACTTTGACGCTGGCAGTTCCTGCGCTGGCCACGTCGCTGGCCGTAATTTGCGCTTGTAACAAAGTGCCGCTGACGAATGTCGTTTGCCGGTCGGAGTTGTTCCAACGCACCACCGAACTCGGCTGAAAATTGCTGCCTTGTACAAACAATGTGAACGCCGAACTACCCGGCGTTGTCGCGCTGGGGCTGGTCGAAGCCAACGCTGGCGCAGGAGTTGCGCCGAACGATTCGGCCAACACCACGCGCGAAATGAAATTCACCGGTTGGTTGGTTCCGACTTGCAGCGGTGCAAAACTGCCGAAGTTGTTGGTTGAAACGAACGAACGATTTTCCTGTTTGCCGGTTCGATCAGCGGCGATCAACACGCTTGGGTTGGTTGACTGAACTCCGACATACAAATCGCCTGAAGTGATCGGCGGCGGATTTTGCTGAGCGGTGGATTCGGTCACGTTGGTCAGCGGAATCGTCAACGGCACTTCGATAAACCGCGAACCCGGCAAATTCGGAATCGTCACCATACGATCAACGATCAACGTCGGATTCGCTGGCGGCTGTCCGGTTCGGTTCGCATCAACAAAAGCAACGATGCGAATCATCTGACCAACCGGCGAACTGCCGTCCGATGTCGGCGGAATCTGAACTCGCACGCTCTGCAACGTCGCCGGATACCGCGTCGGCGTGTAACGGTTGACGACAATGGCATTGGTCAGCGTCAACACTTCTTCGCGCGACCCGTCATCCACAGACAACACTTCGGTGACGGTCGCGTTGGGATTGACCTTGTATCCCATAAAACTCAGCGCCGTCAGGTCGTTGGCCGTGATCGTCAATCGTTCGCCCGAAGCGGCGGTCGGATCCATCACTCCCGTGTAAGTGCCAATTTGCCCGTTGTCTTTCCAATGACTGCTTTGCTGACCGTCGCCGCCGGTTCCGGCAGTAGTCGCCGTGGAAAGCGGCAATTCGGCGTCACCGACAAAATAAGTCTGGTTGCCGCCCGCCAATTGCACTCGATTGCCGGAATTGAAGGCGCTGAAACTCAGCCCGCCCGGACGAAAGCGAAACAAATCCCACACAGTCGGAGCCAGGACCGCCGTCGAAGGAGCGGATTCTCTGCCGCCAACGTTGGAAATAAAGCCGAGCGCGTGGCCGAGTTCGTGAATGGCAACGGCTTCAAAATCCGTTTTGTCGGTGTCAATGCCGTCAGTCGGGTCAAAATCGAACGTAAAATTGGAATTGAATCCGGTGGATGGCGGCGGCCCCAACGTTGACGATTCGGTGTCAGGATTTGCCACCGGTGCGATTTGCCCTAAGGCTCGTAACACCGCCGACGGGCCAGACACATTGCTGGTCGTCCCCAAATCCGTAGGCAGCACGGTCGGCAAAGCATTGAAAATTTCCGATTGCCGGGAGTTGGCTGCCTGTCCGATCAACGCTGTTCGCACGCTGCCGTACAAGTTCCGCCCGGTCAGAAACTGCGGATCAGTGCCGCCAATGACGTTCGACGAAGGAAACGGCATTCCGAAAAGAGTCGGCCCGAAATCCACATCAATCACGACAGTAATCGGCGATTGAATGATGGATTCCCACTTGGCGGCGGCGCGCAAAAATGCTTGCTTGGCAGTTTGAAAACTTTCCAGTTGCTGAGTTCCGCGCAGGATGATTTTCAATCCCTGCTGCGATTGCACATCTGCCGTTCGCACATCGGAAATCACCTGCAAATTTGTCCGCGTTTTTTCGACTTGTAGTTGTTCGGCTTCGCGGGCGGTCATCGCCCGGCAAACCACGCCATCACCCGAACGAACAATCAAATAGTTTTCTGACAAAGACGAATGCGCGTCCGGTTCCAACTCAGAGTCGGATTTAACAGAGCGAAGAAACCTCTCTTTTGATTGAGGCGATTGAATGGTTGCCGCCTGTCGCGCGGGCAAAAACGCAAAACCGAAAATGACGACAAAGATGCTGAAGTAGACAAAACTTCTGCCACGACTAGCGTTCATTGAAAAACCTCCGGGATTGACTTGCGGAAACAGCAAGTTGGGAAAAGTTGAAATGTTGTCAACGTTGGATGTGTTGTGGCGGCATTCTGGCCGAGAGGCTTCGTTCCTGCAAGCACGCGCTTAACGTATCGCGCGGGCAAATTCGACCAGACCCGCTTCCCAATCCGGCAACAGGATTTTTGGCTCCTTGATCGTCGTCAGCACCGAATAAGCAGGACGTTTGGCCGGGCGCGGAAACTCCGCCGTCGTGCAAGGTTCAACGGCGGTTTGAATTTTGAAGAGTTGATACAGCCGTCGCGTCAGTTCAAACCATGTCGTTTGGCCGCCGCCCGCCAAGTGGTAAACACCGTAAGCATCGGTTTCGATCAATCGTGCAATCGCCGCCGCCAGATGCGGCGCATAAGTCGGCGAACCAATTTGATCGTTGACGACTCGGACAACGGCTCTGTGTGATTGCGCCAGCATGGCTTTCGGAAAGTTTTTGGCGTTGGCCGGTTGGTGGTGATACAGCCACGAAGTCCGCGCGATGAAATGGCGAGAATTGATTTCAGCAACAAATTGTTCGCCCGCCAGTTTGCTGCGTCCGTACACCGATTGAGCGTTGGTCGCGTCGGATTCGACATAAGGCCGATTGCTCGTGCCATCGAACACGTAATCGGTCGAAACCTGAACCAACGCGATGTCGCGTTCGGCGGTGGCCGTCGCCAGATTCCGGGCAGCTTCGGCGTTGAGTTTGAACGCTTCGGCTTCGTCCCTTTCGGCGGCGTCAACGGCTGTGTAGGCCGCGCAGTTGACGACCACCTCTGGCCGAACAGCGGCAACCGCAGCGCAAACGTCGTCAAGGTTGGTTACGTCAAGTTCCGCGCGAGTCAACGCCACAACTTCCTGATTTGCCAGCGTCGTTTGCAACGCCGAACCAAGCTGGCCCCCCGCACCTGTAATCAAAACTTTCATTTCACTCTCTCTGGTAAAACAAAAAGATTACGGAACAGACGGAATGAACGGAAACATTCAGACTTCAAAAGCAATTCCGTCTTTTCCGTTATTTCCGTTTGTTCCGTTGTTTCCAAACCACGGCAAAACGTCCATCAACTGTTGCAGCGGTTTTGCCACCAAATCTTTCTTCGACAAGATCGGTTCGGCGATTTCGTCCAAAGGCCACGTAATCCCAAGCTCCGGGTCGTTCCATTGCACGCTGATTTCCGAAGTCGGGTCGTAAAAGTCAGTGCATTTGTATTCGACTTCAGCCAGATCGCTGGTCACGCAAAAGCCGTGGACAAAACCCGGCGGAATGTAAATCTGCCTGAAGTTGTCCGCCGACAACCACGCGCCAACCCATTGCTTAAACGTGGGCGAACCGCGCCGCACATCCACTGCCACGTCAAAGATTTCACCCGCCAGCACGCGAATCAATTTGCCTTGAGGCCGATTGATCTGCGCGTGCAATCCGCGCAGGGTTCCGCGCTGCGACCGCGAGTGGTTGTCCTGCACAAATTCGGCGTCAATTCCAGCTTCGCGGTATTTTTGGCGATGATAACTTTCCAGAAAGAATCCACGCTCATCGCGGAAAACTTGCGGTTCGATGAGTATGACTTCGGGAATTTCGGTGTGTGTGATTTTCATTTCTGCTCAAGCATTCTCAGCAAGTACTGCCCGTACTCGTTTTTCTTCATCGGTTCGGCAATGCGGCGAACGTCTTCTGCCGACATCCAGCCTTCGTGATAGGCGATTTCTTCCAGGCAGGAAACCATCAAACCTTGTCGTTCCTGCAAAGTCTGAATAAACCCAGACGCTTGCTGCAAAGATTCGTGCGTCCCCGTGTCCAGCCACGCAAAGCCTCGCCCCAGTTTTTCAACGTGCAGTTCGTTCCATTCCAAATAGACGCGGTTCACGTCGGTGATTTCCAGTTCGCCGCGCGCCGAAGGTTTCAAATTGGCGGCTACGTCCAGCACGCGGTTGTCGTAAAAGTACAACCCGGTCACAGCCCAGTGCGAACGCGGAGCTTTGGGTTTTTCTTCCAGGCTGATCGCGCGGCCTTCGGAGTCGAATTCGACCACGCCGTATCGCTCAGGATCGCGGACTTGATAAGCGAACACTGTCGCGCCCGTCGTTCGCTGCGAAGCCCGACGCAAATCTTCGGACAATCCGTGCCCGTAAAAAATGTTATCGCCCAACACCAGAGCTACATTGTCTGCGCCGACGAATTCACGACCAATGATGAACGCCTGAGCCAAACCATCAGGACTCGGCTGAGCGGCGTAACTCAACCGCAAACCGTATTGCGAACCATCGCCGAGCAATCGCTGAAACTGCGCTTGGTCTTGCGGCGTGGTGATGACCAGAATTTCTCGAATCCCGGCCAGCATGAGCGTCGAAAGCGGGTAATAAATCATCGGCTTGTCATAAATCGGCAGCAATTGTTTGCTGACCGACATCGTGATGGGATACAGCCGTGTGCCGGAACCTCCGGCGAGGATGATGCCTTTCATTTTGAATCTTCCGTTAATGATAAATCTGCGGTTTCAGGTGGAAGCCAACCCAAGCCGCCGCAATAGCAAACAATGAAATCCAAACCATGCTTTGCCGACCATTTTTCATTGCCAGTTCCATCGCAATGCGGGCATTCGACGGCGTCATCAGGTTTAGACGGAATCAGTACGTTTAACTCTGGATACTTCTTGCTGCCCTGAAACAAGGCGATATTCAGAATGCGTGGATCGGTTTCCAACCGCAAATCCCGTTTATCGTCATAAAGAAAGCTGACGATTTCGCCATTCGCACGTATGGCATAGCAACCGCTCATATCAAACATCAACGGCAACAAACCCAATTCGCGGCAAACCCCGTTCACGCCATTCGGGTCAGGAAGCGATTCGCCACAAACCTCCTTCAACTTCGATTTATGCCAGTCTTCAAAGCCGGTAAATGTTTTCATCGCATCACCACCACAATCATCTCAGCTTGCCGCAATTCCCAAACGTTCGCGCTCATACTTTCCAGCCAAGACCGTTTCGCACCACTGCCGGTTTTCAAAGTACCAGCGAATGGTTTTCGCCAGTCCCGCTTCAAAATCGTAAGCCGGTTGCCAACCCAGTTCCGCGCGAATCTTCGCCGCGTCAATCGCGTAGCGTTTGTCGTGGCCGGGTCGGTCAGCGACGAACTTTTTCAATTCCTGATAACTCGACTTGCCGTTCAGCGCGGGGTTTTCAGCCGCAGGCAAGATTCGTTCGACTTCGTCGCAGATGCGGTCAACGATCTGCAAATTGGTTCGCTCGTTGCCGCCGCCGATGTTGTATTTGCCGCCGGGCTGACCGTTTTCGAGAGCCAGCAGGATTCCAGAGCAATGATCTTCGACATAAAGCCAGTCGCGGATGTTTCCGCCGTCGCCGTAAATCGGCAGAGGCTTGCCGTCCATAGCATTCAGCAGCATCAACGGAATTAGCTTTTCGGGAAATTGCAGCGGGCCGTAATTGTTCGAGCAGTTCGTGATGACCGTCGCCAAGCCGAATGTCTCGTGCCAGGCGCGCACCAGATGATCCGCCGAAGCTTTCGACGCCGCGTAAGGCGAGTTCGGCGCGTAAGGCGTAGTTTCAGCAAACAATCCAGTTGCGCCAAGCGAACCATAAACTTCGTCGGTGGAAACGTGCAGGAAGCGAAACGCTCGCCGAGCTTCGTCGCTGAGTTTCGCCGTGTGTTTGCGCGCCGCTTCCAGCAAAACAAACGTCCCGGCGATGTTCGTTTCGATAAATGGCGAAGGATCGTCAATCGAACGGTCTACGTGGGATTCAGCCGCGAAGTTGACCACAGCCGTTGGCTTGCATTCGCTGAACACCGTTGCCATCGCATCTCTGTCGGCGATGTCGGCCTGGACGAATTGAACGCGGCTGTCTTTCAGCGCGCCGTCAAGACTGGCCAGATTTCCGGCGTAAGTCAGTTTATCCACGATGACCAGCCGAGCGTCGGTTTTCGCAAGCGCGTACCGGACAAAATTCGCGCCGATGAAACCCGCGCCTCCGGTCACGATGATAGTTGGCATTGAAACAAAACTCCTCGAAAGATGGTTCGTAGCTCCGCCTTCAAACCAATGAGGTTAGGTTGCGACATTCATCCGACAAAAACCTGATCCCTGATTCCCTACACCTGAAACCTGATTACCCAAAACCAGTTCGGTTTTATGATTATCAGGGGACAGGTTGCAGAGAACAGGTTTCAGGGAATTCGCTGACAATGTCGCCTTGTTGTTCAGCACAGGAACCAGTTCGCTACTTCATTGGATTTCAGTCGGCGTTACAGGTTTTGGGTTTTACACCGCAGCCCCAACGATTGTACAGCGCGCCACGTCACCAACTCGGTTGCGGAGATTGGCTGGCTAAGGTAATTTGCCGATCCAACGGAAACGACCTTTTCACCACAACAATTCAGGTCATATAAAGTCAGGAGAAACGTGTATGCTGTTCACTCAAACTTCGGGTTCACGTTTGCTTAAATTTTTGGCCATAGGCTTTTTGGTCTTGCTGGCCAACAGTTCTTATCTGGCGGCGTTTGATTATCCAAACGTGTTTTACATTTTGAATCTGGGGCTGCATTTCGGGCTGGGCTTGTTGCTGACGCTGCTGTTTCGCAAGTATCTGGCGCAAAACTGGCGCGAGATGTCCAGCGGCGGCAAAGTCGGTTCGCTGCTGTTGCTGGCCAGCGCGGGACTTGGAACCTTCATCCTGATTTTCGGAGCCACGCGGCCTTATTTCGGGTTCGGCAAACCGGTGAAGTGGGCGGCGACTTCGCACGTTATCGCTGGCGTCGTCGGAGTTTTGATTTTCGCGTTGGCGGTGATTCGCGCGCGGACTCAACGAACATTCGCGCGAGCATTCGGCTTTGTCTTGGCTTTGGCCCTGCTGTTTCCGTTGGCGATGTGGCAAGTCCAAAAATACACGCGAGCCAACGACCATTTCGTCAATCCAACCAATGCTCCGCTTTCAATGGACGGCGAAGGTCAGGGACCAAACGGGCCGTTCTTTCCTTCTTCGGCGACAACCAACACGGGCGGCAAAATTCCGTCGAACTTTTTTATGACTTCGGAAAGCTGCGCTCGTTGCCACAAGGAAATTTACGACGAATGGAATTCTTCGGCGCATCACTTCGCTTCGTTCAATAACCAGTGGTATCGCAAATCCATCGAATACATGCAGGACACCGTCGGAACTCAGCCATCGAAATGGTGCGCCGGTTGTCACGATCACGCGGTGCTTTTCAACGGTCGTTTCGACACTCCGATCAAAGAGCAAATCAACACGCCCGAAGCTCAAAACGGTTTGAGCTGCACTTCCTGCCATTCAATCACAAACGTCCGCAGTTCAATGGGCAACGGAGATTTCGAGATCGAATACCCGGCTCTGCACGACATGGCCACCAGCAAAAACAAGTTTCTGGAATGGAGCCACGACGTGCTGACTTACGCCAAGCCGGAAATGCATGGCAAGACTTTCATCAAACCCTTTATGCGCGAAAACACGCCGGAGTATTGCGCTTCGTGCCACAAGGTTCACCTGGACGTCCCGGTCAACAATTACCGATGGTTTCGCGGCTTCAACGATTACGACAACTGGCAGGCTTCGGGAGTTTCAGGGCAAGGCGCGCGCGCTTTTTACTATCCGGCCAAATCGCAAAAGTGCGCCGATTGCCACATGCCTTTGGTTAAATCCAACGACCCGGCAGCCAAAAACGGAATGGTCAAATCGCACCGCTTCCCAGGCGCAAACACCGCGCTGCCCTTCGTCAACAAGGACGAAACCCAGTTGAAAGTCGTTCAGGACTTTTTGAAAGACAAACAAGTCACGGTGGATATTTTCGGCATGTCTCCCGGAAAGGCCCGCGAAGTGAAAGAAGCGAAGAATCGTCCGGGCGAAGAAGCTCCGCGACTGGCTTCGACTTTTGCCATCGGCGAAGAAGGCATGGATTTTGGCGCGTCGAAGGTCTTCATCTCTGAACCGACCGAAGTCATCGCTCCGCTGAACAAGGTGGAAAATCTGGCTGTCCGTCGCGGCGACGAAATGCGTTTGGAAGTCGTCGTTCGCACTCGCAAAGTCGGCCACTTTTTCCCAGGCGGAACCGTTGACGGTTTCGACGTGTGGGTCGAGCTTCAAGCCACAGACAACAACGGCAAGACGATTTTCTGGAGCGGCAACACCGAAGACGACGCCAGCGGTCGCAAAGGCCCCATCGAAGCCGGCGCGCATCGTTATCGCAGTTTGATGCTGGACGAACGCGGCAACCCGATCAACAAGCGAAACGCCTGGGCTGCGCGCAGCGTGGCTTATGTCCGGCTGATTCCTCCGGGAGCGGCGGACACGATTCATTACCGGCTGGTTATTCCGCCCGATTGCGGCGACCAGATCACTATCAAAGCCAAAGTCAATTACCGCAAGTTCGCGTGGTGGAACACACAATGGGCGTTTGCAGGCGTCCGCGATCCAAACCAGAAAGATTACTCTGTCACCAAAAATCACGACGACGGCAATTGGGTTTTCACCGGCGACACTTCGGGCGTGTCTGGGCAGATCAAAGAAATTCCAGACTTGCCGATCACCACAATGTCCGAAGACACAGTGACGATGCGCGTGCTGAACAAAGCCGACAAGTTGCCCGAAATGAAGTCGGTCATGAACAAAGAAGTCCGCGAACGCTGGAACGATTACGGCATAGGTTTGCTGTTGCAGGGCGACATCAAAGGCGCCGAAGCTGCGTTCCTGAAAGTCACTCAGATGGAACCGGAATACGCCGACGGCTGGGTGAACGTCGCGCGCGCTCGCATTCAGGAAGGCAACATGGCCGCCGCCGCAGAAATGCTGACCAAGGCTTTGCAGGTGAATCCCAGCTTGGCCAAGTCGCATTACTTTTACGCTTTGACGTTGAAAGCCGACGGCAAATACGACGAAGCCTTGCAGCATCTGCAAACCGCTTCGGCGCAATACCCGCGCGACCGCGTTGTGCTGAACACAATGGGGCGAGTCCAGTTCCTGCAACGAAAATATCAGGAAGCCGTCAACACTTTGCAGCGCGTTTTGCTGGTTGATCCCGAAGATTTGCAGGCGCATTACAACCTGATGCTTTGTTACCAGGGGCTGGGCAACACCGAACAGGCCGACCGCGAACGCAAGCTGTACCTGCGCTTCAAAGCCGACGAATCTGCCCAAGCGATCACCGGCCCGTATCGCCAGCTTCATCCCGAAGACAACAACGAACGCCAACAGATTCACGAACACGTTTCAGTTCCGCTGGGCAAACCGGCTCCGGCAAAACCTGCCGGAACTGTTGCCGCCAACAAATCACGCAACAAACAAGTCACCGCTCTGCCGCGCAAACCGCGTGTTATAGTTTCAACACAGTAAATTCGATTTACATCTGTTGGAGAAAAGCTATGACACAGCAACTCAATCAAGACAGCGCTTTGCTGCGTGAAATCACGCTCCGCAATATTTTGTCTTATGGGCTGGAATCGTCTCCGATTTCGCTGGGCAGCCTGAATGTATTGATTGGCCCGAACGGTTCGGGAAAATCCAACCTGATTGACGCGATAGGGTTGTTAAGGTTTGTGCCGCTGGATTCTTTAAGAAGCGTAATTAGCCGGGAAGGCGGCGGAGTATTGGAATGGATTTGGAAAGGCAACCCGAAAGGAGAAGCAACGATTGACGCGGTATTTGCAAAGTCGGCTAAGACCAGCCCCATGCGTCACGCAATAACTTTCCGCGCTGAAAATCAGACATTCAACCTGACACGTGAATTGATCGAGGAAATAGAACTCTCTCCTGCTAACAACGCCCGGCCTTCTTTCTATCGTTTAGAAAATGGAGACTCGGTTGTAAAACAAGGTGGGCAGCAAAAAGCATTGAGCCGTGGAAGCCTCGAAGCGGACAAATCTATTCTTGCCCAGCGTCGTGACCCGGAAAATTATCCAGAAATTTCATACGTGGCCAGTGTTTATGAAAGGATTCGCGTTTACCGTGAATGGACGTTTGGCCGCAATTCGGTTTTCCGCGCGCCTCAAAAAGCCGACGCTCGGAACGACCGATTGGAGGAAGATTTCTCCAATCTCGGATTATTCCTGAACCGATTGCGCCGTGATCCCAAAGCAAAGAAAGCAATCCTGGCTGCGCTGGCCGACCTTTACGAAGGCCTGAGCGATTTTGATGTCAGCGTCGAAGGCGGAACGGTGCAGGTCTTTTTTACAGAAGGCGACTTTACGATTCCGGCGACTCGATTGTCCGATGGCACATTGCGTTACCTGTGCCTGCTGGCGATTTTGTGCGACCCGACGCCTCCCCCGCTGATTTGTATTGAAGAACCAGAACTTGGGCTTCACCCGGATATTCTGCCCAAGATTGCCGACTTGCTGATCGCTGCTTCTGAGCGAACACAATTGATCGTCACCACGCATTCCGACATTCTGGTTGATGCAATGACTGAGCGGCCTGAATCAATTTTGATCTGCGAAAAGCACGAAGGCCAAACAGAAATGCGGCGGTTGGACAGTCAAAAGCTTGCCGTCTGGTTGGAAGATTACCGGCTGGGCGAACTCTGGACACGAGGTGAGCTGGGAGGAACCAGATGGTGAAGGTGACGATTTACGTCGAAGGCGGCGGCAACAGCAAAGAGTTGCAAACTCGCTGCCGCGAAGGGTTTCGCAAGCTGATTGAAAAGACCAAAGTTGCTCGAAATCCGGCGATTGTCGCTTGCGGCAGCCGCGAACAGACCTTCAAAAGATTCAAGACTGCGGCTTCAGTTGCCGATGGTGAATTGCCTTTGTTGCTGGTTGACAGCGAAGACCCAGTCAAAGTCACCGACGAAAACCCTGACTCCACCGAAGCCTGGAACCATCTGAAGGCGCGCGACAAATGGGAACGACCGGCAGGCGTCGCCAACGATCAAGCTCAATTGATGACCACCTGCATGGAAACCTGGATCATGGCTGACCAACAGGCATTGAGCGTTTTCTTCAGTCAACACCTTAAAACTAGCGCGCTTTTGCCCGAACAGAACCTGGAAGCCAGAACCAGAGACGAAGTTCAGGACAAGCTTGTCTGGGCAACACGTGATTGCGGAAAAGATAGGAGCTACGCGAAAGGCAAACGATCTTTCAAAGCGTTGGAACATCTGAACCCTGAAACGCTCAAAAAACATCTGCCGCATTTCCGAAGATTCATCTCGACGCTCGAACGTCATCTCAAAAAATAGGCAACACACCGATGGAAAGAAGCTCAACTTTTTCTATTTTGAATCGCAAACTAGCTTGGCTGATTTTGCTGCTTGTAGTCGCAGCTTCGCTGACCGTGGTCATGATTCCGGCGGCGCTGATCTTGCCGTTCAAGCCGCAAACACCGCGCGCAGTTGAAATCTCTTACCTGCTGAAAAGCTGGTCGCCGATTGTCACTGTGCTGACGTTGATTGCTTCGCTGGGGGTGATGGCCTGGCTGTGGATCGGCAAACGGTCGTGGTGGCGGCGAAGCCTGCTGGTTATTTCGATCATTCCGGTGCTGGCGGCTGTGTGGTTTGCCCGGCAAAACCATTTTGAGTGGATGTTCAATCCGCTGAAGCAAACCGCTTTTGCAAAGGTGAGCGAAGCCAAAGTTGGCGACAAGGACATGGTCTTGGCCGTCACGATCAACGGCGAAGCGGTCGCTTATCCGGTTCGGCAGATGGCTTATCACCACGTAGTTCACGATACCGTCGGAGGTGTGCCGATTGTGGCAACGTATTGAACGCTCTGTCACACCGGTCTGGTGTGGGAAGCGACGGTAGACAATCGGCCTTTGAAATTTCATCTGGCGGGCATCAACAACCAGAACTTCATCATGCGCGATGAAGAAACCGGTTCGTGGTGGCAACAGGTAACAGGCGAAGCGATTCAGGGGCCGTTAAAGGGCAAGCGGCTGAATGCGGTCTTTTGCGACGAACTGACCTTTGCCACCTGGAAACAGGAACATCCGGCCAGCCGCGTGCTGAAACCGGATGACAAGGTTTCGTCGAAATACGAAGCCGCCGATTGGGAAACGCAGTACGAAAATTTCCAGGTCGTCACACCGATTGATCCGGCGGACAAATTGAAGCCGCGCGAATTGATTGTCGGCGTTCAACTGAACGGAGCGGAAATAGCTTTTCCGTTCAATTCTCTGCTGAGCCAGCAATTGATTCTGGATGAACTGGGCGGAACACCGATGTTTGTGCTGCTGGGTGAAGATCAAAAATCGGTTCGCGCCTTTGAACGAAAACTCGATGGCCGCACGCTGGAGTTTTTCGTTCTCACCGAAAACAACGCCCGCAAACTGGTTGACGCTGAAACCGGCAGCCTGTGGGATTTCACAGGGCACTGTGTCAGCGGACAGCTTGCTGACAAACAGCTAAAACCGATTCCTGTGCTGAAAGATTACTGGTTCGACTGGAAGATTTATCATCCGAAAACTGCGGTGTATTTGCTCGGCGATAGGTTGAAGAATTGACTTGACCTTACCTGAGTGTTTAAGAGGCGTCATTGTCCTGTAGCAATGGCTTCTTCGCGGATTCTTTCGTCCGAAGGCGCGAACTTCTGGCGCTGATTGCCCAGCCATAAAGCAGCATCAATGGAATCAATAAACACTGCGACATTCCAGTCAGTATTCGAAGCAGTGTGTTGACCTCATCTTCGGCTGACGGAGCGGGAGCGTCGCTATTTATTCCCGCCATCAGTTGCAGGACTTTGGCGTCTAGCTTCATCACGGTCAGAACCGATACGATCAAACTCAATGGAAGCAAGGTTGCTGAAAAGATTTCTACGCCCAGGCCTCCATACCTCATCAGATAAAACCACAGCAATGCCACTCGCCAGATGGCGACGACCATCAGAAACCATAGGTTAATTCTGGCGGCAATTTCTACAGGAAACCACCGCTCAACCGGAATTGCGTACAGCATAGCAGGTGGCGAAACGAGAGAAATGAAAGTCAGCAAATTGAAAAACGACCAGTTATCAGGTCGCAACGGCCAGATGATTACCCACAGAAAAACTGACAGCGCGAAAACATAAGCCACCGAACCCAACCCAAGATACTGAAACAGCTTTGCGCTCGGATGATCCCAGAACCTGCCAACGCCGACCAGCCAGGTGCAGACCAATCCAAAAGCCAGATGCCAGCGATCAAGTTGCAAAAACTCTTCTTTGGAAAGACGGAAGGTGAGTAGCCTGAAGGTAGTGCAGAGGACGTTTAACAGTTTGGCGGTGGCAGCGTTCATTCAAGTTTGCCTTTCAGGTTCTGGCCAAAGCCAGGAATGTCTGTAAGTCGTCCGGCAGTGGAGCGGAAAATTCGACTCGTTCGTTGGTTGCCGGATGAAGAAAGCTTAGTTGAGCCGCGTGCAAAAACGGGCGGTCGAGTCTGGCGATGGCGGCGCGCAGCTTGGCGCTTTTGATCGAATTGGATCGGCCAGTTTGATAAGTCGTATCGGCGACAATCGAATGGTGGATGTGGGCCAAGTGGACTCGGATTTGGTGCGTGCGTCCAGTTTTGATTTCCACGTCCAGCAGCGTGAATTCGTCGAAGCGTTCGACGACGCGGTACAAACTCAGCGCGTCGCGGCCTTCGGGGCGAATCGCCATTTTGACGCGGTTGCGCGGGTCGCGGCCAATCGGAGCTTCAATCTTTCCTTCATCGTTTTTCACTACGCCGTAAACCAGCGCCGAATAAATCTTGCGAACCGTGCGTGACTGGAATTGCTCAGCCAAATGCAGATGCGCGCGGTCAGTCTTGGCTACGACGATCAAACCGGAAGTTCCCACATCCAACCGATGCACGATGCCGGGTCGAGACGCTCCGCCACGACGTGGCAACTGCAACGCCTGTTGCTGCAAATGGTGAACGAGCGCGTTGGCCAATGTGCCGGAACTGACCCCGGAACCGGGATGCGTGACCATTCCGGCGGCTTTGTTGATGACGATGATTTCGTCGTCTTCGTGAACGATGTTCAGCGGAATCGCTTCGGGTTTGGCTTCCAGCGGAGCCGTTTCAGGCAAAGTGATTTGAATTTCTTCTCCGGCGCTGACTTCGTAAGCGGGCTTGATGACTGGCTGATTGTTGACCAACACTTTGCCGAGTTCGATGGCTCGGCGGACTTGCGAGCGGCTGGTGGCTGGGATTTGCGAAGCAAGATAAGTGTCGAGCCGTGTGCCTGCGACCTCTATTGAAACATTGAAGCGAAGTGGTTGTTGCGGCTCCGCAATCTCTAAAGTCAGGTCGTCTTGTTCGATAAGGTCTGCTTTGGTTGGCATGGTCGAAAACTCTGGCGATCTCTTTCACCGCAGAGGCGCAAAGAACGCAGAGGTAGCGCAGAGAAAAACTCTGCGAAACCTCTGCGGTTCTCTGCGTCTCTGCGGTGAAATTGGGAATCCTTCAATCAATGTACAACTCCTTCGGATAACGTTCGACCGGCGCTCCGGTCTTTCTGGCCAGCGCGAAGATATTGTCGCCGCGAAGTTCCGTGCCGATGTGAACCTGGCGCAGCAAATCCAGAATCGCTGGGTTCGAGCGCGTCCAGACATCTTCGGTTTCCAATTCGATGACTTCAAAGCCTGCCGCTGCCAGAGCGACGCCGACTTCGTAAGGCGCGTATTCGCGGTTGTGTTGATCCACGGTTTCACGGACGTTGTATTGCGCCAGCAAATAAGGCGCGCAGCCGACCAGCAAACCTTCAATCGCGCGGCAACTGGCGATATTCGGAGTCGTCAGCAACAACCATCCGTCCTGTCCCAGAACTCGATTGCATTCCCAAAGCATGTGCATCGGATCGCTTTGCAGATGTTCGATCAATTCGCAGCACAGGGCGACGCGAAAATGATTGTCCGGGTAAGGAAACGGGTCGCGTTCGACGTTGAAGTTGCGAAGCTCGAAGGTGTGCGTTTCCGGCTTGGCGGCATTTTTTTGCGTGACGGCTTCGAAGACGGATTTTTGTTCGGATTGCCAAAAATCAGCGCAATGAACTTCGTTGTAGCCGCAATACTTTTTGATCGCCGGAGCGATGTGCGACAGGCTGCCGAGTTCCAGCAAGCGGTCTGTGCTGCTTTGCGCCGGAGGAATTCGCTGCAAAGTGGAAACGAAGCGTCGCAAATGCTGGCCGACGTAATGAAGCTCTTTCGGATCGTCAATGAAGCTGAGGATGTAGTTCACGACTTCCTGTTCGTCGGGCGAAAAATTATCCAGGCCTTCGGCGGCGACTTTTTTCCATTCCAGAATCTGGTGATAGAGCGGAGCCGCTCCGGTTTGAGCGACTTTGGTTTTGACGTGCGACGTGACGTTGGCGAGTTTGCGAAACGAAGTCAGTTGCGGGTGTGAGTCGTCTGCCGATTCGGGAACGTCTTCGCTGGCGGCGGCGGTTTCGGTTTTGGGTGCGCCGGATTCTCGGATGGCTTTTAGTTGGCGGCGTTGTTTGTCCAATCGCTGCTCGAACAATTGCAGCATCACGTCGTTGCGCTCGACGATGTCTGTGGAAAACTGGCGAATCATCGCGTCAACTTTTCGTTCGTGGCGCTCCATTCGTTCGTCCAACCTGTGATCTTGCGCGATGAACTTTTCATCAATTCGCGTTTCCGATGTCGCAAATCGTTCGTCCAACCGCAGATCAATTTCTCGCGTTCGTTCGTCAAACCTGCCGTCTATTCGCTCATCGAGCGTGGCTTCACGTTCGTCCAAACGATGATCCAAGGTGGCTTCCCGGTCATCCAGTCGGCGATCAATGACAACGGATCGTTCGTCCAATCGCTGATCAATAGCTCGTTCGTAGGTGTCGGCTCGTTGAGTCAGGCGAGTTTCGACCTCACCAATTTGTTCGGTGATTTCGCGCGTCAGCAGCAAACGCAGGTTGCGGAGAATAGAAGTTAATCGGCTCATATCACTTCATCGTAAACACTCTGAGTTTCGCGCGCGGCTCGATCCCAGGAAAAGCGCGCAGCTTGTTCAAGTCCGGCTCGTTTGAAATGTTCGTGCGTCGTTTCGTCGCCAAGCAGTTTGGCAATGTGCGCGGTCAAGGTTTGCCAGTCGTTCGGATCGTGAGTTAACCCGGCTTGTCCGACGACTTCCGGCAAGCTGGTAACGTTGCTGGTGATGGTCGGCGTCCCGCAGGCCATCGCTTCCAGCGGAGGCAAACCGAAACCTTCGTACAACGACGGATAAACAAAAGCTTCGGCGGCAGAGTAAAGTGCGGGCAAATCTTCGTCGGCGACGTAGCCGGTGAATCGAACCTGATCGGTCAATTTCAATTCTTCAACCAGCTTGAAAACTTCGTCGAACAGCCAACCTTTTCCGCCGCATAACGCCAATTGCGGACGATGTGTCGTTGTTTTCACCAATTCATCGTAAGCGCGAATCAGCGTCAGCAGATTCTTTCGCGGTTCGATAGTTCCAACGTAAAGCAGATACGGTCGCCGAAGTTGGTGTTTGTCCAACGCTGACTGGCATTCGCTGATTGGCAGCGACTTCATGCTTTCTCGCGCGGCTTCAAAGATCACGCGGATTTTGTCTTCGCGGACGCCAAGATATTGAATGGTTTCGCGTTTGGTGAATTCGCTGGGAACTATGATTTTTGTCGCTCGGCGAGCCATCAATGGCATTCGGCGTTTTCCGCGACGGACGTTTTCGTCTTCGTGCGTGTGAGCCTGAGTAAACAACGACAGATCGTGAATCGTCACCACTGTCGGGCAGTTTGAAAACACAGGGATGCAGTAATTCGTTCCGTGAAAAACATCAATCGGAGAAATTCTCAGCATCGCGGGCAATCCGGCCAGCCACCATTTGCGAAATACCGAACGGACAGGAAAAAACATCTTGCTCAGGTTCGGCGGCGCGCCGTTGTCAGCGTGAAATGAGAAATCAAAAGGCGAAAGCAAAACATACTGATTGTCGGAATGAACACGCGCTAGCGATGATGCCAGCGCGTCCGTATAATGCCCAATCCCTGTTTTCGCTGCTACAAGTGGAATAGCGTCAAGACCGATTCTCATAAGCGGCGTCACAGATACCATCACTTACTTTGAATTTCAAACCTGCACTTTCAAATGACAACCATTTCAAAAGATAACGAGTTAAGACAAATTCTGGATAACACCGCCGCCGCTCAACGCGATGCGCTGACGATGACCGGTTGGTGGCACAGCATTGATCTGGGCACCAAAGATGGAGTAAGCCAGGTGACGCCCGGCGCTCACAAAATCGAAGAACTCCGCGACAACTTTGCCAAATTCCTGCTGCCTGATTTGCGCGGCAAACGAGTTTTGGACATCGGTTGCTGGGATGGTTTTTACAGTTTTGAAGCCGAGCGGCTGGGAGCTTCTGTCACTTCGGTGGATTGCTGGCGACCGAAAAAGTTTTTTGTCGCGCGCGAAGCTTTGCAATCGAAAGCCGAGTTTCACGAACTCAGCGTGTACGAAGTGACCAAAGAAAAGCTTGGCGCGTTCGACGTGGTGTTCTTTTTGGGCGTGCTCTATCACGTCAAACATCCGCTGCTGGCGTTGGAGCAAGTCTGCGAAGTGACGCGCGATCTGGCGGTCATCGAAACTCATCAAATTGACAACCTCTTCGACACCGCACATCCGGTCATGGAGTTTTACGAAATGGACGAACTCGGCGGCCAGTACGACAACTGGTGGGGGCCGAATGTCGAGTGTTTGGTTCAAATGACTCGCACTGCCGGATTCGTTCGCGTAGAGGTTTTACGGCGACAAGATACTCGCGTGGTTATCAAAGCTTTTCGCCGCTGGGACGACAAACCGAACGAAGCTGCGCCTTCATTGAAAATTGTAGCTGCGCTCAACGCCGTGAACCTGGATCACGTTTTGCCACGAAGAGGCCGAAACGCAGTGCTGGCTCTGTCGGTTGCCGGTTTGCCTGAAACGGCTACGCGCGATTCGGTTCGAGTCGAAATCGGAGGCTTCGGTTCCAAGCCGGTTTACGTTGGCAAATGGGGCGACGAAGGCAATTGGCAGATCAACGTGCCTGTGCCGCTGGGGCTGGAACTCGGCAAAAATATCGTCAGCGTTTGGAATGGCAATCAGCTTTCCAACGATTTTGTGATTGATCTGAGCGAGGGCGGGCAATGGTAAGCCAGAAGTGAAAAGTTGAAAGTGAAAAGGCGAAAGTGATGATTAACCGTGAATTGCGCGATCAGGTTAGGAAAGTCGGCGTTGAGCAAAACGACATGCTGTTGTCTGGTTCGTGGTGGCACAGCATTGATTTGGGCAATGATCGCGTGACTCCGGGTGTGCATTCGCTGGAGGAGTTGCAAGGCATTTACGCCAGTTTGGATTTGCCCGAAGACTTGAACGGAAAATCCTTGCTCGACATTGGTTGCTGGGACGGCTTTTACAGCTTTGAGACCGAACGGCACGGCGCGCGCGTGATTTCTGTGGATTGCTGGCATCCAAACAATTTTTTCGCCGCGCGTGAAGCGTTGAATTCCAAAGCCGAATTTCACGAACACAGCGTTTATGAACTCAGCAAAGACAAACTCGGCTCGTTCGATGTCGTTTTGTTTATGGGAGTGCTGTATCACTTGCGGCATCCGTTGCTGGCGCTGGAAAACGTCTGCGAACTGACGCGGGATTTCGCCATCATCGAATCTCACATCATAGACAAAATGCGCGAAGGCGATGAACCGGCGATGGAGTTTTACGAATTCGACGAACTTGGCGGGCAGTATGACAACTGGTGGGCGCCGAATTTGGAGTGTATGGTGCAAATGGTTCGTTCTGCCGGATTCGCTCGCGTTGAACTGCTTTTCCGCAGTGACACGCGGGCAGCGGTGAAGGCTTATCGCCGCTGGAATGACAAGCCTGAAACCGCTTCGCCTGACTTAAAAATCCTGGATGTCATCAACGCGACAACTTTCGATCATCGCTTTCCCAATCGCGGGCGCAATTCCGGGATTTCAATTTGGGTGGAAGGTTTGCCAAAGACAGTTCGACGCTGGGAAGTTCGAGTCGAAGTCGGCGGTTTCGGAATCCATCCTGTTTATGTTGGCCCGCCCGGTGATCCTCAATACTCTTCTCTGACCCAAATCAATTTCCCAATGCCGCCCGGACTAGAACCTGGAAAAACCAACGTGAGCCTTTGGCACGACGGTAAGCTATCTGATGACTTCGTAATTCAACTGTCTGAAGGCACAAGGTGGTGAAGTAGACTTTTACTGACAACCTTCCTACAAGATACCCATCACTCGTAAGGCATTAACCGAATCAACAACATAACGACCTGTCTGACATTGCGTTAATTCCGGCTTTTTGACGCTTTTTTCCCTCTCAACATCTAGTCAGCCAACTAATTCTTATGTTAGGTTGCCTTTGCTTGATAACAATTGTTTAGTTCGACAAAACAATTGTGCAACCTTTGAACACTCACTCCCTAAAAGAGCTTCGACGTAGGTAGCTGTTATCAAGAATCCCCAATTGCAAGACATCCCCATTTGGTCGAATTGTAAAAGTCGGAATACGGATTGACGCCATAGTAGTCTCACAGTTGATCTGATCCTCCGACCCCCTAAAACAACATCCCTATACCCAGTTTTGATGAAGCTTGCGCTCCTGTTGCGAGTGTGTGGTCTGCGACAAGCAGGTTATGCGGCGAGGAATAGCGGCTGAATTGGAATTTTGAAGTAGGGATATTCCATCTAATAAAAGCTTTTACAAGAAAGAGGTGCTAAATGGATATCATCATTGAGTTGTTGAAGTTCATCAAGAAATACTAAACACGACCATTGTCGTTTAAGTTTTTCGACGGGTTCTCAGTTTTCAGTGATTTGTGTTTGCCGGAAACAGTGGGTGCTCAGATTACTCTGAGCGAGATGTTGACGCTCGGCTGAATTTGTTTGCAAGCAACCAAGTCTAAAAACTGAGAACCCGTAACATTTTATTACGATGTTTGTCGCTATTTGCGTTCGGCCTCAAAAGCCGGAAGATTTACTTCGCGTTCAAAACGAATGCGAAGAATCGTTCCCGGCGCCAGTTTGATGTCATTGCCTTTTGTCATCAGCACTCCGCCAACGGCTCCGACGCCGATGCTGCCCACCACCCCACCGATTCCACCGAGAACCATTCCTCCCAGCGATCCGATACCACCGCCGATTCCGGCGTTTTTAGCCGTACGTGAACCGGATTTCCCGCCACCGACTTTGCCTTCTTCGTCTTTGGCTCGCATTTTTTCGTCGTTGGCGAAATCGTCAATTGCCGTAACGACTGTCGCAATCTTCTCTGTGCCATAAGACATTCGCACCTGTTCAAAAACAATTGTGATCGTGGCTTCTTTTTGAGGCCGTTTTGCGGCTTGAACTTGAGTCACGCGCCCGATGAATTCCGTCCCGCGCGGAATGGCGATGCGCCCATCGGCGGATCGAACCGCTTCGTAAAGCACTCCGATCACTTCGTCGCCGACTTCGCTGATCTTGGAGCTAAGTTGCGTTTGCAAAGAAATCTTTGCCATTGCACCTTGAGGAATAATGATATTCGCAGCGGTCGCGGCGCTTTCTGTAGTTTCAGTTTGAGCCTGAGCAACAAAACTGACAGCCAACATGGTCGCCACAAGCACAGTTTTGGAAAAAAGCTTTTTCATTGTTTTACCTCCGAATTCCCTTTTGAGTTTGAGTTGTGGATGGCCGGCGAGCTGGTAAGGGACATTCGCTACCACCGTCTGCGTTGGTCGCTGCGACGAATTTCATCAATGTCGAAATCGCGCAATTGACTGCGGTCTGAACGCGAGTCTTCGAGTTCACTTGCACCCGAAGATCGGCGTACCAGGCGAAGCGCCCCGTCACGAGATTTTTTGATTTCGCGGCGCCCATCTTCAAATAAAATTTCGACTGCCGCGCCGCCTTCCAACAGTCGGGTGATTTCGCCATACGCGATGCCCGATCCAAAGGTGTAAGAAACCTCATCGCCTATGCCAAAGTTTGTGCTTTTTGGTTTGCTTGAAATTGCCATTTGGGACTTCCTCCGAATGAATTGTTGCCGCAAATTATACTCGCCGATTGAGGCTTTGGCATCTTTTTGCCTGAAATTACCTGAAAGTCCGTAACCCGACATCGGTCAGGTGCGGAATCGCGTTGAACATATCCAGCGAGATGCGGTCTTTGCCAAAGGTGAATTCCGTCAACGAACAATTTTTGACGCGCCAATTGAGTTGCAGCGCCTGCTGATCGGGCGCGTTGAGCACCATCTGCACAGATGTGCCGATGACTCCGCCGGAAGTGAACGCGACGACGCGACGCCCGCTTCCCTCAACTTCCAAAATCTGTTTCAGCGCCAGCCGGACGCGCATTTTGAACGACTGCCACGATTCAACGCCTTCGACATCAAGTTCACCGCTGAGCCAGGCTTTGGTGGCGACTTCAAACATCTTTTGAAAATGACGATTGCGGTCAGGCGAATGCCGATTCTCTTCAAACACAGCCAGCAATTGCCGAAATCGTTCGTCGCGTTCGGCAATGGCCGGAATCAATTTGTGAGTCACGCCGTCGGCATCGTATTCGTTCAAACCGGCAATGGTTTGATGCTCCGGCCAGGCCAATCCAGCTTCGGTAAATTGATGGCCAACGAGTTCGGCAGTTCGTCGCTGCCGAGTCAGTGTGCCGCTGTACACTTCGTCAAACCGTATGCCGTGTTCGATCAAATAACGCCCCAACACGCGCGCTTGTTGTTCGCCTATGTCCGAAAGCTGATCGCTGACTTTTTCAAACGGTCTGGCTTGGCCGTGCCGAACCAAAAGCAGAGTTCCCATAATCGTTTTGTTGAATTGTTTTTGCCTTTCAAAAAGTAGGTTGCTCCAAAACCGAGTTTAGCCGATGCGCTGCCATTTTCCGAACTCTGAACGAGTGATACGATGCCGATGATTACAAAACATCTATGGAATTACCGATCTTCAACGACAACCTGAAATCATCTGCGTCGTGGACTGAGGCTCTGGCGACTGAGCGAAAACTCTGGGATCAATCGCCAGCTAAGTTGGAAAAGACGCGCGTTAATCAACTCGAACATCTGCTTCGCCGAGCGGTCGGTGAATTGGATCAAGGCCGGTTGCTGGCGGCAGCCGAGAAAGTTTCAAGCTGGGCCGCCGAATCCGACGCTCGGTTTAGCAAAGACCGATTGCTGGAATTGCACGCAATCTTGACCGGCACGAATGCCGAATTACGCCAAAACGAACCGCAACCACTGAACGCATTGCACGATCCGACCCCGGCCATCCTGTTAGCGAAAATGTTGGACTTGGCCTTCGACTGGTTTTCGACCGACAGCTTTGCCGAACTTCATGCTGTTGAACAAGCGACGGTCGTGTACCTACGCTTGCTGGATTTGTACCCGTTCCCGGCTGTGAACGAACCTACAGCAATGCTGGCTGCCAGCTTTTACACTGAACGCGCCGGATTTCCTCCGCTGGTGATTCTGTCCGATGACATCACGCAGGCTCGTTTCAATCAGGCTTTTGAAACCGCTCAGAGGATGCTGACTCAACCAATGGTCGAACTGTTTGCGGAAATGTTGCGAAAAGCGATGGAGCGATGATTCTTTCCACGAAACCACACGAAGAAGGCACGAAGGAAAATCACGATGCGTTGTCATCCTGTTGAATCCTGTAAATCCTGTCTGAAAATTCTTCGTGAACCTTCGTGTTACTTCGTGGAGGAAAGAAAATGAAATTGAAAGGCGAGCCGTTGCCGCTCGAAGTTCAACAATTGCTCGCGCCATTTTTTCCCGGCTTGGAGTTAAGTCATGTTCGCATTCACGAAGGCATTCCGCGCCACATTTCCGTGTTTGCCGCCGCCGAACCGATTGGTTACACCGATGGCTGGAAGATTTACTTTGCGGCGGGGTTTTATCGAATTGACACTCCCGAAGGCTTGGCGTTGATTGCTCATGAACTTGTCCATTGTCGCCAATACCACGAACTCGGCACGTGGCGGTTTCGAGCAAAATATCTGGCCGCATATTTTCAAAACCGGCGCGACGGGCTGGATGCAAAAACGGCTTACGCGCAGATTCCATTTGAAATCGAAGCTCGTCAAATCGAACGCAGCGTGCTGACGATGCTGCTTCGATTTCAATCTGACTTCATCATCGAATGACAAAGAACTCTTCAACAATTCTGAACCTGTTGCCGGATGCGCTGAATCGTCTGGCCGAATGGCAATCACGCTGGCACGAGTTTGAAACGGACGAAACGCTACTTGTGCTCGAAACTCGCGCCCGCGAAGTGCTGGCCGAATTGGTTGACCGTCTCGGCGACAATTATCCGTTCTGGCATCCCAGCTATGCCGGGCAGATGTTGAAACCGCCGCACGCGATTGCTTCGATGGCGTATTTCATCGCGCAGCAAATCAATCCGAACAATCACGCGCTGGACGGCGGCCCAGCGACAGCCAAAATGGAAACTGAAGTCGTCGCCGAAATGGCGCGGATGTTCGGCTACGAAACGCATCTGGGCCATCTGACTTCCAGCGGCACGGTCGCCAATCTGGAAGCTCTGTGGGTGGCGCGTCATCTGCACCCCGAAAAAGCCGTAGCCTTTTCCACCGAAGCCCATTACACGCATGGTCGAATGTGCGAAGTCATCGGCGCGCGAACCGTCGAAATCGCCGTTGATAGTCGCGGGCGAATGGATTTGGACGATCTGCGCTCGAAACTGAAAACCGGCGAGATCGGAACCGTGGTCATGACTTCGGGAACGACTGCGCTGGGTGCGGTTGACCCGATTGATGAAGCGGTCAAGCTTCGCCGCGAATTCGACTTCCGCATTCACGTGGACGGAGCTTACGGCGGATTTTTCAAACTGTTGGCCGATGCTGGCGAGCTTGGCGCTGAAGCCAACGCCGCGTTCAAAGCCATCGCCGAATCCGACAGCGTAGTCGTTGATCCGCACAAACACGGGCTTCAACCTTATGGCTGCGGCTCTGTGTTGTTCCGCGATCCGGCGGTCGGGCGTTTTTACAAACACGATTCTCCGTACACCTATTTCACCTCGAACGAATTGCACTTGGGCGAAATCAGTCTGGAATGTTCGCGCGCCGGAGCCGCTGCGGCTGAGTTGTGGGCGACGTTGCAATGCTTTCCGTTGACGCCGGATGGCTTGGGAAAAATTCTCGGCAAGACGCGCGCGGCGGCAGTTCGTTGGGCAAAGCTGATTGAAGACAGCGACAAACTGCGACTGGTGTTGCCGCCTCAACTGGACATCGTCAATTTTTACGCGACAACCGCCAGCCACAAGGTTTCAGAAACCAGCCAGATCACCCATCGCGTCTTTGAAGCATTGATGAACGACACTGAACATCCGATTTATCTGGCGAAGCTCAACGCCAAGTCCAGTTTGCTGACGGGACATAAAGATTTGGTTTGGGATGAACCGGCAATGACCGTCTTTCGCAGCGTGCTGATGCGGCCAGAGCATTTGGAATACGTGCCGACTCTGCACGAACGGGTTTTGGCCAAGCTGTAACTTGGCCGCGAATGTAAAGCGATGTCAACAAGCGTAAAGACAAGAAACTAACTATGGCACTGATACTCATCGGCAAAACTCAATGCCCACTATGCAACGCGGTTATCAAAGAAAACGCTGAGATAGTTGCAACGAGTCACTTTATCGCTGACCCTAATGACCCGTTGTGGCGTTTCTCGGACGCCGGAATGCATAAAGATTGCTTTCTGAGTTGGGATCAAAGGCAAAAATTCATCAATAGATACAACGAGACAATGGGACGTATCACCTGGGGAAATGGAACCTATCATTGTATGCAAGATGATGGAGCGATAGTCTCGCTTAAACGGGGACAAAGCGGCTCTATAATCTGAAAATGCATTCTCGCCCATCGCCCCCTCTGTTGAGTTGTAGCAGGAGCCAATCGAATGAATCAAGCACCTGAAAAAGAACGCGAATATCCGCATTGGAATCGCGTGTACATCGTCGTCATCATCTACACCATCGCCACCATCGTTGGGCTGTGGTTGTTTTCGCGGATGTTTCAATAATGTAGCGCAGGTTTTCCAACCTGCGCGCGGCTTTCGCCAACAGCCTTTTTGGCCGCAACGTACAGCCGCTTCAAGACCGGAGCAGGTTAGCAAACCTGCTCTACGCTTACAGAGGATCACCAAATGCACTGGCTGGATTGGGCGATTGTCGCCGCGTACCTGATTTACATCGTTTACGACGGATTGCGGCTGACGAAAAAGAGCAACGAAATCGAAGGCTATTTTCTGGCCAGCCGCAGCTTGCCGTGGTGGGCTGTGGGCTTGTCCGTGATGGCTACGCAGTTGTCGGCCATCACGCTGGTTGGCACAACCGGGCAAGCGTATGCCGATGGCATGCGCTTCGTGCAGTTTTATTTCG
The DNA here is from genome assembly GCA_033763255.1 of Acidobacteriota bacterium. Lineage (GTDB taxonomy): Bacteria > Acidobacteriota > Blastocatellia > RBC074 > RBC074 > RBC074. Next base: position 90,769 of record JANRKX010000109.1, on the reverse strand, counting down.
GGTTGCCGTTTGCGATGGTGATTTTGTGCGTGACGGCTGTGCCTTTCTTTTACCGAGCCAAAGTTTTCACCGCTTACGAATACCTGGAGCGTCGCTTCGATTCCAAAACTCGCAGCCTGACCAGTTTCTTCTTTCTGGTTTCGCGCGGATTGGCTTGCGGAGTCATCGTCGCCGCGCCTTCGGTTGTGCTGTCGTTGGTGTTGGGTTGGAATGAATTGACGACGATCTTGGTGATGGGTTTGACGACCACGATTTACACCATGTTTGGCGGAGTTCAGGCTGTGGCTTGGACAGACGTGAAACAGATGGTCATCATCTTCATAGGCTTGGGAATCATCCTGTTCGTCATCATCGGCCAATTTCCCGCCGGAGTTTCAGTCGGCGAAGCGATGGATTTAGCCGGAGCTGTCGGGCGAATGAAAACCGTGGACACCAGCTTCAACCTGAACGAAACTTACACGTTGTGGTCTGGGTTGATCGGCGGATTGTTTTTGATGCTGTCGTATTTTGGTTGCGACCAGAGCCAGGTGCAACGCTTCCTGACGGCCAAATCCGTCAGCGAAGGTCGCACGTCCTTGCTGATGAGCGCCTTCATCAAAATCCCAATGCAATTGCTGATTCTGTTTATCGGCGTGATGGTTTTTGTGTTTTATCAATTCGTCCAACCGCCGATGATTTTCAAAGCCGACGACCGCGCCAAAGTCGAACAGATAGCGGAGTATAAAGATCTCGAGAAAGATTACGCTGTTGCTTACGAAAAACGCCGGCGAAGTGCGCTTCTCTTTTCCAGCCTCAATGGTGAACGGACTGCTGAAAAAGATGCGTTGTTACAAGAAGCTGTAGTTGGATTTGTAAAGGGAGACTCAATTCCTACTGATGCGCTCAGAAATCTTGGACTAGACGGGGAAAAGGCTAAAGAAAATTACGCCGCTGCCAACCAGGAAATGAACTCCATCCGCAAACGCGCAGGCGATCTGGTCAAAAGCGTCACGGGCAAAGCTTTCAACGACACGAACTACGTTTTCCCTTCGTTTGTCACCAAATACGCGCCCGCCGGAGTCATCGGCTTAATCATCGCGGCAATCTTTGCGGCGGCGATGAGTTCGATTTCGGCAGAACTGGCTTCGCTTTCGACGGCGACGGTGATTGATTTTTACCGCCGCCATTTCAGGAAAGAAGCTCCTGACGCTCACTACTTATTCGTTTCAAAAATCGCCACCGGCTGTTGGGGAATCTTCGCCTGCATCGTTGCCGTTTACGCCGGGCGGCTCGGTTCCTTGATCGAAGTCGTCAACAAATTCGGTTCGTATTTTTACGGCTCAATTCTGGGCGTATTCGTGCTGGCCATTGCCACCAAACGCGCCACCGGCAACGGAGCTTTTTTCGGCTTGCTGGCGGGGATGGCAACGGTTGCCGTGGTTGGCAACACGACAAAAATCAGCTTCCTTTGGTATAACGTCGTCGGCTGCGTGGCAGTCGTGATTGTCGGAATGGCAATCAGTTTGTTTGATCGAAAGGAGAAATCTTTATGAGCTTAGCGGTGCAAACTATCCAGGAAAAGGTTCAACAACTCTCGCCTCAGAACCAGGCCGAGGTGATTGATTTCGTCGATTTTTTGTTGAGCAAAGAGAAAACAAAAGTGCGCAAGAAGATGACGCTTGACTGGGCTGGCGGACTGAAAGATTTACGCGATCAATACACATCAATCGAACTACAGAATCAAGCCAATTTTTTGCGTGAAGAACATGAGACTGTTGCATGAAACTTCTGATTGATACCAACGTGTTCCTGGAAATTCTGCTTGAACAAGCAGAATCGGATGCTGCAAAGGACTTTCTGGCGCAGGCTGATAAGCACAACTTCTTTATCTCTGATTTCTCATTGCATTCAATCTGCCTGATTGTTTTGCGGCACAAACCCGTCACATTATTGGAATCATTTTTGGCTGACACCATCCTTACCGGAAGTGTGACCCAACTTTCAATGCCGTCTTTAGAATTGAACGATGTGCTCAGTAATATGCCTCGTTTCAATTTGGATTTTGACGATGCCTACCAATACACCCTGGCGGAAAAGAACGGACTGACGTTGGTCAGTTTTGATAAGGATTTCGATCACACTCCAAACGGACGACAGTCACCACAAGCGATCAACGCACTTTCTTCTCTCAACACTCCAACTTCATAGGAACGACAATGAAAAGAAGCTTCGCCTTGTTGCTGATCTTTGCGCTGACGGCGCAGTTAATTTTGATTTCAGTCGCAGCCGACACGCGCCCTTCTCCCGAAGAGCGCGGAGCCAGCGGATTGGCGCTGACGTTGCGCCGGTTGCAGACCATCGGCAGCGTGCTGCACACGGCGGCTCACCCCGACGATGAAAGCACTGAGATGCTGGCGTATATGTCACGCGCGATGGGAGCGCGCACGGCCTATCTGTCGCTGAATCGCGGCGAAGGCGGACAGAACGGCATAGGCCCGGAGTTGGGCGAAGCTTTGGGCGTTATTCGCACCGAAGAGTTATTGGCCGCGCGCAAACTGGATGGTGGCGAACAGTACTTCACGCGCGCGATGGATTTCGGCTTTACGCGCTCAGTCGAAGAAACTTTTCAGAAATGGAACCGCGAAGAAATCCTCGGCGATATGGTTCGCGTCATTCGTTTGATGCGTCCGCTGGTGCTGGTCAACGGGTTCAGCGGCACGACGCAAGACGGGCACGGCCAACATCAAGTCGCCGGATTGCTCGCGCCCGAAGCCATCAAAGCTGCCGCCGATCCCGCGCGCTTTCCCGAACAGATCAAAGAAGGATTGCAACCCTGGCAAGTGTTGAAACTGTACGCCCGCCGGTTTGGCGGAGGCGGTTCCGGCCCGCGAGCTGAATTTGATGTCGGCGCTTACGATCCTGTGCTGGGTCGTTCGTACAACGAACTGGCTTCAGATGGACGCAGCCGCCATCGTTCGCAGGATTTTGGAATGATTCAAACCAAAGGCTCGGCGGTTCGCGCTTTCCCGCGTTTATCTTCGCTAGTCGAAACGACGGAAAAGGAAACGTCGTTGTTTGGCGGCATTGATGTGACGTTGACCGGCGTAGCCAAATTCGCCGGAGCCAACGGCGCAGCGTTGTTGCCGGGTTTGAACAAAATCAAAGACGCAGCCGCCAAAGCTCTGGCCGAATTCAAACTCGAACAGCCCGAACTGATTGCTCCGCACCTGGCCGCAGGTTTGCGCGAAGTCCGTGCCTTACGCGCTTCGCTTGGCAATTTGGACGCCGTGTCCAAAGCCAACGTGGATTCGATTCTGGCAACCAAAGAAAATCAGTTCAACGACGCGCTGGCCAAAGCGCACGGCGTTGTTGTTGACGCGCTTTCAAACACCGAGATCGTCACGCACGGCGAAGCCGTTGATGTTGCCGCGCATGTTTACTTCCGAGCGACGGCGGCGAACTGTTCGCCCACTGCCAAGCTTATGGCTCCTTCAACCTGGCAAATCGCGCCGCTTGCGCCTGAACCGGAACAGCCAGCAACTGGAATGGCCATGCTGCGAGGCCGTGAAACGCCGAACTTCGTCGCGCGATTTCGCGCCACAGTTCCCGAAGGCGAGCCAGCGACTCAACCTTACTGGCTGGCCAAACCTCGCACCAAAGATCAATTCGATTGGCCAGAGGATGATGCCACGATGCCTCGCAATTTGCCGTTCGCTCCGTCGGTGGCGACGGCTCGCGTTGAACTGACCTTGAGTGGCGAACGAATCGTCATCAGTCAGCCGGTTGAATATCGCTTTGCCGACAAAACCTTTGGCGAAATCCGCCGCGAATTGAAAGTCGCTCCGGCCATCACGCTGACGGTCAATCCGCAATTGCTGGTGATTCCCAGCGAAAGCCCGAATCGCACGCGCGAAATTTCTGTCGAAATCACAGACAACGCGCGGCGTCCGATCAACGGCCTGGTCAAGCTGAACGCTCCGCAAGGTTGGAAAGTCGAAAACGACCCGCGCCCGTTGAGCTTCACCAAACAAGGCGAAAAGACAGCGCGCACGTTCAAAGTGACTCCGCCCGCCGGAGCCAACGGCGTGTTCGATCTGCAAGCAATAGCCCAAGAAGGCGCCGAAGAAGGCAGCAAGAAATACGACAACGGCTACACGGCAATTTCCTATCCGCACATCGAAACGCATTTCATTTACCGAGCCGCCAAAACCAAAGTCGAAGTTTTCGACGCCAAAGTCGCCAACAGTTTGAAAGTCGGTTACGTCATGGGCAGCGGCGACGACGGCCCGCAAGCCTTGCGACAACTGGGCGTCAACGTTCACCTGATCAGCCCTGCGGAACTGGCTTCGGCGGATTTGTCCGGCTACGACACCATCGTGCTCGGCATTCGCGTTTACGAAGTCAACGAAGACGTCATGGCCAACAACAAACGCTTGCTGGAATACGTCTCCAACGGCGGCACGCTGATCGTGCAATACAACAAACAGGAATACGCCAATGGCAACTTCGCGCCGTACCCGGTGAAGATGACGCGCGGCGACCGCGTGACGGACGAAAATGCTCCGGTGACGGTGCTGGTTCCCGATCATCCGTTGTTCAACTTCCCGAACAAGATCGGCGCGAACGATTGGAAAGGCTGGACGCAAGAACGCGGGTTGTATTTCTTGAGCGATTGGGACGCGCGCTACACGCCGTTGCTGGCTGCGCCGGACGACACCGGCAAAGTCTTGAACGGAGGCCAACTGGTCGCGCAATACGGCAAAGGCAATTACATCTTCACCGGCTATGCGTGGTTTCGGCAATTCCCTGTCGGCACGCCGGGAGCCTATCGGATGTTTGCCAACATGGTGAGTTATTCAAAAAAGAAGTGAGCAGAGAGTTTCTACATTTGCCATATAATCGTGTTGTGTTCAGTTACAGGCGCATCTTTGCAAAAGGAGGCCGACGTTATGATTGCAGTTTCCATCGAAAGCATTTTACAGCAAGTCGTGCAATTGCCGCTGTCCGAGCGGCAATTGCTGAGACAACTGCTAAATGACCGCAACTTGCCGACTGCGTTTTCTACTGAGCCGGAGCTTTCCCCGGCGCAAGCGGCAGAGTTGTTGAACGTTTCGGCCAGTTTTGTTGAACGACTGCTTGCTTGCGGAGAGTTGAAGAACTCAGCAGTGATTGGCCAGCCAGCTATCAAACTTACCGATTTGCTTGCCTATAAAAAACGCAACGATGAGGAAGCCGCCATCATTCTGGATGAACTTACGGCTCAGGCGCAGGAGTTGAAGATGGGATACGAATAGCCATGCCCAAGCTGATCGCCATTTATGATTCTTGCGTTCTTTATCCGGCTCCATTGCGCGATTTGCTTGTTCGTTTGGCGCGAACTGATCTTTTTAGAGCACGGTGGACAGATGACATTCACGACGAATGGATCGGTAATTTGTTGGAGCATCGTCCTGAACTTTCCGCCGCTCAGTTGGAACGGACGCGGCAATTGATGAATGCCGCCGTGCGAGATTGTTTGGTTGTCGGTTACGAAAAGCGAATTGAGAACCTGACGTTACCCGACCCGGATGATCGCCACGTTCTTGCCGCCGCCATTGAAGCCGAGGCGCAAGTGATTGTCACTTACAACCTGCGAGACTTTCCGGCTGGCGCATTGCAACCGTATGGGCTTCAGGCACAACACCCGGATGAATTTATTTTGCGCGTGATTGCTCTTGATCCGTTGGTTGTGCGTGAAACCATTGAAACGCATCAGCAGGCGTTGAAAAATCCTCCCAAAACTCCAGCGCAATACTTTGAAACCTTGTCCAATCAGAGACTGGTTAAAGCGGTGACGGCGCTCAGCCAAATCTGCTTCAAATCAGAGCGCGGTTGATCTGAAACCATCTCTCACCGGTATACAGTATGAAACGCTTTCGCATCGCCTTTTCCTTTGCTGGAGAAAAACGGGACTTCGTGGCCGAAGTCGCCGCCATTCTCGCCAAACAATTTGGCCAGGACGCCATCCTGTACGACAAATTCCACGAACTGGCTGCATTGGCGCAGGACCGGAAAGATTGGCCGCAAGCCGAAACGCTGGCGCGTCAGGCGTTGCCCTTGTCCGAAAAAGTTGGCCGCCAGCAATTGATCGCTCTTGATTGCGGCCGCCTTGCCAAAGCTCTGGTGCGACAGGGGAAATCCGCCGAAGCTTTGCCTTACGCCCAACGCTCGGTGGAAATCTATACCCGGCTCGGTCATCCCGACCTCAAATTCGCCCGCGCGACAGTGGCCGAATGCGAAGCCTGAGCGCGAGCGCAGCGTCCATCGCATCGCGGATGCGTCGGTTAGAGAGTGTTTGGAAATTAGCGCCAGAGGCGCGGCCTGTTTATAGAAATGCCGTATTCGTAATCCCAAGCTCCATCGGAGCGGCCTATGCACAGGTCGCTCCGATGGAGCTTGGGGAAAAGGCGCTCGCCCAGCTATAAACAGACCGCTCCGATGGAGCTAAAAACCGGCAATCCAAATTTCCAAACAGGCTTTAGCCCAGAAGTGAATGCGCCAAGCGGAATCCTTTGCGGTATGATGGCCACAAGTTAGGAGGAGTTTTATGTTGACCACCATCGAAGCCGAAATTGACGCGAACGGAACTGTCACGCTGCTAGAACCAATCAAGCTGACCAAAAGGAGCCGTGCGATTGTGACCTTGCTGGAAAATGGCGACACGCCAAAGAAACCAGTCAGTGAGGAAGAAGCGCGCTTGGCTGAAGAACGCTTCGCACGTTGGATTGGCGCGTGGGATAGCGGTGATCCGAACTCTGCCGACAATGAGCGGATTGATGCTGATTTGGCGCGTGAGTATGGAGCAGGTCTGTGCGCGGGGAGTACCACGAACAAATGCTCTCAAGATTCTGCGTGATTTGGTGATTGTGCCGCGTGTTGAGGTCGTATGGGTTGACGAAGAATTGCATGCATCAGCAATGGCATTGCTGGAAAACCGGATGGATAAGGACTACTCGCTCTGTGATGCAGTCAGTTTTGTGTTGATGCGCGAGCGGCAAATCAATGAAGCTCTGACCACCGACAAGCATTTTGCTCAGGAAGGCTTCGCGCGACTGCTCGAACCTTAAACCGCTTTCAGCTATGTCTACATTCGAAGACGCACAATCCGCGCTGGAACAGTTTTTCAGCTTCAGCACTTTCCGCGAAGGCCAGGCTGATGTCATTCGCGCCGTGCTGGACAAACGCGATTGCATCGTTGTCATGCCTACCGGCGGAGGCAAATCGCTCTGTTATCAACTCCCTGCCCTGTTGTTTCCCGGCGTCACGCTGGTCGTTTCGCCGCTGATTGCGTTGATGAAAGATCAAGTGGACGCCCTCAACGCGCGGCAGATTCCGGCGACGGTCATCAACAGTTCCATCAGTTTTGACGAACAGTTGTCGCGCATGCGGTTGATGACGGAAGGTTTTTTCCGGCTGGTTTATGTCGCGCCGGAACGCTTTCGCAACGAACGTTTTGTCGAAGCTCTGAAAGGCGTTCAGGTTTCGCTCTTCGCCGTGGACGAAGCTCATTGCATTTCTCAATGGGGACACGATTTCCGACCGGATTATTTGCGGCTGCGTTCGGCGATTGAAGTGCTGGAACAGGACGGCCACCGGCCTCAAGTCATTGCGCTAACCGCGACGGCTACGCCCAAAGTCCGCGACGACATTGCCGCGCAGTTGGGATTGCATCGCCCGGCCAGTTTCATCGCCGGGTTTGATCGCCCGAACCTGATGTTGCGCGTTGAAAAATGCAAAACCGACAAGGAGCGAATCGCGCGCGCGGCGCAAATCATAGAACGCAGCGACGGCACAGGCATCATTTACGCCTCCACGCGCAAAGCCGTCGAAGAAATCACTCACCAATTGAAAACGCTGGGATTGAAGGTCGCCGGTTATCACGCCGGTTTTGGCGAAGCCGTGCGCGCGCGCGTGCAGGACAGTTTTATGTCCGGCGAATTGCAAGCCATCGTCGCCACCAACGCTTTCGGAATGGGCGTGGACAAACGCGATTTGCGGTTCGTCACGCATTACAACATGCCGGGTTCGGTCGAAGCTTATTACCAGGAAGTCGGGCGCGCCGGGCGCGACGGTTTGCCGTCGGTTTGCACGTTACTGTTCAACCACATTGACACGCGCACGCACGAATTTTTCATTGACGGCAGCTATCCCGATCCGGATGTGATACGCGATGTGTATGATTGCCTGAAAGGCGTTGACCGCGACGAAATCGAATTGACCGCGCGTGAAATCGCTCCGCGCATCGGCGTCAAAAACGAACTGGCGATCAATTCGGCGCTGGTCTTTTTGGAAAAAGCCGGTCACATCGAACGTGTGCCGGGCGGAGGCACGATCAAACTGCTCGACCGCGTTTCGCGCATGCTGTTGCGCGTGGATTGGCACGATCTTTCCAAACGCCGAACTGCCGAAGAACGCAAGCTGCGCGAAATGCTGAATTTCGCTTATCACGAAAACTGCCTGCGCCAATTCATCCTGCGGTATTTCGGCGACCGCAAACAGCCGACGAACTGTCGCTGTTCCAATTGCCAGCCGCGAATGAAGTGGAAGGAAATCGAAGAAGCCGTCGAAGAGCGTCACCAACGAATTTCCAACTCTGCCGATCAGCCGGTCGAAACCGGCGGCCTTCGCGCGTTGAGCGACGAAGAACATCTGGCTGCGCGAAAAATTCTGAGTTGCGTGGCGCGTCTGGAAGGCCGATTCGGCAAATCGCTGGTGGCTGGCGTTCTGCGCGGTTCGCGCGCTCGCAACGTGCTGAGCAACAACCTGGATCAACTTTCGACTTACGGTTTGCTGCGCGAATACTCACAGGACGAACTGACCAAATTCATCAACGCGCTGATTGTCGCCGGATGTGTTCGCCAAAGCGGAGCGGCTTATCCGGTCGTGACGCTGACCGAACTAGGGCGGCAGGTGATGCTGGACAAAGCGCGCGTCGAACTTGATCTGGAAAGCGTCGGCGCGGATTTGTCCGACGACATCAGCGAAGAAACCGAACAAGCCGAAACCGCCGCCATTCAAAAACGACTGCAATCCAATCGGTTGGGCGACACGCACGAAAAAACCTTTGCGCTGTTCCGCGCCGGTTTCAGCCCCGCCGAAATCGCCGACCAGCGCGGGTTGAAAGTCAGCACCATCGAAGAGCATTTGTCGCTGCTGATCGAAGCCGGTCGAAACATCAACGTGGACGAATTGGTCAGCGCCGATCATCGCGCTTTGATCGAAACTGCTCACGCGCAATGCGTCGAAGCCGGACAAGCCGGGCTGACTCCGATCAAACAGTTGCTGCCGGAAGAAATCAGCTTTGGAGCAATTCGCATGACGCTGGCGGCGCTTCGACGCAAACAAACACCTTCGTAATTTTCGGTAGTGTTGAAAATGTAATGCTGGTTTCACCGCAGAGGCGCAGAGAACGCAAAGATTTCGCAGAGGTCAAATTGATGGATAACCTTTCTAACACAGGCTCTCTCTGCGCTTCCTCTGCGGTCTTCGCGCCTCTGCGGTGAAAGAGGTTAGTGCGAGCAACAGCATTACTTTTTCGTGACGACCGTAATTTCTATTTATGCTGACTGAACTATTTTCATCGCCAAAACCGATCATCGGAATGATTCACGTCGGAGCTTTGCCGGGCACTCCGGGCAATCACCAAAGCGTTTCCGACATCGTCGCGCAAACCATCCGCGAAGCCGCCATTTACCGCAACGCCGGAGTGGACGGCATTGCCATCGAAAACATGCACGATGTTCCATACCTGCGCGGCGAAGTCGGCCCGGAAATCGTCGCGGCAATGACTCTGGTCGGCCAGGCCGTCAAAGCGGAAAGTCGTTTGCCAGTCGGCATTCAAATTCTGGCGGCGGCCAACATCGAAGCAATGGCGGTGGCTCACGCGGCGAATCTGGATTTCATTCGTGCGGAAAGTTTCGTCTTCGCACACGTTGCCGACGAAGGATTGATCGAATCTTCGGCGGCGAAACTGTTGCGTTATCGCCGAATGATCGGAGCGGATCGAATTCAGGTGTGGGCGGATGTGAAGAAGAAACATTCATCGCACGCCATCACAGCCGACATTGGCTTGGGCGAAATGGCTGAAGCTGTGGAATTCATGCGCGGCAACGCAGTCATCATCACCGGCAGCGCGACAGGCGATCCGCCAAAGCTGGCCGATGTCGAAGACGCCAAAGCGCATTGCCGATTGCCTGTGGTGTTGGGTTCGGGCGTGGACGATCAGAACATCGCGGAGTTTTGGCCGAAAGCCGACGGCTTCATCATCGGTTCGTTTTTCAAGCGGGACGGCAAATGGCAAAACGAAGTTGATGCCGGGCGGGTGGAAACATTCTTGAAAGCAGCGACTTCGGTACGGAACCAGGAGCGGTAGCGACTGGATGCTTTCGTGAGTAATGACCTGGTCGCTACCGTTCCCCGCCGCTAAACTAACCCGGTCGCTACCGCTCGCGGTTCCGTACCACCGGTCAATTAACCAATCACGCCATTTGATGTCAGCGTGGCGATTTCGTCGGCGTTGAATCCCCAATCCGCCAACACTTGGCTTTGTTGTTTTTCGACGCTTTGAATTGCGGGAGCCGTGCGGCTGAATCGCGGAGCGGGCGCAGGCTGCGTCACTCCATCAAGTTCAACAAACGCCTGTCGTGCGACGTTGTGCGGATGCTTTGGCGCTTCGTCTAAATCTAAAACCGGCGCAAAACAAACATCCGTTCCTTCCATCAGCGCGCACCATTCGTCGCGGGTTTTGGTTTTGAAGATCGCCACCAGTTTTTGCTGCAAATCCGGCCAACGCGATTTGTCCATCTGCATCGCCGGAGCCGGATCGTCCAGGCCGGTCATTTGCAGCAGCAAAGCGTAAAACTGCGGCTCGATGGAACCGATGGCGACGAACTTGCCGTCGCTGCATTCATACGTGCCGTAAAAATGTGCGCCGCCATCCAGCATGTTTGCGCCGCGTTCGTTCGTCCAGGTTCCCATCGCTTTCAAACCGTAAATGATCGCCATCAACGAAGCCGCTCCGTCAGTCATCGCCGCGTCAACCACCTGACCTTTGCCGGATTGCCGCGCTTCCAGCAAGGCGCAGACGATGCCGAACGCCAGCATCATGCCTCCGCCGCCGAAATCGCCGACCAGATTCAACGGCGGAACCGGTTTGCCGCCGCGATTGCCAATCGCGTGCAAGGCTCCGCTCAACGCAATGTAGTTGATGTCGTGCCCTGCCGCCGACGCCAGCGTGCCGTGTTGTCCCCAACCGGTCATTCGTCCAAAAACCAGTTTCGGATTGCGCGCCAAGCAAACATCCGGCCCCAGGCCCAGCTTTTCCATCACGCCCGGACGAAAACCTTCGATCAAGGCGCCGGCTTGTTCGATCAATCGCAAGACGGTTTCGACGCCTTCGGGCTGTTTCAAATCCACGCCGACCGCCGGCCGTCCGCGATGCAGCACGTTGAATTTTCCGCGCGGGTCGTTGGCGTCTTTGCGAGCGACGCGAATGATTTCCGCGCCCATATCCGCCAGCATCATCGCGCAAAACGGCCCCGGCCCGATGCTTGCCAATTCAACAATGCGAATGTCTTTCAGTGGTCCCAAGATGTTTTCTCCTTAAGGTCAGTTCAACGTCAGCATTTGAATATCCGATTCCGGCGAAATCACCCAAAGAGCGCGGGTTTCTTTCAGCCACTCGCAATCATTATTGGACGACTCACAACCGCCAGTTTCTGCCCAGTCGCTGTAGTTAAATCGGGTGTCATCGGCGTGCATGGATTATCCAGAGCTATTGGACTGAAATGTGGGACAATTTTCCAAATTGTCCCACACACCGAAGTGAAGACCGATCTAAATCAGAACAAGCAACAGATGAACAAGATTTTTGACTGGATTGACAGAAACCTCAATGGTTGATGACATCCGGCCAAGCCTGAATCCTGTTCATCTTGAACAAATCCTGTCCATCTTGTTTCAAAGTTTTTTGCTTCGATTTAGTTCGGTTTCCATTTGCACTTTCCGGGAGTGTTTTAGAAATGATGATGGCCACAAACAATTTGCCGACGAGCGCCGACTAACGCAGTCCCTGGAACTTGTCCTGGCTCGGCCCTCATCATTTCTGAAACACTCCTCTCTGCAAACTGCTGTTAGCCATCTCACACCGCAGCGGTGATGCACTTCGCTGTCATCGCACGCTTCCACCCATACATTGCCTTTGCAACAAACGACGCCACCTGCCTGACACACAGTTGGCAAGACAACGGTTGACGATAAACAACGTCTGCCGCCCGGCAATGTTGGGCGCTGAACAAAGCCGCAAGAACAACGCCCGGCTTTCATCACCAATTGCGGTTCAACAAGGAGAAGATATGGCCAAAACAGTCGCAGATTATCAGGTGCTTTTTGACGGCGGTTTCACGCTCGACGCCGCCACCAATGTCCGCGAAAAAGACCTGACGTTCATCCTTCCAACTGACTTCAGGGTGGAAAACGGAATCCGAAAACCGATTATTGCGTTTCACGCTCGCGCGTTTGAAAACTCGCGGTTCAAAATTCGCATCAACGCGCGCGATGTGCTGACCTGGAATTTGAATGCCGACAACTCACGTGGGTTGTGGGATCCGTTCAACGGTTCGACGCCGTTTCCTGAAGGCGCCAACATCCCCAACAACGTGCCCGTTGAGTTCATCATCCAGGAAGGCAAAGTCGAATTCGGCCAGGTCGTGATCTGGTATCAGGTCGAGGTTTAACTTCATTCAACGCACACAACCAACAAAAGCCGACAACTCAGAGCTTGTCGGCTTTTCGTTTTTGTCGCTCGGCGTCATCAATCACCCGACGCTGGAATTGATGCCCAACGGCCAACACGAAAAATCGCCGGCAGACGGTTTGTATGTCTACCGATTGAAGTTCCGGGATGAAAACGGACAGGGGCTTCCGGCGCGAAAAGCAAAGTCCTCGTCAACACCAAAGAAAAACGAACAAGAAAGGAGTTCCAACCAGACACCAAAGGCCGGGATTGCTCCCGGCCTTTTTTCATTTCAACCAACGCCGCAATGTAATCCACCACGACAACCCGAAGTAATACAGCGGAAACGCCGCCGACACCCACATCCATGGTTTCGGATCGGCAAACACGTTGGCCAAAATCAGCGCCAACAAAATCGCCCAGGCAATCAACAATCCGTTGGTCAATCGGCTGAACGGCCCTCTGTAAGACGTGTACAAATACAACGACGGCACAAATGTCAGCAGCGACAGCGTGATAATCAATCCCAACGAAAACCAGGCGGGAAATTTCAGCCAGTACAGATACATCGCCACCACGTTCCAATACGAAGGAAATCCCAAAAAGTAATGATCTTCGGTTTTGGCATCGGCTTGCGAAAAGCCGTAGGCGCTGGCCAGCAACGGCAACAACAACCACCAACTCAGATGCTCCGGCAAAATTTCCGCTCGCCAGATGAACAACAGAGGCAGCGAAGTGTAAGTTTGAAAATCTACGATGTCGTCCAAACGGCGTCCGTCGAATTGCGGCACAACTTCCTTGACGCGAAACCGCCGCGCCAGCGTTCCGTCGGTTGCGTCAATAAACGTCGCCGCAACCATCAAGGCAATCACCCACCGAAAGGATTCCGCACCGCCGCGCACAATGAAGTACGCCATTCCGGCGGCGGCAATCAGCCCCGAAGCGGTGTACAAGTGAACCGACCAAGCTAGGAGTTTTTGCTTCACGATTATGTTCTGTAAGCTATAAAGCTTCCTGAATTTTTCGCAACGGAAGCGGTGCATCCCATTTCGCCGTCAGCCTGGACACGACGGGCAGCAAAACGCATCCGGCAGCAGCCGCCAGCGTTTTGAAAGGAAAGAGCAACGTTCCGCTGGCGTCGTACCAGCTTGCGGGATTGCCGGTAAAGATTTCGGGATATGGAATAAATTGCGGCAAGCCGAACAACGGCTCTCCGCCGCCGAATCGTAAAATCAGCGACACGCAAAATGCCGTGATCGAACCAAGCCGGTTGGCTTTGGGATCGAACAAGGCAAAAACCAGTTGCGGAAACAACAAGACGAAAATCAGATCGCTGGTGAAAAACCACAGCGCCTGAACGCTTTGGACTTTCAATGCCATCAACACCGCGCCCGCTCCGAGCAACACAATCGAAAGACGAATAATCCGCTTCATTTGCGTGACCGAAAGTTGCGGCCACAACAGGCGATAACATCCGTTCCAGCTAATCATCGAAGCCGCCGACAAAATCGAAGAACTGAAACTGGAAGTCACCGCTCCGATGATTGCGCCGAATCCGAGCAAGGCGACGGCGGGCGGAGCGACGTGTTTCAACAACATCGGCAAAGTTTGCGAAGGATGTTCATGCAATTGAGCCAGCAAATCAGGTGGCCAGTTGTATTTGAACGCTGCGACTCCCAGCAGCAGCGGCGGAATCGTCAACAAAATCGTCAACCCGCCTGCAAACAGTGAATGCAATTGCGCTTTTCGCGGCGACTGACAGGAAAGCACTCGCTGGAAATAACAGTTCCAGGGAATGCCGCCGAACACCAACATCAAGCTGACATCCCACCAACCGATGATGGATTGCGAAGTCCAGAATTCTCCGCGCGGCTGAAGTGGCGGAAAGAACCAACCACGTTCGGCGCGTGCCGTCAGATAATTCGACCAACTTGCGTCGAAACCTCCGGCTGCGGCAAAGATAAACGGCATCGCCACGGCCAATCCCAACACAACCAGTCCAAGCTGGAACGCATCGGTGTAAGCGACCGACCACATTCCGCCAATCATCGTGTAAGCGATGATGACCACCGCCGACAACAAAATCGCCGTCACCAGTTTCATGTTCAGCAGCACGCCGAAGGTCGAACCGATGGCGGCCAGCAATTCGGCGCTCCAAAACACTTCGCCGAACATCGCCGGAATGAACAAAACGACCGCCCAGTGTTTGCCGAATCGCGCTTCAAACGGGTCAATCAGCGTCGTGAATTCCAGTTGGCGCATTCGTCGCGCGAAAAACAACCCGCCCAGAATCAGGCTGACGCCGAAGCACAAACCGCCTTGAATGCCTGAAGCCAACGAAGATTTGAACGAGCCTTCGGCAGTACCCAGTAAGTAACCGCCATCCACCCAAGTCGCCGTCATCGTCAACGTCGCAATCCAGACCGGCATCGAACGACCGGCAACGATCAAATCGGCAGCCGTGCCGTCTTTGACTTTGCGAGCCGCCAGCCACCCCACGACCAGAAAACTCGCATACATTAATGTGATTGCCGCGATTGCCATTTTTGGACGATGCGGAACCGGGAGCGGTAGCGACAGGGTTTGCCTTCAGTACCGTCTCACCCAGTCGCTACCGCTCCCGGTTCTGTCTCGAATTTTAATTCTTGAAAAACAATGAAATCGCCATCGCAAATCCGATAAAAATCACCAGACGGCGGATGAAAATCTGTCCCAGCTTCCGCGCCAAACCCGCTCCGCCGTAACCGCCGACGATGGCTCCGACAGACATCAAGATGGCGGCAGGCCAGTGAATCATGCCGACAAACACGAAATAAACGGCGGCGGCTCCGTTGGTCAAAGTTCCGAAGACATTTTTCAATCCGTTCATCTGGTGAATGTCGCGCATCCCCAACATCCCCAGCGCAGCCAGCATCAAAATGCCTATGCCAGCGCCGAAATATCCGCCGTAAACCGCCACGCCGAATTGATAACAACATGCGCCAATCAGCCAGCCTGTCGAAGCTTCCTGCTGATCTTTGTCATCGGTTTTCATCCACCGCCGGACTTGCCCCTGCAACATAAACAAGATCGTGGCGAACAAAATCAAATACGGAACCAGCACTTTGAATGTGTTCGGCGGAGTGATTTTCAACAGGTATCCGCCGACCAGACTTCCGATCAAGCTCGGCACAAGCAGCAACAGATATTTGCGTGGCACATTCGGCAGTTCGCGTTTGTAACCGATGGCTGCGCCGGTTGATCCCGGAGCCATCGCCAGCGTGTTGGTCGCGTTGGCGATGTTGTCAGGAACCCCAGTCCAAACCAGCGTTGGAAAGCTGACCAACGTGCCTCCGCCGGCGACCGAATTGATCGCACCAGCGGCGGCAGCGGAACCAAACAGCAAGATTGATTGCGACAAAGTCATAGCAAAATAGAAATGCGCCGCCTGAATCAGTTTGAAAGCAGATTCAGGCGGCGCTAAAGCAAAAAGCTCCTGCGAGCTACACACACTAACGAAAAAGACTAATTCGGTTGAACGCCCAGGACTCCCCAGCCGCCGCGAACCAGATAATCACCCATGGTCATAATCAACAGAATCGCCAGCCAAAATAACCCGGCAATGATGATGACTTGCGTCAGTTTCGAACTCCAACGCACGTGCATGAAAATCAACACGACTGCTGTGGCCTTAATGCAGGCAACCGTCAATGCAACGATGATGTTCCACATGCCCGGCAGGTCGAATTGAGCAACCCAGACCGTCAAAACGGTAAAAACCATCAGTAATGCGAAAACGCCGAAGTAATACTTCAGTGGGACGATATGATGTTCGGAAGTATGTTCCGCCATAAGCTCCTAAAACCTCTCTCGTGTTCTTAATGTCCGCCGCCGACGTGATAGCCGGTCAAATACAACAGCGGGAAAAGGAAGATCCAGACAATGTCAACGAAGTGCCAATACAAGCCGAAAAGTTCCACAGGCGAATTGTATTCCTTCGAGAACTTCCCCTTGTGAGCCATGTACATAATCACCAGCAACAGGCCAATACCGATAATCATGTGCAGCGCGTGCAGCCCGGTCATCATGAAGTAAATCCACAAGAAGACCTGCACCTGACCGTGATATTGAGTTGGCGGGTGATCGGCTGCCGGGTTGTACATCCAATGCGCCGGAAACAAATGATGCTGGAATTTTTCGGCATACTCGAAGTATTTGACGACCAAAAAGACCGAACCCAGGATCAGGGTCAGAGTCAAAAATCCAAGCAGCTTTTTGCGCTCGCCCAGTTGCGAGTAATACACCGCCATGGCCATCGTCAAACTGCTGACAATCAGTACGACCGTGTTCAACCCGCCGAGTGGAACGCTCAGCAAGTGACTGCCCTGTAAAAATCCATCCGGGTATTTGGCGCGATAAATCGTGTAGGCCAGAAACAATCCGCCAAAGAACATGATTTCAGTCAGCAGGAAAAGCCACATGCCAATGGTTCCGGCTTCTTTCTGCTGTTCCATGTTGACGAAGTGATGCGCCAATCCGGGAACGTGTGCTGCGTGGTCTGACAAGGTAATTCTCCTGAAAGTTTCCAGTCACCAGTTTCCAGTTTCCAGTTTCCAAACACACTGGAAACCGGAAACTGGAAACTGGAAACCTTTATGCCGTTTGCAATGCTGCTTCTTTCGCCGCAGCTTCTTTGATCTCTTTGACGTTTTCGAATTCGTAAGCGTCGTGATTGATGACCGGTTGATAGGTGAAATTTTCCGTCGGCGGCGGCGACGAAGTTTCCCACTCCAGCCCGGCAGCCATCCACGGATTATCGCCCGCTTTTTCGCCATATTTCAGCGACCACGCCAGGTAAACAACCGGCATGATGAACCCAATCGCCAACAACGAAGCTCCCGCCGTCGAAAGAATGTGCCACACCTGATATTCCGGCACATAAGCGTGATACCGACGCGGCATTCCCAAATACCCGACGATGAATTGCGGGAAAAACGTCAGGTTGAAACCCAAAAAGACAATCGCTGCCGAAATACGTCCCCAAACTTCGGGGTACATACGTCCGGTCATCTTCGGCCACCAAAAATGCAAGCCGCCCAGATAACCGATGATCGCTCCACCCACCATCACATAATGGAAATGCGCGACGACGAAGTAGGTATCGTGCAGATGAACGTCCAATCCCAAAGCCGCCAAAAACAACCCGGTCATGCCGCCAATGGTGAACAAACCAATAAACGCCAGCGCATAAATCATCGGCGTGTCATAGGACACAGAGCCTTTGAAAATTGTCGCCGTCCAGTTGAACGTTTTGATTGCCGAAGGAATCGCCACAGCGTAGGTAATCAGCGAAAAGACCATTCCGGCGTACATTGACTGGCTGCTGGTGAACATGTGATGCCCCCAAACCAGAAAGCCGAACACCGCAATCGCCAACGACGAAAACGCCACAAAGTGATAGCCAAAGACTTTCTTGCGCGTCATGTTGGCGATCAATTCGCTGATCACTCCCATCGAAGGAATAATCATGATGTACACAGCCGGATGCGAATAAAACCAGAACATGTGCTGGAACAACACCGGGTCGCCGCCAAGTTTCGGATCGAAGATGCCGATTTGCAGCGTTCGTTCAAAAGCCAAAGCCAAAACCGTGATGGCAACCACCGGCGTACCCAAAACTTGAATCAGGCTGGTCGCATAATGCGCCCAAACGAACAAGGGCAAACGAAACCACGTCAGTCCCGGAGCGCGCATCGTGTGAATCGTCACCATAAAGTTCAACCCGGTCAGGATTGAACTGAACCCCGTGATGAAAATCGAAACTCCAGCGAGCGTGACCTGCGAGTTTGAGTAAATCGAGCTATAGGGCGGATAAAACGTCCAGCCGGTATCAACGCCGCCACTCATAATCGTGATCAGCATCAAAATCGCGCCGACCATAAACACATACCAGCTCAGCAAATTCAGCCTTGGAAAGGCCACGTCTTTCGTTCCCAGCATCAACGGCAACAGAAAGTTACCCAGCGTCGCCGGAATCGAAGGAATCAGAAAGAAGAAGATCATCATCACACCGTGCATGGTGAAGACGCGGTTGTAAGTTTCCGCAGTCATCAAATCGCCTTGTGGGGTGATGAGTTCCAAACGGATCAGCGCAGCGTAAATGCCGCCAATCGCAAAAAAGATCGAGATCGAAAACAGATACAACAATCCGATCCGTTTGTGATCCAGCGTCAACAGCCATGATTTGACTGTGTGACCGTTGGTCAAATAATTCGTTCGGCTTTCTTCTGCTTGAGCCATGACTTCAGTTGCCATATTCGTACCTTATGTAAAATGACCCGGTCGCTATCGCTTCCGGTACTGCAACAATCCCGTTCAATTATTTAGTCGCCGCAGGAGCAGGTTTTGCCGCCGCAGGTTTCGCCGCAGCCGTAGCAGCCGGTTTTGCCGCAGCATCGCCGTCTTTCGGCCCGATGGATTTCAGGTAAGCGATGACCTGCCCAATCTGTTCTTCGCTGATCTGTCCGCGGAAACTGGGCATAATCACCTGATAATTTTCGACAACTTTCGCCGCCGGATCGAGAATGGATTCGCGGATGTAGGTGTCATCAAAAGTGACTGATGATCCGTTGTTCAGCTTGGCCTGTTTGCCGTAAAGCTCGGTCAATTTCGGGCCACGGCCTTTTCCGTCGGCAGTGTGACAGGTGTTGCAAGCCAGACTGGAAAACAGTCGTTCGCCGACAATCGCCGGCGGTTCGTTGGTTCCGCCACCAAGCCAGGCTTGATACTCGCCAGGTTCCATCGCCGTGACGGTTCCGATCATTCCCGAATGCTGCGTGCCACAGTATTCCGCACAGAAAATATGGTAGGTTCCGGGTTTGGTCGCTTCGAACCACGTGGTTGTGTAACGTCCCGGCACAACGTCCGTCTTGGTGCGGAAAGCCGGAATGAAGTAAGCGTGCAACACGTCTTCGCTGGTCATCGTCAGTTTGACTCGGCGTCCGACCGGCACATGAAGCGTATTGATTTCGCGCTGCCCGTCGGGATGCTGAGCACGCCACATCCATTGTTTGCCGGTGACGAAAATTTCCAACGACTCTTTCGGCTCGCTGTACATCTGGTAATAAATCTTTGCGCCCCAGGCGAAAATTCCGATACAGATAATCAGCGGAATCACCGACCAGGTGATTTCCAGTACCATCGCGCCTTCGATCTGTTCGGGAATTTCGCCGTTGTGGCGACGTTTGTATTTCACCATGAACACGAAGATGGCAATGACGATACCGATCGTGACGCCAATCGTCATCAGCCACAGTGCGATGTAAAACAGGTCAACTTCCAGCGCAAACTTGGAAGCCTGTTCGGGCATGAAGGGTATTTGAAAAGAAAAGAGGCTCATACTTGTGAATGTCCAATCGTCACGAGACGCGAGCAGCCCAAGCCGCTTCTTTCTGTTTCGTCTTGTGCCTCAGAAAAAGAATCAGAGCAATCAGAGTAACAATCGTAATCACGGCGAAGATGCGCATAATCCGCATCAACACCAACCCGTACGTTCCCCGATTGGGGTCGTACTGATAGCAGTACAAAATCACTTGATCCGCCAGCGAACCGATCTTTCCGCCCGCCGCATCGAGCACGCCGAAGCGAATGTCGCGCGGCTCGAAATTGGAAAGCACGTCGCCGGGATAAAAGTACCTGGAAATCTTGCCTTGCGGCGTTATAACAATCAGCGCACTCGTATGTGCGTACTGTTTACTGACCGGGTCCCAGACAAACCGAAACCCAACGGATTTGGTCAGCGCCAGCGTGTTTTTTTCGTCGCCAGTCAGAAAATGCCAGCCGTCGTTTAATTCAGGATTGGCAAGTTTCTGCATATACGCATTTCGCTTTTCCGCCGCCAGTTCAGGCGTTTCTTTCGGATCGAAACTGACTGTCAAAGAGATGAAATCCTTGCCCGCCTTCATCGGCAACGTCTTCAAGACGTTCATCAAACCATTCAGAGTCAAACTGCAAAGCTGCGGGCAGTCGTAATAAACCAGCGACAGAATGATCGGCTTGTCGTTCGCATAATCCTGCAATTTCACTGCGCGCCCGGTGTGGTCCTTGAATTCCAGATCAAGCGGCACTTGATGATCCAGCAACTGGTCAACGCCTACGTCTTTCAAGACCGGAGGCCGAACCCCGGCAGGTTGCGCTATCACCTCAAAACAAAAGGCAAAAGGCAAAAGGCAAAAGGCAAAAATCCAATCTCGCATTTTACCGGTCAGCATCGAAACCACTGTTTGCTGATAACTAAAAACCATTTTGAACTACTTCTCGTTACTGCTTTGCGCCAGCCGCAGCGGTTTTCGCTGGAGCGGCAGCCGGATTGACGACAGGTTGAGCGGTCGCTGAAGCGGCGGTTTGCGGTTGTGCCGAAACAGGCGCTTGTTTTTGGCTCTTGATGCCACGCCCGCCATTGGAACCTGAATTCATGACCAGTTTGCGGGCTGCTTCAGCAGCCTGAACTTCCCCAGCCAGTGCATCGGACAACTTCGGCAAACCTTTTTCGGCAATGATCTGCTTGGCGCGCTCAATCGGAATGTGAGCCACTCCGCCAGGCTGATCTACCCAACCATAAGCTGCGGCTTGTTTCTCGACCTTATCTTTCTGCACAGCCATGTCTTCAAGCGGCAGCAAGGAAGATTTTGTGTCACCCGGCTTGTCGGGGTTCGGTTCGGGAGCGCCCTGCAAGCGCGGTTCCGGCGGAAGTTTCCGTCCTGTTTCGAGAGCCGTTGC
This sequence comes from Acidobacteriota bacterium, assembly GCA_033763255.1. GTDB lineage: Bacteria > Acidobacteriota > Blastocatellia > RBC074 > RBC074 > RBC074. The sequence continues at coordinate 69,261 of JANRKX010000109.1, read as the reverse complement.
CGGTTGCTGTGGGTTCACTGTGTCCTCGAACTTCTGTAGTCCGATTTCCACACCCAAAATGATGACGTACACCAGCGCAGTCGCTACAGCCAAAACAGCCAGAAATACCAGAATCGGTTTTGGCTTTACGCCAGCGCCTTCGACCTGACCGTGATTGTTGTCGTGTTTATGATCGCTCATAAGTTTCCAGTTCGCAGTTCGCAGTTCGCAGTTCGCAGTTCGCAGTTCGCAGTTCGCAGAGTTGAATCCTGTGAACTGTGAACCGCGAACTATATTCTTTTAGTGACCTCCGCCCGCAGCCGTCGCTTCGGCCAATTGCGGATCGTTGAACGGAATCAGCGGACGCTGGCGCAATTGCCAGAAAAACCAGCCCAGCCACAATCCACCCAGCCCCAGTGTCGCGGCTACATACACAGCCAACTGAGCTGGGCCACTGTGGTGAACCTCTCCGCCGTGTGAAGCCATTTGGTCAAATTGCGGGACGATCACCCAGATCAAATCCACCAGTCGCATGACAATCAACAGGCTGGCAACCATCACCAATCGGCGACCGTTCTTCTTCAAATCGCGCGACAGCAGCAGCAGGAACGGCAGCACGAAATGCAGCACCAATAAGGCGATCCCCATCGGACGCCAAGGGCCTTCAAACCGGCGCAAGTACCAGGGGATTTCTTCGGGCAGGTTGCCCGACCATATAATCAGCAATTGCGAAAACGAGAAATACGACCAGACCATGACCAATGCCAGTTGCAACTTGCCCAGATCGTGGAAGTGTTTCGGTTTCAGCACGTGCGCCATCGGTTCGTGTTTGCTGAGAATCACGCAAATCCAGATCAGAAACGCGATGGACAGAACGCCCTGTCCGGCGATGGTCAGCAATCCGAAGATCGTCGAAAACCATTCGGCGTCCAACGACATGACCCAATCTATCGCCGCAAAGGTAACGGCCATTCCGTAAATCAGGAATCCGGGTCCGCTCCAGTTTTGAGCTTTCTGCACCCAGCTTTGAGCTTCGTTCGGTTCGGGAGTTGTGTCTTGTGCTGCAGACCATTTCCGCAACAGGAACATCAGTCCAATCCAGATGGCGAAGTAAATAACTGCGCGAATGGTGAAACCACTGGAATTCAGCCAGACGGCTTTGTGTTCCAACAGTTTGCGAACGGGTTCTTTTTCATCTGGGCTGATCGGATGCGACCAGTGGTAAAGGCTGTGGATCCCCAAAACAATTGGAACGAACAAGACAGCCATCATCCATAACGTGGAAGATGCGGATTCCAGTTGGCGACGGATAATCAATCCCCAGCCGCCGCCGCCCAGATATTGCACCATCAGCAATCCCAGACAACCAAGCGAAATGCCAATCCAAAAGACATAGGCCACCAGATAGGTCTGGAAGAAAGTCGTCTTAGCATCGTGCGACGTGACAGCACCAATGATCCAGCCGATGATGCCGAGCAGGCCGACGCCAATCGCCACGCCTTGAGTTTTTCCGAGTTCAGCCGGAGCAGCGTAGTTCGTACTCATTACTTCTGGTGTCCTCCCGGAGCATTATTGCCGCCTTTGGTTTCGGTTTTTGGCGCGGCAGCTTCAGTAATTTTCTTCTTGTCGTCTTCGCCGAGTTCCGCGACGTTCGCGCGTTGGCTCAATTGCAGCACACGAATATAAGCAGCCACTTTCCAGCGGTCTTCCGGCGTCAATTGATCTGTGTAACTCGACATTGCGCCAAAGCCATTGGTCATCACGTCGTAAAAATATGAAGACGGCGCAGCTTTCAAACGCGGATCGTGGTATGACGGCGGTCGGCGGAATCCGCGTTGAACGATCATTCCATTACCATCGCCGAGTTTGCCGTGGCACGGCAGACAGGAAATGTTGTAGCGGCTTTCGCCGCGATCCAGAATTTCCCTGCTAACTTTGAACGGAAAACCGTCTTCGCCGGTAATCGCGGCGGGAGCCGTAGCTCCCGCCGTTACGCCAGGGGTGGACGCGGAGACCGGTGCAGCCTGCGCCGTTACTTTCGGCGCAGACGGATTCAAATCCAACGAACCACGAGCCACAGTGCCTTCGGGCAACTGACGATTGGCTCCGACTTCGTTGACTTCATAACGCGGGTTGTCGTGCATGTCCTGACGGCAGGCCGCGGACAAGAAGGCAAAAGGCAAAAGGCAAAAGGCAAATATCAAAAATGCCTGTCTGCTGTTTCTACCTTTCCTTGTCAGAATGTCTTCCATACTTTTGCCTTTTGACTTTTTACTTTTGACTTTTGACTTTTCAACTTTCGACATCAGTTACCTCTTTCGCCCCCAGACCTTCCAAAAAAGAGCGGGTATTGCCGTAGTTGAATTTCGGATCGTCGGCTTTGACGCAAAGGAAAAACCGGTCTGACGTGGCGCGCGAAAAGCTCGGCACGTTAAACACCGGATGATACGGTTGCGGCAATCGGTTCATAATGATGTTGCCGAAAAACGCTCCGAAAGCCGCCAGCAAAATCGTGCATTCAAATGTGATGGGGATAAACGCCGGCCAGCTAATCAGCGGACGGCCGCCGACGTTCAGCGGGTAATCAATTGACGACGTCCAAATCTGCAAACCCAGTCCGCCGAGCGCGCCCAGCAAACCGCAGACAAACACCACTTTGGAAACGGCGTTCTTATGAAACCCGATGGCTTCCCAAAGCTCTTCGACCGGATACGGCGAATAAGCATTGATGCGAGTGTAGCCCGCTCCGCGCGTCAGCTTGGCGGCGGCGACAATCGCGCTCGGATCGTCAAATTCGGCCATCAAACCGTAAATGCCTTTTTCTTCCTGTTTCGTCATAACTTTGTTTGACAGGTCGTTTTGGACAGGATTGACAAGATTGGTCAGGATTTACCCGAAACTGGTAACTTCCTTGATGATCTGAAAATCATCCTGAGAAATCTTGTCAATCCTGTCTAAAGTTTCCTTGCTTTAGTCTCCAAATTGCGGAACCGGTTGCGAACCGCCAAGCGGCTCTTTGCCGTCGTTTTTCGCTTCTTCGATCTGGGCGACTTTGTGTTCGTCCACCTGCGCCTGCGGCAGCAAGGTCTTCATTTCGAAGATCGGAATCATCGGCACAAAGCGGATGAAGAGGAACATCAGCGTCAGGAAGAAGCCAATCGTTCCGAAGAACATCGAAAAGTCGAACGGCGTCGGGTAATACATTCTCCAGCCCGAAGGCAGGAATTCGCGGTTCAAACTCATCACAATGATGACGAAGCGTTCCAGCCACATGCCCACGTTGATGAACATGCAAACCGTCATAATCACCCACATGTTTTCGCGGTACTTCTTGACCCACAACAATTGCGGAACCAGGAAGTTGCACAGAATCAGCAGCCAGTACATATAACCGTACGGACCGAACATGCGGTTTTTCATCATGAACAGTTCATACGTCGAACCGCTGTACCAGGCGAAAAACGCCTCCATCGCGTAGCCGTAACAGACGATCAATCCGGTCGCCAGCATGACTTTGCACATATTGCGGATGTGCCGCATCGTGATGAAATCTTCCAACTTGTAGAACTTGCGAACCGGGATGCCAATGGAAAGCACCATGGCGAATCCGGCGTAAACGGCTCCGGCGACGAAATACGGCGGGAAGATCGTGGCGTGCCAACCGGGAACGATGCCGGTCGAAAAGTCGAACGACACGATCGTGTGAACCGACAGCACCAGCGGCGTGGACAATCCAGCCAGCAGCAGGTAAGCCGATTCGTAACGGCTCCAATGCCGCGCGTCGCCTCGCCAGCCCATCGCCAGCATTCCGAACAACATTTTCTGCCAGGGCTGTTTGGCCGAATCGCGCAAGGTGGCGAAATCCGGGATCAAGCCCATGAACCAGAACAGCAGCGAAACTGTCGCGTAGGTGTTGACCGCAAACACGTCCCACATCAGCGGGCTGCGGAAGTTTTGCCACATGCCCATCGTGTTCGGAATCGGGAACAGCCAATAATCCACCCACGGACGACCGGTGTGCAGCGCCGGGAACATCGCCGCGCAAGCCACAGCGAAAAGCGTCATCGCTTCGGCAAAGCGGTTGATCGAATTGCGCCATTTTTGCCTGAGCAGCAACAGGATCGCGGAAATCAGCGTTCCGGCGTGACCGATACCGATCCACCAAACGAAGTTGATGATGTCGAACGCCCAAAAGACCGGCGATGAATTGCCCCAGATGCCTACGCCTTTCAGCACCAGATAGCCGATCGTGTTGGCCATCATCAGCAAGCCTAGAAATACGATGGCAAAGCCGAACATCCAGCCCTTCTGAAAACCGCGCATGAAAACGACGTCCATCAATTTGGTCGTCATCGTTTTCAGATCGTACTTTCCGCCGATCATTGGCGGACGTTGGTCAACGTAATTGCTCTTTACTTCAGCCATGCTTAGCCTCTCCTGACTTCTGGCCTTCGTTGCCGTGGCCGCCTTCACTGCCGTGCGATGAAGCTCCGCCACCCAAAATGGCGTTCGGATTCTTGATCGGAGCCAGATAACTGGCGCGCGGTCTGGCATTCAATTCCGCCAGCACTTCGTAATTGCGAGCTTCGGTTTTGAGTTTGGCAACGCGGCTTTCTTTGTCATTGATGTCGCCGAAAATGATCGCGTCGGTCGGGCAAACCGTCTGGCAAGCCGTCTGGATTTCACCATCCGCAACTTTGCGATTCTGTTTTTCGGCTTCGATCTTGCCGTTCATGATGCGCTGGACGCAGAAAGTGCATTTTTCCATCACGCCGCGCGAACGAATCGTAACTTCCGGGTTGCGGACGTTCTTCAAACTCGGCGAATCCCAATCTCCGTACAACAAATAATTGAACCGGCGAACTTTATACGGGCAGTTGTTTGCGCAGTAACGAGTTCCGACGCAGCGGTTATAAACTTGCGTGTTCAGCCCTTCGGCGTCGTGAACAGTCGCGTTGACCGGACACACAACTTCGCACGGAGCGTTTTCGCAGTGCTGACACATCATCGGCTGGAAATACACTTCCGGGTTGTTCATATCGCCGCGGAAATAAGTGTCAATTCTGATCCAGTGCATGATGCGTCCGCGCGTCACCAATTCTTTGCCCAACACAGCGATGTTGTTTTCCGATTGGCAGGAAACGACGCAGGCGTTGCAACCGATGCAGGCATTCATATCAATCGCCATGCCCCAGGCATAGCCATCGTATTTATGCTGTTCAGGATTGAAGATCGTCATCTTCGGATCGGGCGGCAAATGCGCCCCCTTGTGAATGACCTTCGGATTCTTTTTGTAATCTTCCAGATTTCCGGCGCGAACAATGTGACGGTCGGCCAAATCGTTTTCATCGGAAATGTAGGCTTTGGAATCAATGCCCGACGCATCAATCGCAAAGTGTTCCTGCGTCGAAGCCAGTTGGTACGAACCTTCGCCTGCAGCCAGTTTGGCTTCGGCAATCGCGCCGGTAGATTTCAATAGGTAGGTGTTGAATCCGGTTTTGTTTCCAACACTGCCAGCGCGTTCGCGTCCATAACCCAGATAAACCGTCACAGTATCGTTCGGATGACCGGCTTGAACCCACGCCGGCATCGAAAGCTCCTGACCATTGACCGTGATGCTCAGCATTTTGGCATTGGCGTGGTGCGGGTCTTTGTTCGGCGACAGGTTCAATTTCGTGGCAGTCGCTCCGCTGATGATGGCGAAATTATCCCAGGTGACTTTGTTGATCGGTTTCGGGCATTCCTGCAACCATCCGTTGTTGGCGAATCGTCCGTCATAAACCGTCGGGTCAATGCGGAAAACGATTTCATACTGACCGCCTTTGCCCGGAGCCGGTGCAGCCAGTTTGGCAGCGTCAACCTGAGCCGATTCTTCCGACAATTTGGTTCCGGCGACAACACCGTCGTGAAGCGCCTGTTTCCAGCTTTGGTCGAAATTCGCGGCCATTTGCGGCTGCGTTTTCCAATAATCTTTGACCAGATCAAGCGTCGTTTTGCCGTTTACTCCGGCAATCGCGGCCACGAGTTCCAGCGACGAACGCCCCTGATACATCGGTTGAATCAACGGCTGTATGATCGAAACCGTTCCGTCGAACGCACGCGCATCGCCCCAGCTTTCCAGGTAATGAGCTTCGGCCAGATGCCATTGGCACTGCGCGGAGGTTTCGTCGTTGTACAAACTCATGTGAGCGCGATGAGCGACTTTCTTCATCGCGTTCAGGAAACTGTCTTTCTGTCCCGGCAGATTCGGAGCGTCGTAAACCGGATTGCCACCGATGATAATCAGCGTTTCCACCTGACCGGCGTTCATTTCGCCAATCAGTTCAGTAATTCCGGCGGTTTGATCCATCGGGTTGATTTCAATCGGCGCAGTATAAGCAACCGCGTTTCCGCCCAACTTGGCGTTGATCGCCTGAGCGATGGCGTGAACCGAAGCCGGTTGATGATCGCCTGCAATGACGATGGCTTTGCCCGCGTGCGCTTGCAGATCGGCGGCAACCGCTTTGGCAAACTTGTCGGCTTCTGCGCTCAAAGCTCCACCCGCAGCAACCGAAACTCCAACCGCGTTGGCAATAACGCGAGCCAGCGCGTCAATTTCTCCGGCTTTGATCGGCAAACGGTTGTCGGATTTCGCGCCTGTGGTCGTCAGCGTGCTTTCGGCGACCAACAAACGATTCATTTCGTTTGAACCGTCTGTCAGCTTGCGCTTCTTCATGAAATCGCGCGCATACCGCAAAGCTCCGGGGCCGTTTGTCAAAAAGTCCGCGTCGAGCGAAACCACCACATCGGCTTGGTCGAATTTATAAACAACGTTGGCCGGTTTGCCGCCAATCGTCGGCGCGCCCATTCGAGCGCCATCGCGCGTGTTCGCTTCGTAAGTGACCCATTTGGATTCGGGGAAGGCTTTTTTGACCAGAGCCATCAACGACGCCAAGGTCGGCGAAGTGCTGTTTTCGGTCAAAATTCGCAGTCCTTTGCCGCCTTTCGGGCGTTGTGTTTCGATCCAACCGGTCAGTTCGTTAAGGAAATCGCCCCAAGTGCGCGTATCGCCAAGCTTCAAAGCCGATTGCGAACGGTCTGGGTCGTACAATCCCAAAATCGAAGCCTGAGCAAAAACATCGGTCGCGCCCAGACTGCCGGGATGGTCAGGATTGCCTTCGATCTTGGTCGGACGGCCTTCGTGAGCTTCAACCAGCAAACCGCTTGCAACTCCGTTGAGCGGCATCGCCGTCGCGTAAAACTGAGGCTTTCCGGGAACCAACCCTTCTGGAACTTTGACGTACGGAACGACATGCTCCAGCGGTTGACGTGTACAGGCAGTCAATCCGGCCAACGCCAGCGAAGCGCCCATCAACTTCATGAAGTTGCGGCGTCCGTTCGCATCCAGCATGGACGGATCTGTTTCTGGAGCGTTCAGCGCAGGAAATTCGCGGTGCAAAAAGTCGCGGAATTTGTCGGTTCCGGCCAACTCTTCCAAGCTGCGCCAGAATTCGCGGCCAGTCTTGCGACTAATCGCCTCGCGCACCGGCTCAAGGTCGTGATCGTGGTGATGATCTCTATGTGACATTGCTCTTTTCGGTAGCCGGTAATCGGTAGTCGGTAGTCGGTAGTCAAATCATTTGCGAGACAAATCATCCGCAAACGAACTACCGATTTCCCGGCTCCCGACTGCCGAATTCTTATCTATGACAGGTTGAACAACTCGTCAGCACGTTCTTCGGCTGGATGTTGTACTTTTTGGCGAGTTCTGCGCCGCCTTTTTCAGCATGATCTTTCGGCGCAACCCATTCCATGTTGGTGATGTCTTTCTGTTCGCGCAGCACCGCGTTCGGATTGCGATGGCATTGCAGACACCATTCCATGTGCAGCGAAGCCTCGTTCCACACCAACGGCATCATGTCTACTCGACCGTGACAGGTCGAACAGCCGACGCCTTTGTTGACGTGAATGCTGTGGTTGAAATAGGCGAAATCAGGGAGGTCATGCACGCGCGTCCATTTGATCGGTTGGCCGGTCCGCCAGCTTTCGCGCACGATTTCCAGGTATGGACTATTGGCGAATAACTGCGAATGGCAATTCATACACGTTTTAGTCGCCGGCAATCCGGCGGTGGCAGCCGTTTCAACCGTTGTATGGCAATAGCGGCAATCAATCCCGTCGTCACCGACGTGATGTTTGTGTGAAAACTGCACAGGTTGCTCTCGCGGTTGGAACGCTTGAGTGACATAAGGGGTGCGGTTGAATTCGATAACGAACATCAAACCACCACCTGCAACCAGCAATCCGATAACGATGCTGAGTCGCGCAAGCGTATTCATTCCGCGGTGGAAGAGCTGTGGCATAAACGAAGACCTCCACCTCGCAAAAACTTATTGTAATTTGTGACCTAGACTTGCTTGTATGTCCCGAAACTTTGTGAATGTTCGGGTTTGAAATGAGGCCGCATATTCTCCGCTGACCCAAAAATTGTCAAGACCTCCAAACCTTGAGATCAAAAGTTTGCAAAAAAGAAGTCACTTTTCTCTGCCCTGACTCAGCTAAAGCCAATTCTGCACAACCCATTCACCGCTTCTTTTGCCACTGCCATCCACTTGATGCCATAAAGTCCTTGACCAAAAACACAACATCAACCTATGATCCGCGCGCCTCGAAACCATCTTTTATCCTTTGAACTCTTAACCGCCCTCGCGTGCGCCAGAAGCGAGAAAGGAAAGAACTCAATGGCCGATCAAGAATTCTCTCGTGCCGATTTTACTGAACCCAATTCTTCGCCTGAACTGCCGGACACTCCGGTCAACCGGCTGCTGAATCAACCCGACGGAGAGCCGTACAACCCGCCGCTGTTTCGCTCTTTCACCGAACAACCATCCGTCAAAGATACTGTCGTCGCCAAAGCCCAAAACTTCACCGAAACCGTTAAGGCTCAACCCAAACAAGTGGGCGCAGCGTTTTTCATCTTTGGCGTAGCCATTCCGGCTTCGGCAGTTTTCCTGGAACTGATTGCCGGAGTGTGCGCTGGGATGTTTTTCGATCCGATACCAACGATCTGGCACAAGTTGCTGGTGGCGTTTGTGCCGGTGGCCAATCTGGCTCTTTGGTGGGCATTGAAAGAAAACGATGCGGAATACCGCACCTGGCTCGGAGTTGCCAGCGGCGTGGCGCTCGGGGTTTCAGCGTTTTATGCGCTACTGTTTTTGCCGCTGATGCCGTTTGCGATGCTCGGAATCATAGTATTCGGCATAGGAATTCTTGGGCTTTCGCCGCAGTTTTCGTTGATCGTCGCCATACGGGGAGCCATCAAACTTGGCCGCGTGAAGCCTTCGCAACCGGCAACTGACAAACGCCAGCCATCGTTCGCGGCTTGCTTGCTCATTGGAATTGCGATTTCGCTGGGAACGTTGATCGTCCTGGAAATCCAAACCACACTGACGCGACTGAAGCTTCAAGAAGCTAATTCCACCGATTCGGCAACCAGCCAACAAGCGATTCGCTGGTTGCGAAGTTATGCCAACGAAAACAAATTGCTAGAAGCCTGTTATTGGCATCCGACCGGAGTCACCGATGTGCTCGGCACGTTGCTGACGCTGGGCAATCCCATCAAACCCATCGAAGCGCAAAAAATCTTTTATCGCGTCACAGGCAAACCATTCGAGTCGCTGCCTGAACCGCGACGACCGGATCGCGGCACGATTGGCTTTTTCGATTTAGGTGACGACAGCAGACGACCGCAAAACTTTGGCGTCATCAACAACCTGTCGCTGGCCAGTTCGCGCATTGACGGTTCGATTGATGCGGATGCGGCGTTGGGCTATTTCGAATGGACGATGGTCTTCAAAAATAACACCAGCATTCAGCAGGAAGCCCGCGCCCAAGTTCAGTTGCCGCCCGGCGGCGTAGTTTCGCGGTTGACGTTGTGGGTCAATGGCGAACCGCGTGAAGCGGCGTTCGCTTCGCGCGGAAAAGTTCAGGCAGCTTATGACGCCGTAGTTCGGACGCGCCGCGACCCGGTGCTCATCACCAGCAGCGGAGACGACCGCATACAGATGCAATGTTTCCCAGTTCTGCCTAAAGGAGAAATGAAGATTCGTTTCGGCGTAACCGCGCCTGTCGCACTGGAATCCATTCAACAGGGTTGGCTGAAACTGCCTGTAATTGCCGATCGCAACTTTGAAGTCGGCGACTTGAAACACACTGTCTGGTTTGAAGCCAAAGGTGAATTGCAATCTTCGACCAATTCCCTGTTGACCGAACGCCCGGCACATCGCCTGTTCGCGGTTCGCGGTTCGCTGGCTGACAAAGAATTGATTTCGGCGCGACCGGCAATCGGCGTCGAACGCACAACCGATACAAACGAATTCTGGACGCCCGATCCGACCAGCAAAAGCTTCGACGCAATTCACCAAACCATCGAAGAGCGCGACTGGCAACGTCCTCAGCGAGTCGTGATAGTGATTGACGCTTCTAAAGATATGCAGCCTCACCTGCCCGCCATCGCCGATTCGATTCAGCGATTGCCAGAAGGAATCGAACTCATCGCTCTGTCCACCGGCGACGAAATCACTGATCTGATCGGCACAATCGAACCCGGCTCAGCGAAGTTGTACGGCTTCGTGGCCGAAAAAATTCGCCGCATCAATCCCGAAGGCGGCAACGACAATTTGTTGGCGCTCAACCGAGCGTGGGATTTGGCGGCGCAAAAACCTGACAGCGCGATTTTGTGGCTTCACGCGGAGAAACCCATTTTGATCGGCAATGCTGACGAGCTTCGCCAGCGTTGGGAACGGCGACGCGGGAACGCTCCGCAGATGTTCGATCTGCAACTTGTCGCAGGCGCAAACCTGGTTTCCGAAAACCTGGACGGATTGGAAAGCGTCGAAACCGTCGAGCGCACCAGCAATCTGACCAAAGACCTTGATCGGCTGTTCGGTCGCTGGCGAGGCGAATCGAAGCAATTGCTCATTCGGCGCGAACGAGTCGCGCGCCAGCGGCAGGAGTTGCAGAAAGATTTGCAGGAAACGTCTTCGCATTTGGCCAGACTGTGGGCATTTGACGAAACTCGACGCCTGATCGCGGACAAAAACATCAGCGGAGCAGTCCAACTTGCTGCGTCTTATCAACTGGTGACTCCCGTCAGCGGCGCAGTCGTTTTGGAAACCGCCGAGCAATACCAACGCGCAGGTTTGCAGCCCGTGCCTGCCAATACCGTGCCGACCATTCCCGAACCCGAAGAGTGGTTGCTGATGTTCGTCGCGCTGGCTGTGTTGTTGTGGATGACTTGTCGCAGGAGGTTCGCTTGGCGCTCGGCTTGAAAAAACTTGCTGGGAGCGCAGGCGTCTCGCCTGCCATTCCGCTTCTTCTCCAAGCCGCAGCATTCTGGCCGGTCTGGCGCTGGTACGCGACGCGCGTCAGCGATTCTTCGGACGATGCCTGGGGTTGGGTGGCTTTGCTGACAGCGGCAATCTTGCTGGTTCGGTTCCGCGCGGCCTCGAACCAGAAAACTTCAACGCCGAACCTGTTGCTACCTGCGTTGTTGACGTTGGCGTATGCGGCCAGCTTTCCGTTCGTTTCGCCTTTGCCGCGAGCCTTGCTGGCGATGACGGCGATTGGCGCAACGCTCAGCGTTTATTGCTTCCGCTCGAAATTCCAACTCAGTTTTTGCGGATTGTTGTTGCTGTCTTTGCCGCTGATGGCTTCGTTGCAATTTTATCTGGGCTATCCGCTGCGGTCGGCTGTGGCGACGATGGCTGCGCCTGTGCTGCAACTCGGCGGCCTGGCGGTTATTCCCGAAGGCGCGTGTTTGAACTGGAGCGGACGGCTGATTTCCGTAGACGCTCCGTGCAGCGGCGTGAAAATGTTGTGGACGGGAATGTTTCTCTGCTTCACGCTGGCCTGTTGGTTTCGGCTGAATTGGCAGCGAACGATTGTCGCGGCGACGTTGTCGTTCGCTGCCATCGTGCTTGGCAACACGTTCCGAGCCGTCGCGCTGTTTTATCTGGAAGCCGGAATCTTCCAACTGCCGGAACATTTTTCCGAACCGGCGCACTCCGCTGTTGGCGTGATGATGTTTTTACTGACGGCGGTTGCGATTGCCTGGCTGGCCCAAAAGTCAGTACCGCGAGCGGTAGCGAGCGCCATTGATTGAGAAAGACTCGCTCGCGGTACTGACTCAAAGCCGTTCTTGCAAACAAATTTTTTATCATGCGTGTCATTACCTTCTTCATCGTCTGTTGTGCCCTGGCTGCCATAGCGCCTTTCATCGCTCGGCAAACGATTTCTTCAAACGCATCAATTCCCTTCCCCGGCTGGCCAACCGAACTGGAAAATCGCCCATTGACCGAACAACCTTTGACCGAACGCGAGCAGCAATTCACCAAAGACTTTCCTGGCCGAATCGCCCGTTTCACAACGCCAGATTCACGCGAAATCATCTTACGCTGGGTGACGCAAAACACGCGCATCTTGCATCCGGCTTCGGATTGTTTTCGCGGGTTGGGCTATTCCATACATCCGCAACCATTGACGGCGGATGCCAAAGGTAATCACTGGGGAACTTTTGAAGCCAGGCGCGGCAACGAAAAGTTGCTCATACGCGAACGAATCTACTCCATCGCCACCAACCAAAGCTGGCCGGACGTTTCCAGTTGGTACTGGCAAACGATGTTTGGCAAAGCCTCAACGAAAACCGGCGGCTGGATGGCGGTTACAATTGCAGAATTTCCGGCCCAAACCCCAAGTTTGGATAAATGATCCTGTAAACCCTGAATAAGCCAGCCGAGAAAAACTCTTCAGTGTTGTTTGCTCTGATTTGGACGGCAGCAATCTTGAACTTTGCTGCTGCGGCGGCGTGGTAAGCCGTGGATCAGGTTCAATATCTGACTTCTGACTACCTGCTCTCGATTACTCCCCAAAATTTCTTTTCAACGTTTCACTGCTCTGCCGGGTAGAGGGTTACGAAGCAAGCAAGAACGACTCGGAATTCGGGCGAGATTATGGAATGGAACAACGCTGCGCTGATGGCTGACCAACTGCGATTCGATGATCGAACGGTGACACCTGCCACCGAGCCGCGCTCATTCAACTCCCCGATTGTTGCTTTGGTGATGCGTGCTCGGACGGGTGATTTGTCGGCGTTCGATCAACTCATCATCGCCCATCAACAACGAGTCATAGGAATTGCCTGGCGAATGTTGGGCAATCAGGACGATGCTCAGGACGCGGCGCAGGAAACGTTTCTGCGCGTTTATAAACACTTGAACGGCTTCGACACGAAGCAGGATTTTTCCGGCTGGCTTTACCGCATCACGGTCAACGTTTGCCACGATCTGGCGCGCAAACGCGGACGTGGAAACCCCGTGTCGCTCGATGCCGAACGGGAAGCTGGAAATTTCGCCGAACCTGTCAGCCCTCACAATACTGAAAGTTCGGCGATGCACGCGCAGGAACGAGCGATCATCGCCCGCGCTCTGGCAACCCTGTCGGAAAAGGAGCGCGCGGCGATTGTCCTGCGCGATCTGGAAGGATTGACGACTGAAGAAGTCGCCGGAATTTTAGGCTCAACCCCCACAACTGTTCGATCCCAGGTCAGTTCGGCTCGCGCGAAGATCAAAACTTTCCGCGACCGCTGGCTGAAACGGTCGGTTCAGAACCGGGAGCGGTAGCGACCGGACGACCGACGTGAGACCCCAAATGAAGTGCGAACACATTGAACAATTGATACCTCTGTATGTCGGCGGAGACCTGGAACCGCCCGAAGCGGACGACCTGCGCCATCACCTCACTGGCTGCGCGCTGTGTCGCCGTCTGAATGAAGAATTTCAAGCCAGTCACACCTGGCTGAGTACGTTTGCAGTGCCCGAATTTGACGAAGCGTCCTTTGCCACATTGCGCGCCTCGGTGCTCAGCCAAATCGAGCGGCAGGAGAAGCGAGGGAGTTGGATTCACTGGCTGTTGCCGAAATGGAATCCGCGATTGGTGCTGGCCGTTTCAACGGCAGCGTTGGTAGCTGTAACGGCGTTGTCGGTTGCGGTTTATCGCAAACAGATTGCTCCGCCCAAAAAAACCGTCGGCAATTTGGTCGCCGAAACCGGAATTCCTGTTTCAACCGGCGATGGCCAATCCGTGACGCTGGCCGAAAACCGATTGAGCAGCAACGGAAACAGTACCGCGACCGGCGGGAAGCGCCGCTTTCCCGGATCAAAAACTCCCGAACCAGCTTTGCCGGAAGAAGCACTCAACAACGGCGGCCTTTCATTTCCGCTGGAACCGCCAGTCACCGGCCCAGAACAGGCTGAATCGGAAACAACAACGGCAGTGGAACCGGAAGACAAAGAACCGAAGGAAATGCTGCGGATTGAATTACAAACCGCAGACCCGAATATACGAATCATCTGGCTGACTCCTAAATCAGCCCCAACAGAATCGAACACCAAATAGGAGAAGAATATGATCAAACCAATTCTCAAACCACTCGCTGTTTTTTTGCTCGCCCTGCTTCTTGGCGGAATTGCCACTGCACAGCAAAACCAGCAAACTCAACAAAGCAACACCCAGCAAAAACCAACCGCCACAACAACGGCAAATAATGAAGCCGCCAAACCCCCGGCGCCGGAATACGTGGATTTTACCGGCTTCAAAGGCAAGATCATCGAATTGAAACACCGCAACCCGTATGACATCTCCAGAATCGTTAGTTCACTTGGTAGCGGCTTCAAAGGCTCAAAACTAACGGCCAACATCGAACCGCCGTCCATCACAATCCGCGATTTCCCTGAAAACATAGCGACCATCGAGGAAGCCATTAAACGGCTGGACACACCGCTACCAGCTAAGCCAGCAGAGCCTGTTCTCCCTGACGTGGAAATTTATGCCTACGTCTTGATTGCATCTCTGGGAGCCGAAAGTGGCAGCGACTATCCCAAGGCCATTGAAGACGTGGTGAAACAGCTTCAGACCAATCTGAACTATAGAAACTATCGGCTATTGACCGCCGTCGTACAAAGAACAAAGCAGGGAGGACAGGTTGCCAGCAATGGCGTCGCCTCGCTAGCAGACAAGTCAGTCATCAGCAATTACAACTTTGAAATCCGCAGGGTTATGCCCAATAAGGAGGAATCTGGCAGACTTAATTTGGATGGTATCAGCTTGAGACTGCAAGGCCAGCCAACGCCGGATGGGCAACCATTAGGAAACGCCAGTATCAACACCGAACTCAGACTGCGCGACGGCGAAAAAGTTGTCGTCGGCACAGCCAGTTTGCGCGACAAAGCGTTGATTCTGGTGCTGACGACCAAAGTTTTGAAGTAACGATTTACCTCCACAACCCAACACACCACAAAAAACCGGGCGGATTCATGATCCGCCCGGTTTTTTGTGGGTACGCACGCGCCCCCGCGTGCTGGTCTCGCGCAAAAATACGATTGGAGAAAAAGGGGCTTCCTGCCAAGCCTGCACGCGGGGGCGCGTGCGTACCAAGTCTGCACGCGGGGATGCGTGCGTACCAAGTTTGCACGCGGGGGGGCGTGCGTACCAAGTCTGCACGCGGGGGGGCGTGCGTACCAAGTTTGCACGCGAGGGCGCGTGCGTTCCCAACCTACAAAAATCCCAGATTGATGCGGTTAAACCGGTTGATATTCGGCAGCACCGTCGGCAATTCGCTTGGAGCCACGCCGAACCACAACGCCAAGGTCGAGGCGTATTCGTCGCTGGCGATGGTCGGAATCCAACGACCATCACTGGTGTCGTTCGGGCCGTTGATTTGATGCACCGGAACCGTACCGTAAATCGCACCGCCTTTGACGGCTCCGCCCATCACGAACTGGTGATTGCCCCATCCGTGATCGGAGCCTTTGCCGTTGGTTTTGTACGTCCGGCCAAAATCCGATTGCGTAAAGGTCGTCACATTGTTTGCCACGCCGAGTTCGACCGTCGCGTCGTAAAAGGCTTTCATCGCCTGGCTGAGTTCGCGCAACAAATTGGTGTGGGTCGTCGGCTGTTCGCCGTGCGTGTCGAAGCCCTGCATGTCGCAGAAGAAAATTTGTCGCCGCACCCCCAACGCCGCACGAACCGAAATCAGTTTGGCGACCATCTTCAACTGATCGGCCAGATTGTTTTCAGCAGGAAATTGAGTCGCCAGCGCAGGCGCGCTTTGCAAAATGCCGGAAATTTTCTTTTCGTTTTCGATGGCTCGTTTGAATGTCTCGCTGTAGGTTTTTTCAAACAGGTTGGCGTATTGCGCGTCGAGCATCGCTTTGGTGGCGACGGTTTCGGGGTTGCCCCAGGCTTCGTTGTAATACCACAGCGAAATCACGCCTTCGGGCGAAATCATGTACGGGAAAACCTGACTGCCGACTTCAAACAGATTGCTGCCGGCCAGCGAAATGGACATCGAAACCTGCGCGTTGGGATTTTGCGCGTTGACGATGTCGGCCAATCGTCCGCCCCAACCGGTTTTCGGGATTTGATCCGACCACGATGTGTGCCAATGGGCTTGCTGGTCGGCGTGCGAAAACAATTGCGGCGGCAGCGGAACCGATTCGCGCAAAAACTGATCGCGCGTGGTCGGAGCCAGCAAAATTCCAGTGTTGGCGACTACGGCCAGTTTCTTCTGAGCAAACAAAGTTTGCATTCCCGGCCAGCTTGGATGAAATCCCCAGTCGCGCCCGTCCGTCGCCGTAGGCGTGATTGGCAACAATTGATCGCGCGGGATTGCCAGAATTCGCCGCGTCGTCGAATAAGCGTTGTATTCCGACTGGCTGCGCGGAATCAGCGTGTTGTCTCCGTCGTTGCCACCGTACAAAAACACGCAGACCAAAGCTTTGTAATCCGATTGCATCGCCGTCGGCGAAGTCGCCGCGGCAATACGATTCAATCCGCCGAGCATGCTTGAGGCCGCAGCGGCTCCGAGTGTTGTGCAAAGAAAATTTCTTCGGTTCATTTTTTCCTCTTCTATTGGAGCGCGGACATTCCGCTGGAGCGCGGATTTGTAATCCGCCTGGTCCGCGGACTTCCAGTCCGCTCGTCAAAATTGAGAAGCATCGTAACGGGCGGACGGGAACGTCCGCGGACCAGGCGGACGGGAACGTCCGCGCTCCGGCTATTTTTCGCTCCGGCTATTTTTGAATCACGTAATCAGGCGATGTCAAAATCAAATGCACGGCCATCGTCACTCGTTTGACCGGCTCGTTCGGATTCATGGCGTTCAGCGAATTCAGCAACTGCGTTTTCAACGTCGAAGACATCGCGCCATTGGTCATCACCAAATCCAGATGGTCAATCAACTGGCGAGGCGTTCCGGCCAGCGCAGCCAATTCGGAGTAGTTCGGAATCAACGGCTTGGTTTCTTCCCAGCGAAATCCGTCGCGCGTGACGTAATGGAAAAAGTCCGAAATGCCTATGATCGAAGTTTCGTTTGTGATCTGGAATTCCGGCGAATGTAATCCGGCAGAAGCCAGATGCCCCGGATGGCTGTAGGTCGGCTCGAAGAAGTTGAACACCGTCGGCGAACGCATGGGATTCTGACCGATGGCGTGTTCCGGGCTGTCCATCCAGTAAATCGGGAACGTGCCGCACGCGCAGGCGAAATTGCCGACGCGCATCAAATGAGCAAATCGCACAATCGGTTCGCGCATTTTGCCGAAGCCCTGGTTGGCCAGCATGTCCAGACTGCGCGCTTCGTAATCCAACAGGATGGCGCGAACGACGGCTTTCAAATCTCCGCGAACTCCGCTGCCGTTGTTATTGAAAACCTGCGCGACTCGGTAGACATACGCTGGCGAAGGATTGCTGGTCACCAATCGTTGAATCAATTGCCGCGAAATGTACGGCCCGACGTTCGGGTGATTGAAGATGTTGTCGAGCGCGTCTTTCAAATCTTTTTCAGGAGTCTGATTGGCCGGAAGAGTCACGCCATCCAACAATTTTTTCGACAGCGTCGAATGATGATTCGGCCAGACCTGCATCGGCACACGCCAGAATTGCGTGCCGTTGTGCCAGACGTTCGGATACAACCAATTCTGTTCAGTTTTCGGGAACCAGCCGTAACTCCAACCGGTGAACACATGCGCGAAGCCTTTGACCGTGTCGTTGTCGTACGTCGCAATCGGCAATCCGTTGACGTCCAATTGCAACGTCCCGTCTGGGTGCAATTTGTACAACCCTATAGAAAACAATTGCAGAATTTCGCGCGCGTAATTTTCGTTAGGATTGCGACCGGTTGCCGGGTCTTCTTTGTCGTTCTGAATGTGATCGAGATACCGCCCCATCGTCGGGCTGAGCGTTACGTCTTCCAGCAACTGCCGAAAATTTCCGAAAGCGTTTTTGCCCAGCAAATCCATGTATCCGGCCATCGCAAACGGTTCGCTGTCCAAATTCGACCGAAACGACACGACCAGAATTTGTTTCAAAGCGAACACCACCCGCTGGCGCAATTGATCTTGCCCGGTGACGGCCTGCTTCCAGAAAGATTCCATCATTTCCTGCTGATACGGATCGAGCCGGGTTCCGATAGTCGCGTCCAGGTAAGCCATGTGAGTCGTTTGCGGAATGGCAAATTGTTCGTTCAGCCAGGTGTTGAAGCCTTTGGTTTGCAGCGAAGTGATGTCTGCATTTTTGGGGCCGAACGTCGTTTGCGCCAGAAAGCGCGACGCATCGCGCAAAGTCGGCGTACCGCTGGGCAACGGCGGAGCCGCGGGCGGCGGCGTGAAGGTTTGCGAACCGTTTATCAATCCGAAATGGCCGCGAATTTCTCCTGACGGATACCGCGACGAATGAATGTTGATGTAAAGCCTGCCGGTTTTCAGCGCACCGATGATTTGCGGAACCGTGACGGCTCCGACGTTGGTGAATTGCCAGACGAACGAACCGTCCTGCTCTTTCGGCGAGGTGTCCAAATCGAACAAGATGCCGCCGTTGGTTCCCGGATCCGCCGGGCCGTGAATGTGTGCGCTGGTTTCCGGAGTTGTCAGGTTGGCGTAGGTGAATTTCAGCACGCCGGATTTTTCATCACCTGAAAGCCGAAACGTCGCGTAGCCCGAAGCCGGAGAAAACGCGCTGCCTTCGGCCCTGAGTGAAGCCATGTACATCGTGTCGGCCAGCGGCGGAGCTTTCAGCGCCACGCGCACAGTGTTCGACACTTTGCCTTCGGCAGTGACCACCACGTCGAATTCCCCGCCGGGCAGCGAACGCGGAATACGAATGTTCAGTTGATCCAAGCCCGCAAAATCGCCTTGCGGCCCGGCATAACTAACTTCAGCGGCGACGCCTCCGATGGTGGCGCTGACCAAAGCCAGATCGCGCCGGTTACGAAACCCCGATCCGTAAAGAATCAAAAACACCTGATCGGTGGCCAGACCAAGATCAATTTGCACCGGGACGAATTTGCCTTGTTGAGAATCGAACCGGCCAATGGGTTCATAACTTTGGACGTTGCCGGGTTTGATGCGCAGCGCCTGCCCCGAAGCCAACCCGCGCCCACTGCTGTCAGCGGCAAACAACGACGGAGCCACGACAGCAATCGGCGCTCCGCCTGTAGCCATCGTCGCGCCATTTTTGACCACAGTGAACGTCGCCGCTCCCAGGGCCAAGCCCGCCGGAATCTGAAAATTGATCTGCGTCGGCGAAATGAAAAACAGCGGAGCCAGACGTTCGACATTTTGGCTGTCTCGGACTTTGACGCTGACACCGCTCAAGGTTGTCGGCAGCGGCAAGGCGTTGGCAATCACCGTCGCGTCAGCCAGATTCGATCCGAACGCGACGACGATTTGTTCGGCGCTGAGCGCATCGCCTTTGTAACTGGCGGCGGAAACCACTGCCAACGAGTTTTGCATTCGGCTGGCGCCGGTTTGTCTGGCAAAGACAATGGCGGAAACAATTGCTGTGGCCAGCAAAACCAGCCGCGTCACGGAAACCGAAGCTTCAAAATTTCTTTTTGGGCCAGGCATGAATCGTGCTCCTCTCGTAAAAACGAGGTTGAATGGAAATTCAAAAAGTGGGGGAAGAGAAGATCAACAAGAACAATTGGTGATGTTTTTAAGGTAAGGACGCCGTCAACTTCTTTAATTCGATTTTGTTCGGGCGGGCGGGATTATAGTCGGTGGGAATGGGCGTGCAAATTCATTTTGAAAAGTTCGACCGGGAAAGATCATCGGTTCCCGGTCGAACTTCTGTTTGAGTAGGTGTCGGTTACGGTTGGCGCATGGCCGGGTTGGTCGCAATCAGCAGATAAGCTGTGCGGAAATGGGCATAAGCGTCTTTGTAGGCTTTTGCCGTGAAGTGAATGTCGCCCGTGGCCAGTTCGGCGTTCGCTTGGGCGATGGCAGCGGCGGGAACCCCGGCCATTGCGCCTTTCTTGATGGTGTCGTCAACAATCGTCCGCACCAATTCCAGTTTGCCGCCCACAGAAGCCGGTTGCTGGAATTGCGCCAGATTGTAACGCGGCCCTTGCATCAGGTTCAGTTCGATTTGCAGCCGCAGGTTTTCCGCCTGGAAGGCGCGGATCAAGGATTCGATTTCGTCCAGCCGGGTCAGCACCATGTCGGTTTTGGTGTTGATGGTGTTGGCAGTGCCTTGCAGCGTGTTGACCTGAGCCATGGTCGCGCGCGTCGAAACTTTGACATCCACTTTGGCATTGATTTCGTTGACGGCGGTTTGCGTTGCGCCGACCGTCGCCTGAACATTGGTGACTGTGGTGTTGATGGTGTTGGCTGTGGTTTGCAGATTGTTGACGCTGGTCTGGCTGGCGCGCGTGTTGATGTTGTTGTTGGTCGTGGTGAATGAATCGCTGACTTCTTTTTCAAAATCGCGCCCGCTGCAATCGTCCGAAATCGCTTTCAGCGTTTCCAGCGGCAGCAACACGGCTTCGATGACGGTGCGAGCGACAACGGCGACGACTTTTCCGGCGACGCTCAAGAAATCATCCGGCAGCGAATCCACCACAGCCTGCGCCGCCAGCAACAGCGCCTTGTTGATCGAAATATCGGAATTGCTGACGCGCGGAGTCCTGTTCGGATTATCGGTAAATGCGTTGTTACACACATCCGGCGTGATGCCGCCCGGCAGATTGTCGTTTTCGGGCGCGGCGCTCAGATTGCGAAGAGCCGTTTGCACTTCGGGGCGCAACAGCGCATTCAAACGGCCAGGAGTTTCCCGCCAGCCGGGCGATTTGGCGAAGGCGTTTTTCAATCCAGCCAATTCCTGTTCGTTCAACTCCGCCAGTTTTTGCCTGGCCAGCGCCAATTGCTCCAGCGGTTTCAATCCGCTGCGGTCAATGATCTGCCGCGCGTACGCCGATTCGACAAACCTGGCCATGACCTGTTCCAGTTCGCTCAGATAGACCGCGTATTCCTGGCGAAATTCTTCGACGCCGGTCGCCGGGTCCATCACGCGCTGCATTCTGGCTGCGTCAATTGGCGCAAATTGTTTTTGCTGCGCCAGTGCCGGAACGGCCAGCAAAGCGAGCAGGGCGCTGATGGCGAGAGTAAGGATCGAATTCGTGATGATTCTTTTCGTCATAAGTGTTCTCCTGAAATCAGCGGGAGCCGCGCCGACGAATCGTTTGCGCTCCCTGAGCCGAACCGGCCTGGGTGATGGTGAAGGTTTGCGAAGTTCCGGTTCCGGCCACGGTGATGGTTCCCGTCCGAGCCGAGCCGCCGGTATTCGGTTCAACGACAAAGGCGATAAACGCGCTGCCGCTCTGATTGCGGTCGCTGGCGACGCGGATGAAAGCCGCATTGCCGCCCACCGTCCATTCGCAGGTGTCCAGCGACGAATTGACGAAAAACGCGCCATCGCCGCCTTTCGCCGCAAACGAAACCGTCACCGGATCAATCGTCAGCGCGCAGGTCGTTCCGCTCTGAAGTCCGGCCTGACGAATGAACACGGTTTGCCCGGCGATGGTCAGAATTCCGTTGCGAGGCAAAACGCCTGTGTTTGCCGCCACTTTGAATTTGACCGCGCCGCTGCCTGAACCGCTTGCGCCGCTTTCGATGGCGATGAAATCGGATCCGCCGCTGATCGCCGCATTCCACGCGCAGTCGGTTCCGGCTGTAACCAGCACCATTCCATCGCCCCCGCTGGCTGGCTGGTTCTGGTTGGCTGGCGAAATCGCCAGCGAGTAAACACAGTCCACAGGCGGCGCAGGCTGGCCTTCTTGATTCACAGCGAAAGTCTGGCGCGGAATGGTTTCCGTCCCGGCTTTTTGCGAAATGACTATGCTGCCGTTGCGTCCGCTGCCGGTCGGGTTTTGCGGCAACAGGTAAGTGATGAATGCGCTGCCGCTTTGATCGCGGTCGCTGGTGACGGAAATGAAGTCGCTGGTTGTGGTCGCCGTCCATTCGCAATTGCCGGGCGTCACATCCACGAAAAAAGCTCTGTCGCCGCCTTTGGCTGGAAGCGTCGCATTGGTCGGCGTCAGCGCAAAAGTGCAAACGGCCTGCGTCGCAGAGCCTTGCAAAATGCTGATCGTCTTTGAAAACCCGTTCAAGCCGGTGACGGTCAAACTGCCCGCGCGTTGCGCCGCGCCGCTGTTGGCCGTCACGTTGAAGCTGACCATGCCGTTGCCGCTGCCGCTGCCCACGCCGGACAAGGTGACAAAGCCGGAATCGCTGCCGACCTGCCACGAACATTGACCGGTAGTTTGAATCGTCACCGCGCCGTTGCCGCCGTTCTGGTCGAAGGCCTGCGAATCCGGCGTGACGGCGTATTGGCAAACCACTCCGGCTTGCGTGATGGCGAAATTCTGCCCGGCGATGGTCAACGAACCGCTGCGCGGCGACAGGCTGGTGTTGGCCGCAACGCTGAAATTCACAGCGCCGTTGCCTGCGCCGTTTGCGCCGGAAGTGATGCTGATGAAATCCGCTCCGCTGGTGACGATTGCCTGCCACGCGCAACCGTCCTGAGCCGTGACCGCCACGCTGCTCGCTCCGCCCGCAATCGTGAACGCCTGGCTGGCTGGCGCGATGGCAAAGCTGCACGCCGGTTCAACTGTGGCGACGGAACTGGTCGAAGAATTATTTGCCGCCGCCGAATCGCTGCTCAGGCTCTGCACCGAAGCCGTGTTGACCAGCGGCGACGAAGCCGCTGGCGCGCCGACGATTTTGACCATCAGCGAAAACGTGGAACTGGCGTTCGCCGCCAACGCTTTTGTCGAAGTGCAAGTAACTGTCTGCCCTTCCGCCGAACAACTCCAATCCGCTCCGGTGAAAGAATCGAAACTCAATTCGGCGGGCAAAACATCCAGCACGCGCAACGGCGCAGCAGCCAGACCCGGCCCGGCGTTTGTGACTGTAATCAGGTACGCGGCTTTTTCTCCGACGCGAAACCGCCCGGTCGCCTGTTTGGTGATCGAAAGATCGGCGGAAGCCGCAGCAGCAATTTTTGCCACAAAGGCATCGTTGCCCTGCCCGCAACAGCTTTTGTCCAACGCGGCTTCGCTGACCGGGAAATTGCCGGACGAAGAAACACCGGCGACATAAATCGAGCCGCCGGAATCCACAACGATGGCAGCGGCTGAATCTCCGCCGCTGCCGCCCAGAAAGGTGCTGAACACAGGCTTGCCTTCGCCGGTCACTTCCAGCCGAACCACAAACGCATCCGCCGCTCCGTTGAACACCGGATTGATCGCATCCACTACGGGAAAGTTTGCCGAAGCCGTGCTGCCTGTGACGAAAGCCTGCCCGGCGGAATTTACCGCAATGCCGTTGCCTTGATCCGCTTTGTCGCCGCCGAGGAAAGTCGAATAGCTGATTGCCGATTCTCCGGTCGCCGAAATCGGATTCAGCACAGTGGCGAACGCATCGCCTTTGCCGGAGTTGGTTTTGCTGAAGGCATTGGCCGACACGGCGAAATTGTTCGACAAAGTCACGCCGGTGAAATAAATCGAATTGCCCGCTCCCAGCGCAATCGCTTTGCCAACGTCGCTGTCGGCTCCGCCAAAGTAAGTCGAATAGAGCAATTGATCGCCCGACGCACTGAGCTTGGCCACGAACGCATCGCCCGAAGCGACTTCGGAAGTGTTGCCCGCAGCGGCGTTGCCGTACGTTTTCTGCAAGGCTTTGTCGGAAACGGGAAAGTTCGGCGAAGAAGTCGCGCCGGTCAGATACACGTTGCCCGCACTGTCCACGGCAATCGCGTTGCCTTGATCCGAACTGTTGCCGCCGAGGTAAGTCGAATACACCAGCGTGTCTTTGGCCATCGCCGCCGTGGTGTTCAGCTTGGCGACAAAGGCGTCGCTGACTCCGCCGAAGTTGGCGTTCAGCGCCGCTTGCAAAGGAAAGTTTGTCGAAATCGTCCCGCCGGTGACGAAGGCGTTGCCGCTTGCATCCACAGCCACGGCGTTCGCCACATCGGTCGCTCCGCCGCCCAGGTAGGTTGAAAACAGCAGACTGTTGCCAGACGGCGAAAGTTTGACCAGCACGGCGTCGCTGGCTCCGGCTGCGCCCAGATAAAGCGTCTCGCCGCGCACGGCCAACGCACGCGCATCCGTGTTTGTTTGACCGTTGTTTGCCGCAACCCAGTTCGCGCCGCCGTCCGCGCTTTTGAAAACTCCGCCAGCGGTTACCGCGTAAAGTGTCGAACCATCAATCGCCAATGCGCGAACCTGCGTGGAAGTCAGCCCCATGTTCGCCGCCGCCCAGGCGTCGCCGCCGTTCGTGGTTTTGAACACGCCGCTCGGCGTTCCGGCGTAAATCGTGTTGGCGTTGGCCGGATCAATCTCCAGCGCGACGATGTTCAAATCGGTCAAGCCGGAATTTTTCGCCGTCCAGGCTGCGCCGCTGTTCACGGTTTTGAAAACGCCGCCGGTCGTTCCGGCGTAAAGCGTCGTCGAACCAGCCGCCCCCAACGACTGCACGGTTGTTGAACTCAATCCCGTCGTCGCGTCCAAATTCGGCAACCCGATGTTGGCCGACGCCGAGGTGAAACCGCTGTCGGTGCTTTTGAACACGCCGCCTTTGACGCCGGTGTAAACAATGGCCGGGTTCGTTGGATCAACGGCGATGGCGCGCACGTCTTCCCTGGCTCGATTGACTTCCAGCGCCGCCGGTTCTGTGGCCAGTTGCAACTGCGGAGCATTCCAGGTTGCGCCGCCGTCTGTGGTCGAATACAGCCCGCGCGAAGTTCCGGCGTACAGCCGGTTGCCCGTGAACGCCAACGCGCGCGCGTCGCTGCTGCCCAGCAGTTTCGGCGGTTGGGCAGTTAAATCACCATTTGCAGCAATCCAGACGCCGCCGCCGTTTGTCGTTTTGAAAACGCCGCCGCCCAGCGTGGCGGCATAAACCGTGCCAGCGTTTGCCGAACCGATCGGATCAATTGCCATCGCCGCAACGGCGATGGCGGACAATCCGTTGCCGCGCGGAGCCCAGTTCGCCGCCGCATCCGTGCTGCGAAACACCGCGCTGCTGCCAAACGCGGATTGAGCCGCATTCGCCGTGGGAAAATTGGTCGAAGTCGTCACTCCCGCGACATACACGTTTCCGGCAGAGTCCACCGCCAAGCCGTTGGCGCGGTCTTCGTCGCGTCCGCCGATGAAGGTTGAAAACAACAACGTCGCCGAACCGTCGGCATTCAATCGCATCTTCGTCACGAACAGATCGGTTGAACCCGCCGAAACCGCTTGCTGTGCGCTCACTGTCGGAAAATCCATCGAAGTCGTCGAGCCTGTGACATACATCGCGCCGCTGGCATCAACCGCGATGCCTGTAGCCTGTTCGTCGCCGCTGCCGCCCAGAAAGCTGGAATACGACAGCACAGGATCAATCACCAGTTCGCGGCTGCGGTCGTAATCGCCAAGCTCGAAACTGGCTTCATTTAGGATTGCGGATTGCGGATTGTGGATTTTGTAGCGAGCTTCGATTTCGTGTCGCGTGCCGTTTGTTTGCTGGTAAACGACCGGGCGATGTTGGCGAAGCGTGCCGCCGGAAGTTTTCAGCAACAGATCGCCATTGGCATCAATTTCGATTTGCTCCGCGCCGCTGAACTTCAGCTTGATCTGGCTGGGATCGGCTTCGGGCGCGACGACGAAGTCATATTCCAATTGCCGCTGATTGCCGTAAAACACCGCACTGACGCCGGGATACAAGTCGCGGTAACGAACGCTGGCAAAAGTCGGCACATCTCGCTGCCAGTTCGCTGGATCGTTGCCGTGCAAGTAATGTGCCTTGCCCGGCAATGGCTCAACGCTTTCAAGCTGTGGCGAGCGGTTCGCACCGATAAATTTCAAACCAAGCACGGCAAATTGCGAACCCACTTGAATGGGAGAACCGCCATTCCGCAATCCGAAATCCTCATTCCGCAATCGAATAGCGATTTCATCCGACGCCAGTTGAATGTCGTAACCAGCGCCTCGCGCTTCGAACTTGACGCTTTCGTCGAATTGTCCGCGATTGGCAGAAAAGCTCAGCGGCAACCGTGCGAAACTCGTTTGCGCGTGCTGGGTCGTTGAGGCGATTTGGGCAGATGCAGTGTTTGGAAGCTCGCGGTTGTTCATCCAGGCAACGACTAACGCTAGAACCGGCAGGATGAACCATGCGAACGCTCTGATTCCGAAGACGGGCGACTGCGGTCGCTTGTGGATTCCTTTCATCGGAGAACCTCTATGGAATCTGATAATCAGGACTGTTGAAGAAAATGTTAGGCGGGCTTTCCACCTGCCGATGCTCAATCAGCACGAGATTACAGGCAGACTGGAAAATCTGCCCGATGCATAAGACGCATAATTTTGGTTGGCACCAAGGAAGACGTGAACTTTGTGGCTTCGGACAACAAGAATAAATGTCGTCTTGAATTTGCAGGCAACAATGTTCACGGCGCGCGGAGTATAGGCAGTTGCTATTATGGCTTCAATGAAAATCTACGTGAATTCAGGTCTTTGGCGTGATTTATTGCCGTCGCTGTTTTGTCGGCCTGACACGCTGATGTATAAAACCACCGGAAACAATCCGCACACTAATCTGAAAAAAAACAGTGAGGCTGAAACCATGAAAACCATCTGCTTCTGCGTTGTGACAGTGTTGCTACTCTGCTTGGGCTGCGCTTCGTCGGCACAACAGAATCAACAGTCGGCAAATCAACCAGCGGTCATGCCTTTGTGGCCGAACGGCGCTCCCAGCGCGAAAGGCTCCGCGCCCGAAGACATTCCCAGCATCCAGCTTTATCAACCGTCCGCCGGCAAAGCCAATGGTGCAGCCATTGTCGTCTGTCCCGGTGGCGGTTACGGCGGATTGGCTGCTCACGAAGGCCACGATGTCGCCGTTTGGCTGAACAGCATCGGCGTCACTGCCGTCGTGTTGAAATACAGGCTGGGCAGATTTGGTTATCGCCATCCTGTGATGCTCGGCGACGCTCAACGCGCCATCCGCACAACTCGCGCCAAAGCCGCCGAATGGAAAATTGATCCCGCGCGAGTCGGCATCATGGGCTTTTCCGCCGGAGGCCATCTGACTTCGACCGCCGCCACTCATTTCGACGCAGGCGACGCGAATGCCAGCGACCCGATTGAACGCCAAAGCAGCCGCCCGGACGTGGCGATTTTGTGTTACCCGGTAATCACCATGACTGATCCGTTCACTCACGCCGGTTCGCGCAAAAATTTGCTGGGCGACACGCCTTCGCCGGAATTGATTGATCTGCTGTCGAATGAAAAACAGGTGACTGAGAAAACTCCGCCGACGTTCATCTTCCACACCGAAGACGATAAGGGCGTTCCGGTGGAAAACAGTTTGATGTTTGCGGCGGCTTTGCGAAAAGCCAAAGTGCCTCACGAAATGCACATTTACGAAACCGGTCGCCACGGCGTTGGCCTGGCTCCAACCAATCCCGCGCTGAGCACCTGGCCGAAGCTGCTGGAAAACTGGCTGCGCGCACGCAAATTCATCAACTGAACTCAACAAGGGGAAACAAGGGAACGCCGATTCACAAAAACTGGCTGGTCTGCTTTCGCCTACGGAGTAAGCATTCACTCTTAGGTGTACGCGGTCAGGTAATCAAAACAGTGGCATCCCTAAACGTGTTGAAACGCAGCTTCGGGCGATCATCCGGGGAAAAAGAAGACCGATAAAACCTGATGGCTGAGTGTGAGTGGAAACAACAAAAGCCGCTTTCGCGGCTTTTTCACTTCGACCTTGCTCCAAAAACAATTATGGCTCCTCAGGTAGGACTCGAACCTACAACCCTTCGGTTAACAGCCGAATGCTCTGCCATTGAGCTACTGAGGAGCAAGATGAAACTTGTTGGATTTTCAATTTCAGATGGACGTGAGGAGGATCGAACTCCTGACCTCCGCATTGCGAACGCGGCGCTCTCCCAGCTGAGCTACACGCCCAAAAACGAAGGCGCATCTTACTTACCGACTTTTGGTCTGTCAAGAACTCGGCCAGTCAAAAATTTGCCATTCGCTGCAAAAGCTCATCGTTGATTGCGCAAATCGGCGTGATTCCTATTTGCGCAATCAACGATGAAGCCAATTTACGGTATGACCGAGAAAGCATTCGATTTTGCAGCCGAAGTGCCTCCAGGATTTGCCACAGTCACCGACCGAGTCGTCGTAAAGGCGTTGGAGGCGATGGTCACGCGCACGCTCAGTTGCGTTGAACTGATGAACGTTGTGCTGGTGGTGATCTGACCGCCGTTAATGGTCGCGGTTGCTCCGGGAATGAAGCCGGTTCCGTTGACCATCACGGTCAGTGTTGTGCCTTTTTTGCCGAAGGACGGCGACACCGAATCAACCGCCAACCCAACCGGCGGTGGCGGCGGTGGAGCGTTGATGGTGACGGATTGAGCGGCAGTCGAATTGACGCCGCCTTTGCCGTCGCTGACCGTCAGCGCGATCAAATGAGCACCGACAGGTAATTTGACGCTGGCCACTGCGGTTGTGGCGATAACAATACCGTGATCCGTCCACGAATACGTCAACACATCGCCATCAGGGTCGGATGAAGCCGAACCGTCCAGAGCAATAGTCGCGCCGGTTGCGTCTGGCGCTGTGATTGCAGCCGCCAAAGTGTTGGCCACAGCCACAGGCGCTCGGTTGGTCGGCGGCGGAGGTGGAGGCGGTGTGCTGGTCGTGGTGATCGTGAACTGATTGCTCAACGATTGACCGCCTTTATTGTCGCTGGCTCGCAGCGACATGTTGAATTGCTGATCGGCAGTGTCGCTCACCGTCGGCGGAGCAATCCGCAAAGTCACGCTACGGCCAACCGGATTGGCGTTGACCAGTGAAACGAACGTCGGAGCATTCACCAGTTCAAAAGTGACAGGATCGTTGTCGGTATCGTTGGCCGTCACCACGACATCCAACGACTGGCCGCGTCGGACGGTCTGATTCGGAATGGTGCTGATCGTCGGGTAATAGTTCAGCGCATTCCAGAACAATCGCGCCGCCGCCGAACCGCCCGCTTCGTAATGCTCGACTCTTAATTGATGAGTTCCGGCAGTCAGCGGCACGTCAACTTCGTATTTCGTTTCGGCCTGATTGAACCACTTGTCAATTCGCAGTTGGCCGTTTATGTACAGCCGTATGCCGTCGTCGCCGAACAACTGGAAGCGATAGACGCCAGCCTGGAACGAAACTTCGCGCGTATACCGAGCCGAGAAATTATCAATCGGAATGCCGCAGCTCAGATTCGGGCTGTTTTCGCCGAAGGACAAATTCAACGAACCATCACCATCGTCACGAACCAGCGTCGGCGAGCCGGACAAGCCGATGTTCGGGAAGTATTCGCCTTTCCAGTGATTGGCCGGAACAACGTTGATGCACTGATTGGTTGGCGGCGGTTCATTGACCGTAATCGAAAACACTGCCGATGTCGCCGAACCGCCTTTGCCGTCGTCGGCTTTGACCTGAACGTTGGCGAAGCTTCCCGCCACCGTCGGAGCCAGTCGCAGCGTAGCCGTTCTGGCAGCCGGGTTGGCGTTGATGATCGTGGCGAACGCGGGAGCGTTGACCAACGAGAATGTCACGTTGTCGCCGTCGGCATCGGTCGCACTCAGCGGCAGATCAAGCGTTTGACCTTTAGTCACCGTCTGGTTGCCGATGGTCGAAGTAATCACCGGATTGTTGTTCGCCGGTGGCGGCGGCGGAGGAGGTGGGCCGGCAGGCGTCAGTTTGCGAACGCGCAGATTGCCGTTGTCGCCGACCAAAATGCTGCCGTCGGATTCGACTTCGATGGCGGTTGGTTGTGTGATCTGAGCTTGCAGCGCCGGGCCGCCGTCTCCGCTGTAACCAACGGTTCCGTTGCCGGCAATTGTTTCTATGACTCCGGCGGCGTTGACGCGACGGACGCGGTTGTTGGTCTGGTCAACGATAAACACATTGCCCGCCGCATCCACAGCCACATCGGTCGGACTGTTCAGTTGAGCCGTCGCCGCCTGGTTGCTGTCTCCGGCAAATCCGGGTTCGCCGTTTCCGGCAATCGTCGAAATCAGTTTAGTCACGGCATCCACTTTGCGAACGCGATGATTGCTGCGGTCGGCAATGAACAGGTTGCCCGCCGCATCCAACGTCAAACCGCTGGGGTTATTCAAGCTGGCAATGGTGGCCAGCACATCGTCTCCGCCATAACCTGCGCCGCCGTTTCCGGCAACGGTCGTGACGATGTTCGTTGTCAGGTTGATGGCGCGAACACGATGGTTTCCGCTGTCCACGATGTACAGGTTCTGCGCGTCCACAGCCAGCGCCGTCGGACGATTGAATCTCGCCGAAGCCGCTACGCCGTTGTCGCCAATCGAACCGCTGACGCCAGTCGTCGAACCGGCAAAATGGAAAATCTTGCCGTCAGACGCGATGCGACGAATGCGATGAAACGCCGTATCGGAAACATAAGTGTTGCCGTTGGCATCGGTCACGACTCCGCTGGGAGCCGAAATCTGCGCGAAGTTTGCCTGACCGCCGTCGCCGCCGTTGCCGTTGGCGGAATTGCCCGCAATGGTGCGAATGACGCCCTGCGCGTCCACGCGGCGAACCACGCGGCCTACGCTGTCGGCAATCATCAATCCGGCTTCGGCGCGCGTGATGGCGGTGATCTGTTTCATCGCGGCGTCAATTGCCTGTCCGCCGTCGCCGCTGAATCCGTAATTACCGCTGCCCGCAAAAGTCGAAATGTTGTAACTGGTCGGAGTTCCTCCGCTGACAAACGGGGTGATCGTCACAATGAATTGCGCCGTTGCCGCGTTGCCACGCGAATCCGTCGCCGTGAACCGAACCGTCGTCGCGCCAACGGCGAACAACGAACCCGAAGCTTTGTCGGCGACAACCTGCACCACGCCATCCACCAAATCGGTTGCCGTGGGCATCGTGTAATTGATGTTGGCTCCGGCGGCGGAAGTCGCGGCTGTAGTGATAGCTGCCGGAACGCCTGCAATGGTTGGCGGAGTCGTGTCGCGCACGACAACAGTTTGCGCCGTCGTCGAAGTATTCGCGCCTTTGTTGTCGCTGACTTTCAAAACGATGCTGTGCGTGCCGATGCCCAACGTGACGGTCGTGACGGCGCTGGTCGCAATCACATTGCCGTTGTCCATCCACGAAAACGTCACAGGATCGCCATCGGGATCGCTGCCGCTGCCGTTCAGATTGACCGGCGCTCCGGTGGCGAAAATGGCTTCGAGCGTTGCGGGCAACTGTCCGGCGTTGGCCGTCGGCGGTTGATTGCCCGGAGCCGGTTCATTGACCGTGATTGAAAAGGCCGCCGAAGTCGCCACTCCGCCTCTGCCGTCGCTGGCTCTGACCTGAATGTTGTCGAAGGTTCCAGCGGTTGTCGGCTGCAATCGCAACGTAGCCGTTCGACCGGTCGGATTTTGATTGATGATGTCGGCAAACGCGGGCGCATTGACCAGCGAGAACGTAATCATGTCGTTGTCTTCGTCGGTGGCGGTCAAAGGCAAGGTCAACGCCTGACCTTTGGTCATTGTCTGATTGCCAATCGTCGAAGTGATGACCGGATTGCGATTCGTCGTTCCGCCCGTGCTGGACGGCATCAATTTGCGAATACGCAGATTGTTGCTGTCGCCGACAAACAGGCTGCAATCGGCGTCCAGTTCCAAGCTGGCAGGCGAATTCAATTGCGCCGAAGTTCCCGCTCCGCCATCGCCCGTGAACCCGGCGGTTCCGTTTCCAGCGATGGTTTCAATCGTGCCGTTGGTTTTTACGCGACGAACGCGATGATTGATCTGGTCGGCGATGTAAACATTCCCGCCGCCATCAACTGTCACGTCGGCAGGCCCACTCAATTGAGCCGAAATTGCCGCTCCGCCGTCGCCGCCGAAACCTTGATTTCCGTCTCCGGCGACAGTGGTCATCAGTTTGGAAACCGCGTCCACACGACGAATGCGATGATTGTTGCGATCAGCGATGAACAAATTGCCCGCCGCATCCAACGAGATTCCAGCCGGATTGTTCAAGCTGGAATTCGTGGCGATGACGCCATCGTTGTTGTATCCGGCGCCGCCGGTTCCGGCGTAATTTGTGACGATGTTCGTCGTCAGGTTGATGACGCGAACACGGTTGTTGCCGCTGTCAGAAACGTACAGATTGTTCTGGGCATCCACCGCCAGCGAAGTCGGACGATTGAATCGCGCCGACGCCGCAGAGCCGTTGTCGCCACCCGAACCGCTCGTTCCGTTGGTCGCTCCGGCAAAATGGAAAATCTTGCCGTCCGGAGCGATGCGACGAATGCGATGGAAATTCGTGTCGGAAACATAAGTGTTGCCGTTGGTGTCCACCGCCGCTCCGCCCGTCGCGCCGAACGTGGCGTAATTCGCCTGATTGCCGTCGCCAGTGTTGCCGTTGCTGGAATTTCCGGCAATCGTGCGAATGACCGTTTGTCCATCAATGTGACGAACCACACGCGATTGGCTGTCCACCACCATCAAACCTGTTCCATTGTTCGTCAACTGGCTGACCGAACGCAGCGCAGCATCTACAGCCATTCCGCCGTCACCGGCAAAGCCGTAATTTCCGCTGCCCGCATAAGTTGAAATGGTATAGCCGGTCGCGTTGCAACCGCTTTCTCCACCACCCCCCGGTGGCGGAGGAGGTGGCGGAGGTGGATCGCCGGGTTTTGGCGTCACTGTGACTTTGAAAGAAGCCGTCGCCTGATTGTTGCGCGAATCTTTGGCCGTGAAATTAACCGTTGTTTCACCAACCGGAAACAGCGAACCCGGCGATTTGTCCGCCGTCACGCCGACCACGCCGTCCACCTGATCCAACGCTGTCGGCAAGGTGTAATTCACAACAATGCCTTCGGTGGCGGTGGCTTGAATGGTGATGTCGGCGGGAACTCCGCTGATGACCGGCGGAGTGCTGTCTCGAACGATCACTGCAAACGCGCTGCTGCTCGTGCTCAGACCTTTGCTGTCGGTGGCGGTCAAAAACAACGAATGCGTGCCGATGGGCAGTGTGACTTGCGGAGTCAGCACCGTGGCGATTTGAGTTTGGAAATTGAACCACTGATAACTCAGCGGATCGTTGTCAGGATCGGACGCCGTCGCCAGCAAATTAACCTGTCGTCCGTTCGGCCCTGTCGCTTCATACGTCGGACTGATCGGCGTGACGTTGACCACCGGCGCGCGGTTCACATCGGCAACCGTGATCGTGAAATTCTTGCTGTCGGTGGCATCTCCGTCGTTGACGGAAACAGTAACGTTGTACGTTCCGGCGTCGCTGAATCCCGGCGCAAGCTGCAAACTGGCCGTGCCGTTTCCGGCATCGGTCAGCGTCGCAAAGCTCGGCGCGTTTTGCATGCTGAAAACCAGCGGGTCTTGATTGCCGTCCGTCGCTGAAAAACTCACCGTGGCGGTTTGGCCTTCGTTGACCGATTGGTTGGCGACGGCGGCCAGCACGGGATTTTGATTCGGCAATTGCACCAGCAAACGAATGCGATTGTTTTCAGAATCGGCAAACGCCATATCGCCATTGCCCAGCGTGATGATGCTGGTCGTCACTTGAATGTCAGCCGCAGTAATTCCCGGATTCAAAAAATTGAGCTTGGCCTGATTGCCTGGACCGCCGTCTCCG
Organism: Acidobacteriota bacterium; assembly: GCA_033763255.1. GTDB lineage: Bacteria > Acidobacteriota > Blastocatellia > RBC074 > RBC074 > RBC074. The sequence continues at coordinate 35,282 of JANRKX010000109.1, read as the reverse complement.
CTGAATCCGGCAACGCCGGTTCCGGCGACAACCGTTGACGTGCCGAGCGCATTGGTCGGAGCAACGATTCTCAACACCTGATCGCTTCCGGCGTTGGCGACAAACACATTGCCAGCGGCGTCAACCGTCAAATCGCGCGGACGATTGATGCCTTTGGTCGCGTTGGCTATCGTCGTGAACGAAGTCGAATTCGGCGCGTCCTGACGAACAATGGTGTCTGTTTTGGTATTGGCCATGTATACGCGCCCGGTCGGAGTCACGTAAATGCCGCAGGCTCCGCCGGTCACAAAAGGCGTCGCGCCTTCCGTGCCTGTGGTCATCAAACTTGTGACTTGACCAGTCAGCGGATTCACTTTGCGAATGCGATTGTTGCCCTGGTCGGCGATGTAAATGTTGCCCGCAGCATCCAAGGCTACGTCCGTTGGAAAGATAATGGCTTGATGAGCTGCAGAATCGTCCGCCGTCGGGCTGCCGGGCAGCGGAGCGTCGTTGCGCCCGACAATGTCTTTGATGTGGCCAGGCGGAACGACGACTTTGGCGGCTCCGCCGTTCGGAAAGATCGTCACGTCCGCCGACGAAGTGTTAAGAAATCGAATATGCCCGCTGCGGCGACCATTCAGCGAATTCGGCGGACGAATCAACGCGCCGTATTGCGAATCCACGATGTACAGCCCGTTGGCAGTCGTAAAAATTCCTTGAGGCGAAGCGAACACCGCCGTAGCAATGCGGTCGTCAACCACCATCTCTCCGGCACGATTGTTCAATGTGATGATCTGTCCCGGCTGCGCCGTCATTTCCCAAGCCGTTCCGGCAAACAACGTGACCGGATTTTGCCCGCGATTGATGAACCGTATGCTGCCGACCGGGTCGGCATTGGTGTCGGCAATGAACAAATTGCCATTGATGTCTTCGGCAACGCCCGCGGCCATTTGCAGTTCTGTCACCGGCGCCGGGACATTGTCATACGGCGCTTCCTGTCCGCTGCCCGCAACCGTAGTGATTTGTCCGCCGCTGATGCTGGTTCCGGCGATATTGACCGTCGCGCCGCCAAGGTTGACGTATCGGACTCGGCGAAAATTGAAATCCGGCAGGAAAAACCCATTCGCGTCCGCCGCCAGCGTCAAATTCCGAAGCTGTGTGCTGCCGGGCAAGTTCAAATTTGCAGAAATCGCCGCCGTGCCGTCTCCGCAGCCAGGATTATTTTGCTGATCGCAAGCCGCAGCCGGATTGACTCCGGCGACGATCGTTTTTTGGCCGAGAGAAGAAACTCGAATGACTTGCTGAGCATTGCCAAGCGCGACATACATGCTGTTGGCCGGGCCAAGCACAATGCCTGTCGGAAATTCCAGGTTGGAAATCAGCGATTGAATTACTCCGCCCGGATCAACCCGCCGAACTGCGCCGGGATTGCCTCGCGTATCGCCGCCTTCGGCAATTAACAAATTTCCGTTGGTATCAATCGCCAAACCCATTGGCGTGGTCAGCTTGGCCTGCGTTGCCTGCTGTCCGTCGCCGTTGCCGAATTGCGGAGTGCCACCGCCAGCGTAAATCGTTTCCAGCCCGGCATTGTTGTTGCCCGTCGGTTCAAGCTTGTAAACCAATCGTGCGCCTCCGGTTTGCGCTGCGCCGATATAAAAGAATTCGCGCGAGGCGTTGATCGTCAACGCGCGAAAATCCGTGCGACCAACATTGAATATGGTTTTGATCGTTCCGGGCTGAATCGTCTGGCGCAAAATCGTGAAGTCCTGAGTGCCCACATTGAGCGCGCGAAACGCTGCGACAATCGGCGTCGCCAGATAAACAACATCGCCTGACGGGTCAACGGCAATTCCAGTCACCTGGGTCAGATCAATGTCCAGCGGCGAAGTGGATTCCGGCGCAATTCCGCCGCCCGCCAGCAAGTTGATGTGGCCGGATTGAATCGTCACTCCGCCCAACGTCACCGGCGTGCCGGTTGTATTGACGAAGCGCAGCAAGCTGGTTCCACTCAGATCGTCCACGACGTAAAAGCCGCGCCCTTTAGGATCAATCGCCACTGCCGTCGGCAACACCATCGGCGCTTGTTTAACCGGCGCGCTGGTCGAAAATCCTCCGCCCGCGATGGTCGAAATCATCGTCCGCGAACCAATGCCGCCTTGCGCTGGAATCATCGCCGTCCAGGTCAACGCCGAGCGAACGGCTCGGCGGAGTTTGCCAATGGCGGAATTATTGCTGGCTGAAGCGTCGCTCTGCCAGACAGCCGCCGAAAGCGAAACGGCAATCATCGCCATCAAAATTAATGACTTGCGAAATGTGGAATTAAAAAGAGGCAGGATAAATTTCGAGCGATATGCAGACTGATTACTTCTCGAACTTCTCATTGAGTACATCTCCTGATGCGGTTCGCGCTATACGCCACGATTCAAAAACAATAGATATAAAAATCAGCGGGGCGGTAAAGGTTGGTTGAAATAAGATTGGGATCGAAGACGGGGCCAACACCAAATCCATCTTTTGGCGTCGTGAGATTGGCTTTGGGCAAATCGGGTTGCTTCGGCCAACTGCATCAGGGTGATAATTTTATGGTGTCGGCTTGTTTAAGCAATCGCGCCAATCGGGCAGGGGTACGGGAAGGACTGGATACAACCTGAAAAGAACTTGTCGGGATTTTGTGAGGGGCAATTCGTAAGGGCAAAGGCATTCAACCCCAAAACCATTTGGCAAGTCAAGCATAGTTTCGGGTTGCCGCAATTGTTGACATTGCTGCTCAGGAAATCGACGTCATTGAATCACGAGCAACCCTGACCCACCCGAACCAGAGTCAGGGCTGCTCGCTTGTGTTCGTCCTTGATCGTTACCTGCCACAACGACCGAGCGGGTCATTGCCATTCAACAATCTAAAGATGTCAGCAATTGCCAGCATATCCGCCGTTCGCCTGTCGCTGATGGCGAATCGAGCTTGAGCAAACAAATCCTCCAGCGTTGAATTTGGCGACAGTACAAAGGCATTGCTCAAAGTGACAGCCGCAAAGTTGAGCTTGTAACAGCTCAATGGACTTTTCAGCGCAGTGAAAGCCGCGGGCGACGAATGCCCGCCTGCCCTGATCAAACTCAGTTGCGCTGCAACGAACTGCTGGTTGAGTTGTTGCAATGGATTTGGGCCACCCTGCAAGGCAAACCTGATTGCCGTCTGGTTGCGAGTCGGCGCGTTGGAGTTTACGCCTCCTATCTGAACTCCCGATCCCGGTGGCAGTGAAACGGGGTTGAGCAGATAGTATTGAGACGAGCGGAAGCAGATTGTGTTGCAGTTGCCCGAATCGGCTGCGCCTTCGACATCGAAATGCACTGGGGTTGATTGGCCTCTTGCTCCACGGTTGTCTATTGCTACAGCAACCCCCATGTAATGCCCAGGCGCAAGGTTTCTGGCCAGCAACGTGTAAGGTGAAGCCGTAACAGTTCCCAGCAAAGTGACAGGTGTTACGAACAACTCAGCATCACGCACATAAAATTCGACGCGCTCCACCGCTCCGCCAGGATCAGCGGCTGTTGCCGAAAATCGTATGGCTTGGTTTGCGGGGAAATCGGTATCAGCAACCGGCTCGGTCAAAGTAACATTTGGTGGCGTGTTGTCCAGCACCGTCACCGTCAAATCAACGGTTGATTGCAGCGAGTCATTGTCTGTTGCCACAGCCCTGAGTAGGTGTGATCCCAATGCTGCGCCCGACAGTTGGAAAGTGAAGGGAACCTGGCTGTCGGTTCCAACCGGATTGCCGTCCGCAAAGAGCGAAACTGAAGTGATTTGCCCGTCACTATCCAACGCCTGGACTTCGACGGATATGGCCTGACCGGTTTGGAACAACGCACCGTTCGCCGGTGAGGCAAACGCAACACTAGGCGCAAACCGCGTAGACATCGGGTTCGCACACAGTTCCAAATCGAAGCTCAAATCTTCGCTGCGCGCCGAGTTCTGGTGAACTTCAACGGCAAGGACATTTCGACCCGGTTTCAGCAATGAGAGCGCAACGGAGGCCGGGAAAAAGACTTCTTCTTCCACTCCGCCAACTTCACGAGTCGCCAGCGTGGTGGGCGCAACCGCCCCTCCAGGCATGTTCACGCGATGGACTTCGGTTCCGTTCAGGTAAACCACTGCGCCGTCATCGCGCTTCAATCGCAACAGTAAGCTCTGCAAAAAGCTCGGATCGGCCACAGTGAACTCTCGCCGAAAATAAGTGGTGATATTTCGGCGATCCGCTGGGCCGCCGTTGATGGTGGTCGCGGGGTTGTCACCGAATCCAAGTTCCGATTTGCCGAGTTTCCAGGCAGAGTCGTTGAACGTGGTTGAAAACCAGCTTGGACCGGGATTCGAGCCGTCATCCAGATAGCGCCAATCGCTACCGCCTTTGACCAAAACCAGTTTCCTGAAATCCACCTCGAATCGTTGGCCGCCGACAATGGCGTTTGGGTTGCCGGGCGCGCCAAACTGAATCAAATCCCATTTGGGTATCCCAGCCTGCTGCAATCGGTTGAACAATTCTTCCTGTAGCATCGGGCCAACAATCGGGGGATAAAGTGCAAAGCGTATATCCACCGAAAACACCTCGTTCGGATCCAGCCGTATGTTTTGTATGAAAGCTTCAGGTGAGGTGATTTGCAGAACTTCGTTGCCAGCAGTTCCGCCGCCAACGACTCTGATTCCTTGCCCGGCTCCGCCGCCAGCGCGCCAACGCCTGAATAGCTCAGGTTTCAAATCCACAAAGATGTCGCCAAAGTTAAGGAAAGAAGCAGCGTCTCTGGCATTCGCAAAACGAAACCCGGCCTGCACTGTTTGGTCAAACACATTGCGAACGAGAACTGACGACAGTCTGAGCACGCCTGGAAAGTTATCCACAACGGTGATGTTCTTCCAAGCAATGTTGTTGTTGTTCCGTGTGTTGGCATAAACGTCCGTGGTTTCAGGGGAAGACATTCCGAAAGGAGCCGTCGTTGATGTTTCGACACGCGCAAGCAGGCAAAAATGCCCTTGATCGCCGCCGAAGCACGCAAAGTCGGCTGGGTTAGGCGGATACCATGGAATCTGAATAACAACGGCTTCACCGGGAGCTAGGGCAGGCACAACCAGTGGAGCAGTATCATAAATTGGGGGCGCTACGACTGAAGCATGCGTAGAATCTTTGCTCACGATGTACCCACCTGAAACTGTCCAAGGGTCTATAGAGCCGCTACCGTCCCAAGGTGCCATCGTGCCATTGATAATGCTTGCATCGGAAGGCGACAAGGTGCCATAAGTCATTGCAGAGTCTAAACGTGATACTGCCAGTGGATCGCGTTGCCACTGAGCCCAAATACGGTCTGCATTCGCGTGTAATAAAAAGAAGAAAGGGTCTTCGGCGGCAGTAGGCACAGAACTCATGTTGCCTCCTCCGCCAATGTACCCGTGAGAAGAATCATGGTTGGGCGGATTTTCCAGGACGGCTTGAAAAGTTGAATAAGAACCATTACTCAGAATTGTAGTGTCTGACTGCGCTGGCGGGATCAGGCTTGGATTCAACCGCCGCCTGACAAGTGGTCCGCCGAGTATGTCAAAAGGAGGGCCAATAGGCACTGGTGTAGAGCTAGTACGTCCTGAAGCTCCCATGAAAGAAGAGTCAAACAGGTTAATCCCGTTGGAATTCTCCGGATCAGTAGTCCAATCCCAATAAAGCAACTTCACTGTTGGTTTAGTTTCCTGTAACAAAACCTCATAACGATTGAGCAATTCTCGATGCCAGGGTGTAAAACGAAGATTGTGATGGGCACTAATAACAGGGCTTTGATGGACTTCGTCCTGCTTGTGCCAATAACTAACCCCACCTGGAAACGTAAACCCAGACATCGTCCCAATAGTGATGATTGCATCCCTATAAGCCTTGCGCTCATCCATACTTGCCATAGCTGCATCTTTGCGTGCTTTAGTGATTTCCCCACCATAAAGTTTCGTTGGGCCACAGTTATTAGCTAAGTAATCCACCCATTGCGTATCCCAGGAAAGTCCTGTCGAGGCTTTTGCCCAATAAAGCTTCAGCCGCTCAGTTCCGGTTGAAGCCATGCTTCCGCGATTGCGTACGCGAACGTACACATAATTCGGCACACTGAATTTCGGATCGCGGTATTCAGGATTTTCGTGAGGCGCTGGTGTCCAAGTCGGACTTCCTTCGGGAAAAGGATATGGTTGGTAGTTCGGGTCAGGCGTTGTTCGTACCCAGATGTCTTCAGTCACCCACATCGGCCCGGTGTCTGGGTTCGGTTCAATCCCAGTGTCAGCAGACGTATCCTTGATATAAAGGTCTGAAGTCTGGAGAGCGGCAACGTGTCGGTTTCCAAAAGTACCAAAGCTGATGGCTGCTACCGCCAATACAAAGAGCGATGTGCTCAATGGCATTTTCCGTTTCATGGTTTTCTCCTTCGGAATTTTTCCGTGATGGGCTGATGGCTGGCTCGAATCAACCAGTTGGCATCAAGCTGAGTTGGGGGAACAGAAAACTCTGACAACCGACTGAAAACTTGTCTGCCCGATCCGGCAGGCAAGGCGTCAAATCGTTTTCCAGGTTTTGTTTGCTTGGTTTGGCGAAAACACGGGAAGTTAGCTGAAGTTCGGCCCTACCCGCATTTGGGCATTCATGGTCGGCAAAAGCTCAACGAATAAGCATTGCCAAGTTTTTTACGTTTCAAAAACAGAAAAAACAAAGCTGAAAACGTGCAGACACTATGCTCGTCATGTTGGAGAGTCAATTTCTTTTCGGCATTGCTGGCGTGGAAAAAACTCAACGAGATTCTATCAACTCATCCAACGGGCGATACCGATCATCGCCGAGAAACAGGCTGCGAAGCGTTCTGCCCACATCTCGCCCTTGAGCGTCGGACGGATTCCAGCGGCGCGCTTCGCCGGTGGCGGCATTGGCCAACAGCAAAGAACAGGTTCCCTTGTCTGCCGTCGGGCGAAAAAATCAGCGAGCGGTAGGGAGGGCCTGGAGCCGTAATTTGCACCGCACTGTCGGTCGCCGTCTGCTGCACCCATAAACTTTGCCGCGCGCTTTCCTCAGCGACATAAGCGAGATATTTGCCGTCGGGCGAAAGCGTCTGCCGGTGCATCTGCCCCGAATTGGTCAACAACACCGTCCGCCGATTTTGAAAAGGCGCATAAGCGCGACTGTTGCTGTAAAGCCAGACCGCCAGTCCAATCAGCGCCGCCAGTCCAATTGCGGCAAAAAACCAGACACGCCTCATTCGGCGCACGGACAGATGAACAATCATCGGTTCAGTCGGCACGGGCGCTTCAACCAAAGGCATATCACTTGAAGTCGCCGCGTTGGCAACGCCGTTGCTGTAAGGTTGAAACTCTTGAGGCACGGCAATCACTGCCGGCGGCAATTCATTCATCGGCGCGTCCAACGCCACTGCGCTCACCTCGGGCACGAAGCGGTAGCCGACCTTGGGAACGGTCTCGATATATTTTTGTTCAGGATCGTTTTCTTCGAGGGCTTTGCGCAGGTAGGAGATTTTTCGAGTCAGGCTGCCGTCCTCAACGAAACTGTCCGGCCACAGCCGCCGCATCAACTCTTCCTTTTCCAACAGCCGCCCGCTGTTTTCGACCAACCCCACCAGCGTGTCGAAGACTTTCGGCGGCAACGGAACCAGTGTTTCGTTGCGTTGCAAGACGCGCTCGGCCACGTTCAGTCGGAACGAGCAATTTATTGGTTGAGTGGGTTAGCGCAATGGACATAATCTGTTCGTGTCTCTCGGCAGAGGATTATAAACAGGAAACACGGAAGCCTGCCATCTGCCCGGACTTGAACCGACACGCCTCTGATCGCGTTTGCGTCGAACTTGGATGAATCTCTTATCATCCGGTTCTCAACAATCGCGCCAGCCAAGCCGCCCGGTGGTACCCAGTAGACTCCAGGCCGAAGTCATACTTCCCCTACACCAATTCCGCTAGTTCCAATAAATGTTCGCAACACGCCCATTCTTTCAAACGCAGATTTTGACCTCAATGTGTCCGCAAATATGTACGCAAAACAAAACGGGCGTCTTAAAGACGCCCGTAAGTGATTGAATCTAAAAATCGGGACGGCGAGATTCGAACTCACGGCCTCTTGCACCCCAAGCAAGCTCTACCAGTCTTCCTCGCTGTTTCCGGCTGTCTCCGATTGGTTTGGGAATTGAGAATAAAAGGCTTACGACGTTTCCATCTGCTCTGGTTGTTTCTGTACTGCCCTCATTTCTACGCCAATGTGTCCGCACAATGTGTCCGCAAGAAGCTCCGTGCGGCTTAGAGACCCGCCATTCAAAGGATTATTCAAACAGATAGCCCAGGCTAATCCAGACAAAACTAGGGATGGACATCGTAGGCTTCATCATCGCTACAAGCAGCGAGTGGCGTGATGAAGGATTGGAAATGCAGATTGTTCGAGATTTGGCGAACGACAGACAGCTACCTTATGTGTGACTCTTTATTTATCCAACGGGAACCAATCCGTCCAAATCAAGGGGCGGTCGTCTCAGTTTAAGATTTAGAAACACCATCATCGTATGCGCCAGGATTTTGCGGATAAGACGATGTTGGTAATGCCAAAACTTGTGCGCACGAGTTTTGGCGATATTGAATCTTTCGGTTAGTTGAGAGCCTACGGTTTCAACCAACTTGCGGACTTTCGCGCTATATCGCAGCACTTGAGGGGAATGTTGTTCATTCATGTTTGTCCGGGCGGGGGTGATCACTTGAACGTTGTGTTTTTCCAGCAAGAGCTGTTGCCGGTATTGGTCAATGAATCCTTTATCGGCAGGAACGCAACCGACGAAATCTTCAACCAGCGTTTCCAAATGATTGATGTCATGCGGACGCGCTGCCAAAAGCGGATAGCCGGTAATCATCCCAATGCGCGAAACACGCAGTCCAAGCTTGAAACCGTAGTAGTCCATTTTCTTGGCGGCGCAGTGGCCGTAGTCAGCCAGCCCTTTGAAGGTTCGATCTCGCGGCGCGCGAGTGTCAACGCACACCGGAAGCGGCAAAGTATCAATGGGCTGGACGCTGTCCCGATCCTGACCGCTGGCTCGCACCAAGCGTTGCTGAATCTGTTCTTTGACCAGCCAAAGATTGGCGGCTTGCCGAACAAAGCTTGGGCGATCCCCAAGAGCGGGAAAGAAATGCCGGTAGTGATCTCGGAAATAGGCGAATAAATCTTTATCCTTGTCGAGCTTAAAGTATTCGCCACAAATTTCCATCGTGATGACTTCCGAATCACTGAGTGCAGGAGCAAAGCCGCCTCGTCGAACCTGATGTTGGGCGGTAACTGCCGCGTAATGTTCATCTACCAAACAGTAAACCGTAATGATAAAAGTATCTCGATCCATTGAGTTGTTCTCCTGAGATGATTTCGTAAGACAAAACCATCTTACAGGCAGAAGGCTTAATGGATCATAACTTCAAAGAGCCACACATAAGGTACAGCTATTAGAAATGCACGACCTGTGGCCGCAAATCCGCTCCGGTTCCCAAATCAATCTGTGCAACTTCTTCAAACTTCTTGATGAAGGCTGTCAAACTCTCGCTATATTCATTGCCTCCTGCCGGATCAATGATGCTCAAAAAGGTCGCGTCAGGAGAGCCGTCACCGCTGATCCCTTTGATGATGCGAGCGTGGATCGAAAAATTCTGACTCGATCCTTCATTGGTTGTTACCCACAAAACTCCGTGTGTTTTCAACAGGCTCAGCCAACCATTCACTGTGTAATTTTGAGGAGCTTCAGTGCGCAGTTTAAGCGACTTGAGGAAGTCTGGTTTCTCTACTCCTCCCAGCCCTGAATTGTTTTTGAATTTTATTGTGTACGCGGCTCCGGCTTTATCCGTCACATCCTGGATCGCATAGTTTTTCTTGTCTTTCCAGGAAAACATGATGGTTGCGGCAGTCGCCCAACAAGAATTGGTAGAGGGTTGGGCAAGCTTCGGCACGTTTCCAGGCACGGTGTAATCAATCGCTGGGGGAGGAACTGATACAGACCTGACTGACCCAGTTAAATGATTGCCCGTCAACAAATCTGGCAAATTTGGGCTGGAAGCAAACAACAGAATGGTGATGCACCATATTTTCATGATTTCTCCTTACGATAGCTCACTGCGAGCTGGATATTCGCGATGCCAGTGATCGCCAATCGATGCGCGCTCACTCCCGCTACATTGAGTGATCTCTCCTGCACATTTATCGAAAGCCTGATAGCGGTAAACTTTTTTGCCCGTCACTCACTGTCAGGGAAAACAGCCTGCCGTGCTGGTCGCGGATGTTTGATGCTCAATCGTCGCATCAGCAACCTCCGGGCGCACTCTCTATCTCCGTGGCTGGTTTGATGGGGCGTCCAGATGTCATCGAAATCTCCGCCAGTCGCAACATATTGAGCGAAGCAGTGAAATCAGACACTGGCGCGAACAGGTCGGCGGGCCGGCGCGAACGAACGCATCCGATGAAATTGTCCCACACACTCGGAGAATCACACGGGTCGAACAGCAAGCCATGATTTGAGGTCACGTTAAATGCGGAAGCCTCACCCGCAAAAGCAATGAACCCCGTATCGCCGACCTGATGGAACTTTGCGGGTTCTTTATTCCGGTTGGCTGTGGAGGTTTTGTAAGGGACTCCCACCAGATCGAGTTCGACTGCTTTGGGACCGCTTGCCGTGTCAAAAACAAAGCGCAATCCGGCACGGAGCACCTCGGATGGGCCGGCTTGCTGCAAGGCTATGCATGAAACAAATGACGGAGCTTGGACTCCGAGCACTCCTCTGGCGTAATCGAGTTCCTCAACCGGCGCTGCCAGTAATTGCCCATAACCCTCGTGGCTGTGCGTAGGTGGGCCACCAGGCTGAGGCTTGATTAAGGGCATCGAACGACAAGCCCTCGCCAGGTTGAGCTGATCGAGTAAATAGGGAGTGATCTCTGATCTAGCTTCCAGGGAGCCGGAGAACCGTGCGTTGTAAACCTGCCCGACAATGCGCCCATTGGCTTCCGCGAGGCGCGAGAGCCGAGTGAGTTCATCCAGGCTTCGATTCGGATACTCCAAGAGGACGTCTTTACCAATGCTGCACGCGGCGGCGGCGATTTCTGCCTGTGTCTTTTGATTCGTCGTGATGGACAAGGCATCAATATCATTTCTGTCTAACAGTCCGCGCCAATCAGAATAACGCACCGCGCGCCCGGCCCCCGTGTTTGCAAGCGCCGGCTCACGGGCTGGCGATGGGAGCTCGTTCGTATCGCAGAAGGCGACAACTTCCACGCCGGGGATTGACGAATAGGCTGCGAAATGGCGGACGCTACGTACGCAATCACCGATGATTCCGACACGCACGCGGTCGGAAGCGGCAGTTTGCGCGCGCCGGGCTGGCGGGACAGCGAGTCCCGCTCCGCCCAATGCTGAAAGAACCAGAAACTCTCGTCTGCTTATGCTCATCTTCGTCGCCTCCACTATTCAGGCCGCTTAGGATCATGCGATTCTATAGGTTCCGAAACCATTACAATTCGATAGCGGTCGAGATCACGGATCGTTTTTGAATCACGGGTTGATTTCGAAAAAATTCGTTCCCACAGGTCAGCCTCAGTAACAATCGGCGCGGCGGTCGAGTGGCGCTGAACATCAATGAGGCGCGCCCGCATTGCCAGTCCAGCGGGAATCCTTGTGTCTCCTCCGGGAACGGATTCGAGCAGCTTCCAGAAATGCGTGCCCACTTCGCGGGCGAAGACGGCCAGGAATACCTCGTGCGTCTTCTGGCCTCTTATGTCAGAAATGCGGCGGGTCAGAACAAGATAACGCTCGAACATCCCGCCTTCCCTCGGTGGAGGTAATTGTATGTCAGAACCATCCTTCAGGATTGCAACTCGCTTTTCCCCTTCCCGCTTCACCAGCAGAGACGCAGTGGAACCAGAGAGGATGGAGAATTCGGGAATGAACTGCACCCAGCAAGGAGAGGTGAAAGGGCTTTTCGGTGGGTTGAGCTCCCCCTTGATGAGGATTTTCCGCTGAAAGCGCAGCTTGGCGAATGACCAGGGCAAATGGTAAGCCGGGCTGGCTTCCGGGTCTGCCGTTGTCGCGGCTCTTTTGGTTATCGGAGCCGGGACGATGAAAGAGGTCGCCAGAAAGTGGGAACCAATGTTGCTCTGATCGAAGGTGTGGCCTATCGGGCCACGAACTCTGCCTAACTTAATGGGGTTGTCGAGTTGGCGAAACTCCACCATGTCACTTGGTTGGGAGAGTTCGCGCTTTACCTCGGATGAAATGATCGGGTCTGGCCCTGCCTCAAAAACAAAAGGCTTGTTCCCTTGCTCGGAGGGCGGCAGGGACGGGTCCACATACGGCGCGACCTCCACGACCAAGGATTCAGCCAGTCCGCCGATTTCATGCCACGGCTCATCAAAGACCACCAGCACGCCGGCGCTGCCGTTGCTTGCTTTTTCAAAACTCTCCGTGAGGGGAAGGATGAATTTCAGCTTCGGTGGATCGAGGTTCGTCGTGCGGCGACACGGGATAAATCGGGGCTTCCAGATGCTGCGGGATTTGTCGCCCGCGCTCGCAACCCCTAGGCGCTGTTCAGACTGCACGGAATGATGCGCTTTCTTCTTCAACAAGGGGGCGTAGCGGCTGAAGAGTTTGACTGAGAAACGATAGTGGAGCGCCCGCAACTCGCCGCTGCCGGTCCGCCGTTGGTTCACGTCACCGGCATCCACCAAATTTTCCAAATATTGGAATGACCGGCTCGCCGTGGCCTGATCGGTTGTCGTTTCCATTTCGACGACCATGCAATCCAAGTCCTCGCGGTTGCCGAACTCGCGTGTTTCCCAAAGCTCTACCTGATCTAAATAGTCAGAGGCCGTTTCGTCCATCGTCAAACCGGGATGCAAAGCTGTCTCGCGGCCTTGCCAGCGCCAGACTTGCCGCGACAGTTCAGCCCGCTGGAGGTAGCGGAAACTTTTGACTGCCCCGGTTGAATTTAGAAGTTTTACGCGAAGTTGGTCTTGTCCGCCGGACGACTCAAACTTAGCCGAGAGGGCATTAAACAGAACCTGGCGATTGTCTCTCTCATCCGGGAGCATTTCGTCCGGGGCCAGCAACTCTTCGGTGGCGCACTCCAGAAAAAGGGAGAGCGGAGAAACGCGCACCACCTTCGAGCCGTCGGGCGCGCTCGTCCCGAACTCAATCGGTGTAGGGAAAAAGATATTGTCGAACCGTTTCAAGTTGCTCACTTTCAACACATCTTTCGGCGCCACGCACGACCAGAAGGTTAGGCGGTAAATCTTGCCTTTCGTCAGGTGCAGGGTAAGCGTAGCGCGGTTCGCGGAATGCTCAAGGCTGAATCCGCCGTCCACCTTGCTGATGACGGTGATAGGCTGGCGGCGAACGCGCGTCAGTGCATTGTCTGAAGTCTCCGCCAACAATGGATAGCGCCCCCAGTTTCTTTGGGGGTTAGTGCCGCCCACTTCGACGAGTTCGGCAAAAATAAAGTCGAGCACGGCAGGATCGTCAATGGAGACATCCTCGGTTTCGTCGCGGGTGTCTTTCCCTTTCTTGAGGTCGCAACGGTAGTGATAGGCCGCGTACACGGCCTTGCGTAAGTCGCGGTTTGACTCTTCGCGTGCCACCCAGCGATCCCAGGTGTTGATGTCGGTGGCCGGTTTCCGCAATAAGAATGTAAATGAGTCCTGCGCGAGATTGGCATCCCAAATCTGTTTATCGGGAGAAGCGTCATCGGCTGGCCGGAGAAGTATGATGGGATGTTCCTTCCGGCGGTCGGCCTCGCTCATGTCGGAGGGCAAAAGCAAGGCGGTGTTCATATCGCGCAGCCGCAAAGCCACGCCCTCAGGCACGGAGGGGAAGTTGAGCTTTTTGCCGGACGCTGGCGCGAGCATTCTGATTTCTCCCACGCGCACCTTGCGCAAGTAAGGGACGGTGCGAATCTTATTCCTTACAACAGGCCTTACCTCGGCCCTCTCAGAGTCGAAGGCTTCCCAGTCAGGGTCGTAGGGCTGACTGGGTGCAAGCGCGCGCGGCAGCGCGCCGCTGTTGGTCATCAGGAAAGGCAACACCTCGTAAGTGCTCCCGAACTTGAGGCCAGGCAATAAACGCTTCGGCTTGCCTGTCTGGTCAACGCCGATGACGTCGGGCGCGGGGGTGAGATAACTGACGAGCGGGCTGACTCTATCGCCTTGCTTTTCGGCGGCGTCGGGCGAGCGCAATGGGTCTCGCTCAGGGGCTTCCATTTTATAGACCGAAAGGCCGCCAATGGGGCTTTCGGCGCTGATGGGTTGATTGTTATAGGTGACGGAACTGAAGCGCACATCATTCTGGTAACCGATTCTGAGGGGAACCAGAGAGAGAATTTTTTCCTCATTCCCTTGCCCGCGAAATTTCGGTGAGGCGAAATTCAGGCACTTCCACCCGCGCCCGTTGCTCGCTGTCGCGGGCTTCTCGCGCATCAAGATGCCTACGCCCGCGATGTGGTCGAGCAAATCACTATCAGGGTCGCCAGGCGTGTCTGCCGGGAGTTCGCCGAGACTGTCGATCTGAAGCGTGATCGCGTGCGGCACGTCGGTTGGCTCGACCAGATCGTCCGACGGATTTTGCGCGCTGATGGGGCGGCCAGCGATGAGCTGTTGCGCGGCCCTCGGACTGAAGAATCGGATTTCGTCAAGCACTGCCCTGATGACTCCTGCCGGAGTTGACAGCGGATTCGGCGGTGTTGACGGTGGATCAGGAAACAACGGATGTTGTTTAGTGTAATTCGGTAAGCTGAGTGATGACCCTGGAAAATCTCCTATCGGGAGATCAGTAACGAATCGTTTTCTGAAATAGGTTTCAAATAGTAGGGGAAGGTTGTTCGCCAGTTCTGTGCGGCCAGAAGGGTCATCGTTCGTCGGTTTTATCAATCCGATAAAATTGCGCCAGAAGGCCCAGAGATTCTCTTTCGCCAGCAGGCTGCGGGCGTCCAGAAAAGGGAACTCGGCGCGCTCCGCCAGTTTCGCAAGACGCTCTAATTCCCCAATAACCTTGTTTTCTTTGTCCCGGGCGATAAGCCGCCACTGCGCTCGCACCACGTTTTCGAGATTGGGTGCGCGCAGCACCGTTTGCCGCACGTGCTCAAGTTCGCCGAGCGAGCGTTCAAAGGCTGTCTCGTCAAGCGTCGCGGCAGCAGCGGGATTGGGGTCTTCCTCAGCCAGCACGCGCGCGCCGGAAAGTTCCGGGATCGTCTCGCGCAGCAACTTCTTCCATTTCTTCAGCCCCTCGGCCCCGCCGAACTCTGCCGCGACTTGCTGCTCGATGAGCGAACGTATGGGCGATTCCGCCGCCGGTTTTTCGGGTGATTCCACCAGCGGCTTGCGTTCGGCTTGTGTGGCCTGAGTTGCCAACGCCATATTGATGAGACACTTTCCGCCAGGGGCGGCGCGATAGCCTATGCCCGCGATGTCGCGCAGACCGGACAGGACGAGACGCTCCACAGCCAAACGGTTCTCTTGCGTCGCAGTCATGCGAAACGTCGCATTCACGCGCGGGCGACACGCTTCGAGTATGCGCGCGCCGAGATCGAGCGAGTCGGCCATGCGCTGTTCGAGCAGGGCACGCCAGTCTTCTTCGTCGTGCGCCTGAGTACCCGTCGGCGAGTTCACCCACAGTGATCCGAGATCAAAATACTGGTTGGGATTCGCCGTGGCGCGTCGCCGGATCACTGCGGGCATAAAGTAGGCAACTACGGGAATGCCATCCAGCGCCGGTTGGTCATAAGGCCAGTAATAAACCCCGCCCCGCGTGTCATCTCTCTTCAGTTCCGCCGGGACAGGTTTCGTCTGTAAAGGGAACGCCGTCGAGGCGTTGAGGATGGGGGCGGCCAGGACTTTGATCGGTTCGGAGGTGGCAGCCAGGGCTGGTATGCGAAAGACGTGCGAAAGGTTGAGCGCCTGCGGAATCGGCGCGGCATAACGCGAAGCCTGTCCGAGGATCGTGTGCCAAGGCCGGCGCGCTTTCCCATCCGCGGCGGAGATGCCTGACTGGACTTGAGCCGCGACGCGACTTCTCCCCTCTGGTTTCCAAACTACATCGTCAGGGTCAGCGATACGCAATAACTCATCATCGAGCGCGGCAATCGCATGGTTGCGGAGGCCGCTGTAAGTCGCTATCGGCTGACCGCGAAAGGTCGCCGGTACCAGCAAGTCAGGCGCTGCCGGGTTGACGATTCCCTCCGTCGCGCCGACATCAATGCGATAAGCGAACGAACCCGCCAGCGACCACAACCACGGTCGCAGCAGATCAAGCTTGTCAGCCGCCAGCGGCTCCGTCGTCGCAGCCGAGATCACCATCCCTAACGTCCACTTCGTCGTGACATTATTCGTCACCTCATCATGAGCGGGAAGGTGCTCAAAAGTGAGGATCAAGCGAAGTTCCTGTGCCATGTCGCCTCCGAATTTAAGCCAATAGGTCAATGTATCTTGCGGTCAACTCAACGTACGTTTGGAAGTCCGGCGGTGGTGGCGCAAGACCATACGTCGTGTCTGACACATCGGTGGATTCCGCGTGCGGCCCATTGAACGCCAGCAGGCCGCGCAAGTCCGGGTGCACGAGCATGGCGGAACCACTGCCTCCGCCACCGATCTCGTAAGTCACGTCTTCGTTCACTTCGAGGGTGAAGCACCAGCAGATTTTGATCTTGATGCTGAGGTTGCCGTGTCCGATGAGACGGCCATTGCTGTACTTGGCTTCGAGCAAAAGACTGACGCTGGCTTCGACGATCCCCAGAATGGAAACCTCACCTCGGATGAGAAACATCACGCCGATGGTAAGCCCGCCACCGGCGCCGCTGCGGAACTGCGCGGTGATGCCGAAATAAACATAGACGCCGCCCTTCAGCGGGCCGAGAGCGATTGCCAAGCTGGCGCAGGCGGTGATCCCCAACTCTACCGAGCAGGTGATTTGCTTTTTGGCCGGGACGTAATTGGTCTCAACCTCTAGATAACCGCCCCCGCCGAGGATGAAGACCGTGAGCGCGAACGGCGCTGTCTTGCGGCCAATGTTGAAGCCGACCGCGATGGCGAACCCATCGTTGCCAAGTACCGTGAGCTTGAGCAGTGCGCCCAGCCTCAAGTTGGACAATCCGAAAGCGCCCAACTGCACATCGGGTATAGGAAGGTTGAGCACCGCTTGCACGCCGCCCGCTACGAACCCGACGCTGAGCCCGCTGTCAGAGCCGGAGAACATCTTCATGAAATCTTGCAGGAAAGAAAGGATGCCCGGCATTTCCAAGTTGCGCGGGTCGAGCACGAAGCGCAGTCCGCCGGACTCGTCGAAGCGCACTTCGGTGCGGCGGAAGATCACGATGGTTTGCCCGCCGATGGTCATCTCCCAGTCGGCCAGAATTATGCCGTGTACGCTCCGCTTGGGCGCTTCATTGCTGAGCCCCGCCTCAATGCGCGCCGCCGCCGTGAAGCTGGCGTTCAGCAGGCGGATGGTGACAGGGCCCATCGAAAAAATGGTCGCGGGTTCGTCAACGGGGAAGTCAACATCCACGTTGATCCAGGCGCGACGCGATTGCGGATCGGCTCCGTGTGCAATCTTTACGTGGTCATTGGATGCCGAAGGCATCTTCAACCCCGGAAATAGGTGTTTGAGATTGAGTCCGGCAAAGTCGGGCAAGATCTTCGAGAGATCGAAGTTTCTCAGATCGGGCGGAATCAGTTTCTCGACGAGCGCCTGTGTCGGAAGGCTGATGCCAAGCGGCTTGAGCGCTTCGCCCACGGCGGAGGCCTTAGACACCGCCGACAAGACGGGTGTCAGATCAACGCGGTCGCTCAACTCTTTGTAAAAATAGGCTAGCGCCGGGCGTTCGAACTGAAGGTTGGGAACCACGGGAGGCTGGCCGAACGCCCGCACGACTGCCATTGCCGTGTTGGCGGCGGCGTAAACGTCGTTACGTTGCGGCCAACTGGCGTTTTTCTGGAAGAGGCCGACGGCGGCATTCGCATACTCATTTACGTCAGCGTGGAACTCATCGAGGATATTGCGTATCTGCTTTGCGAATTCTCGCCCTTCTTGGTTGGCAAACGCATTGACGGCCTCAAGCACCCGCGCCTTGAGACCGTTCACATCGTTTACCTTCGCGCACAGATCGGCGGCAGCGCCTGTCACATATTTCAGCAACCCCTTCGTCGGGTCGGCAGTGTTGGTGATCTGCTGCTGAACCAACTGGTTGAGTTCAGCAAGCCGCTGGCGCAGGTTTTTCGTGGTGATATCGGTCCCCGTCAAGGCCGCGTCGAGCATGTGATTGACGAGGTCTTTCAGGCGCGGGAACCGTGGTGAGTTCGCCGCATTGTTAACGTAATCACTCAGTGCTTTTATCTGTGCCTCAATGTAGGAGGTGTTAGGCGCGGTGATTCCGCCGCCGACGAGGCTGTCGTGCCACTTCTCAACTTCGTTCGTGGCTTCCTGTTTGGCGGCACCCACCTTGTTCGCCAGAGTCGCCAGCCACGATTCCTCAATCCGCAAGACTTGACGCGCAGCCTCGCGCGCGAGCGATTGCGTACTCGCGTCAAGGCTGAGGATGGTGGTCGTGAGCTGCTGCTTCCACTGCGTCAGCCTGACGCGTAAAGCATTATCAACAATGAAAAGTATTGGATTGGGGAGCCACGCTTCGAGGCTTTGCGCGGCCTCAGCGGACATTTGCGTAAAGAGTGCGTCAACCTCACGAAGCAACCCCGCCGTCAGTCCCTGAAGTTCACGCAATTCCGCAGCGGTGAGCGTCGCCGAGTAATTGTTGAGCCTGGTCAGAATGTCATTGACGCGCTTTGTTGCATCTTCAACGAGATGCTGGGCGGCGGCGGCGGCGCGGCTGACGGCCTTTTGCAAAATCCCCGGCGAGAGCCGCAACAGCATCAACGCGTTCTGAAGTTCGCTCAGGTGCTGGTTGATGGCTGTCAGCAACTGCTGCTTGCGCGCTTCTATTTCGGCTTCTGTGCCGATGGGGCCAGCAAAGATGCTGTCAATTTCCTGAAGGAATGCCTGCCTTCGTTTGTCGGCGATGTCCAGTATCTGTTTTTCGACCGCAGAGAAGAGTTCGCGTTCACGGTTGAGTACGAGAGTCCCGATGTTGGCGATCTCGGCGGAAACTTTGTCGCAGGTGCCTCTGACCGCAGCGAAGAATTGATTGAATTGTCCCGCTGTCGTGTCAAAGCTGTCGTTGACGCGTTGCCTCAGCCCCATCAGTGCATCTGCCGTCATCCTCATATCTTCCGTGACAGGCTCGATGAGATTACGGAGCGGGTGTTTGAGACTGCTGCCGAGGTTGAGAGCGTTCTCTACTTTTTCACGTACCTCGGGGGGAAGGTTGGTCTTCGATGTTCCGATGTCGTTAAGAAGCGCTCTGACCATCGTGACGGTTTCAAGGGTTGCCGCAAGAGGCTTACCACCTCGCGCGGCGACGAGGTCGGCGGGAACCGGCGGCGGATTCAGTCTGAAAGTGCAAGGCCCGAAGCCCGCCGGCACGTCAACGTCACTCGGCGTGGTCTGTTGCAGGCTGCCGCCCTCGAAATCGGTCTGTGGCCGCGGCAAGGGACAGTCAACGTAATCAACCCCTCTGACGGGCGGCCATTCGTTCGGCTCGCTCGAAGTGCCGGGTCGCGTATCCGTATAAAAGTAAATATTCTGCGGCTCGGCCAATCCGCACGGCACTGGTTGGCTGGTGCCGCCCACGTCCGAGAAGAGATGCACAGTGATTTCAGGCTTCGGGTAAACCTTTGGGTCGGCTGCCGGATTCCAGAGCGGAACCTTCCAACCGAAATCGCCTACGTCCGTACCCCAACTGCTGTCAACCGGTATCTCGGCTCCTGGTTGGAAGGAGCAGGCGTAGACGAAACCTCGTCGCTTCTCTAAAGCCTGGCGCTCTCGCACTGATAGTTCAGCGATGGGGTCTGGATACGTTCGCTTCTCATCGAGGATTTTGATGTACTCGCGCACCTTGCGAACGATGGGGCGCCCACGATGGCCGACCTGTTTCCCTTCGAACTGCCGCGACGGAAGGACGGTGCGCTCATATACGATGACGTGTTTACAGCGATTCCACCAGCAGCCGATTCGGCCAATGCGTTCTAACTTGTAGGAGTAAGTGCGTCCGAGGGCAACCTCGCTGTGTATTTTCGTCCGATCCTCATCGAAACCAGCCGTGAGACGCCCCCCGCCACCCAGACTGGAAAAGTAAAGGTCTGAGACAGAGGCGGAAGTCGAGATGGGATTTTGGTTGGGCTGTGGCGTGCGCATAACTGCGTTGTAGACGTTCTTCGCCTCCAAGCCCCACGTCACCCCGCCTTTCAGCTTCCCCGCAATCTGAGCCTGATTGGGATCAACAGGATTTGCCAGGTCTGCCGGAGGGCTGACAACTTTATCTTTCTCCCGTTGCTCGACGTTCCTGATGCGACAAATAACATTTTTGGAGAGAATGAGTGATTCACGCACGTGGGTGTCCCACGGTTCGAGAATCGCCACGCGCGACAAATAGCGTCGATAAAGCTTTGACCACTCCAGCCTTAATTTCTGGTACTCCTCTCCGATCACTCCGTCTTTCTGCACCTGCGGAACCCAACGCGGTTCTGACCGTAGCCGCGCTGGCACCGAGCCAACCAGCGCCGTCAATTCCGCCAGCCGCAGCAAAGGCGTGGCAGCGTCGCAAGAAAGCCCATAGAGCAGTTCGAATTGTAGGTGGGTGGTTCTCACACCGGGAGTGCGCTGTTCCGGAAATCCGAGCAGACGCCGTAAGTTCCAAGGCGCTTCGATAAAATTCTGCTCGTGCTCGGCGACATTGACCGAGAGGTGTGCGGGCGGCGAGAGGCGAAAATCAACTAGATCGCCCTCTTTGATCGTGTAGCCCTTCCCGCTACCACCAGCTTCCTTACCTGGATAGCCGCGCTCCATCTCTTCGCCGATGCCCTGGCTTGGCAGAATAAGTTCAACGGGACCTTCTTTGTTAGTTCCCTCAGAAGCCTGAAGAATTTGCCAGCTTGGCCCTTCGACACGCGCATTGGTCCACTGCGCGATGCTAGCCCCGATTTTTTCAATGGGTTTGGTAAACAGCGTGTACCGCACCTCGGCCACGAGGAAAGGGTTGTGGTCAATGACGATCACGCTGGCTCGTTCGACCTGCGAAGCGCCGGTTTGATTGATCAGGTTCAGGCGCACCGTTTGAGTCCGCGCCTCTTCGGCTGCTTCGCTCGCGTGTAGGAAGATTCTGTTCTTGTCCTTGCTCGCTGACCTTGGAAGTTCGATGACGATTGGTCTCTTCCTGCGAAACCTGGACTCAACGCAATCCTCAAGTTGCTTGCGCTTCTGTGGTTGTTGCCCCTGTGCCTCTTTGAGGAACCGATGAAACTCATCCCCGATGGCAGGGTCTTCGGGATCAGGCACATTCACGCACGAGTGGATGCCTTCATCTGGCAGAGTGGTGATGGCTTCGCCTTCGGCGATGAATTCCTCACCCGGCAAATCGTCCTGCCCGCCAGGCACGACGTTTTCAATAGCGATGTGAGCTTCGACTGCAACCGTAACCGTATTGAGCAGGGAGATTGTGAAACTCGCCTCGCCTTTGTCCTCCTCCTTCGGGCCTTCAGCGATTTTCAAGTCAAGCGCGCCCACCCTCACGGATTTACGCCCCGCATCAGTGTTGCCGGGCGATGCCTTCAGCGCGCCGTTGACACGCATGGTCAGACGAGGCCGAATCTCATTGAGCAGTTCGTCACTCAATTTCCCTTTGCCTACTTCGCCATGCAGCAACAGATCAGTCCCATCATGAGTCTTGATTTGGCTGAAGCGTAGCTGTGCTTCGTATGAGTCCACCGGCTCAACCGTCCGGCTGAAGATGGAGATTTTGTCGGTTCCCGCGCTCCCAAAGTCATAATCGACAATGTCCCGTTGCGTTGGGTCTTGGATGACGAACGCCACTGCCCAGGTACCATCCTTTTTATCGGCTATGGGTTCGAAAACAGGGAGGAACGAAACGGGATTACCACTGACCGTGTTCAAGGCATGCCAATACTCTTTGACCAGCGGTTTCCACAGATCGTACACGGCCTGGGCCTGGATCCCTCCGACAGTGACGTGCCATTCCGCTGGCTTATCACCTTTCGATGAAGCATTGAGTCCGCGCATCGGTCGCTGGGTTAAAGTCCACGACAAACCATTCGTGGGAACTTGCAGACTGACAACGCCGTCTTTGCTTCCAACTCCGTTTCCCTTGCATAAACGCAGCGTGCGCCGGCTCACATTGTTACTATCAGGTCGCGTTGCCTTGAACCCGATGCCATAGGTGCAATTCCTCTGTTGGCCCTGCTCACACGAATCCGAGAGGGGATCGAAAAATATCTCGATCTTATTCTGAGGGCGGCTAACAGCCGCAAAGCTGATCTTCAGCGCTTCAGCTAACTTAGAACCAAAGTCCTCGGCCACGGCGAGAATGTCGCTAGCCGGGTTCGCCTCGGTGCGAGACAGAGCTTGGGTCATACCGTCTTCGTCAGGTTTCGGATTGGGGTAAAGATTTATGTCAAGGCACGGAAAGTTATTCGTGTCGGAACGCGGAGGCCCAAGCAGGCGAAGGTTCGTGTATGTCAGTTTCCCGTTCTCTTTCTCAATTTCCAGCTTAAACCTGACATAGCCTTTGCTTAACAAGACGCAACGCACCCTACAATCGAGCGTGAGGGTGCTTTTACGTATCTTCCTGTTTCGCCCTCTCTCTTGTTCTAATTTGATCTCGGCCTGATTGTCGGGAATGACATCTAGGACTAGCTGCGCGCCAAGCGAGGAGGTAATTACAACGCGGTCGAAGTTTTTCAGTTCGAATTCGTTATTTTCGTCAAGCGCTCCGCCAGTGACGCTGATTTCCCCGGCACTACCGCCTTTGCTGTGAAAGACCACCATCTTCGGCTCCTGCTTGCAAAAAACCTTTACTAATAGGGTGTCGGCAGGCGGTGTGACAGGCTTTTTGTTCAGAGAAATCCGTTGCTTGCGTGGGTCTTGCATGGGTTCCTTCCTTTGCGAGATGAGGGCGTGCGTCACGCAGTAAAGCTGTCTGGATGGCGTTGCGCCCGATCTGTGGGCCGCGCGTATCTGCTTTTATCGCGGTTTGAGTCCAATGAGAACGTGGAACTTTTTGAGAGAATCTCCCGTCACCTTCGCCGTCATTTGGCTGTCTGGATCCTGCCCGAGTGTAGCCTCAGCAAGGCCCTGCCCGAGCGTGACGACTTTTTGAAAAATGCCGTCGGCAAGCAGTGTTTGCGTCAAGCCGTTGATGCGGATGATCGCCTGTTTGACTGCGTCTCGTTCTGGCCCAGTGAGGATTTGCATGTCGTCTGCGGCACGCGCTAGGGCGGTGGCGATGAAATCCAAGCTGAGTGCGAAGAGTTCCTGTCCGATGCCCCCTTGGCCGAAGATGGCGACGAAGCCCAAACCTGAATATGCCAGGACGATCCCTTTCGCCGTCTGAACGAGAAAGTTTTGGCCGTTGAGTGCGAACCATCCCGGCGCGACGGCAGTCGCGGCAGTTTTCAGCCGATTTACGTCGAGGTTGCGGAAGAATTTCTCAAAGGCCGCGTTGGTGGTTGGGTTCAGATTAACCGCCGTTACCGGCGCCACAATGATCTCAACGGTAAAGCGATTGCCATTGGCGGGAAGCACGAGAAAGCCGTTGACAAAGGTCTCGCCACCCACTTTATAGCGCGTGAAATAAACGCCCGGCTTGGGAACACGCCCCAGGTTTAAGCTCGAATCCCCCTGCGGCACGTTATGGGTCTGAAAGCCGAGATCGTTCTCAAGCCCCCCACCTGACCGATCTGAAAAAACCTTGACCTCTACGTTTTCAGTCGAAGTGTATAGATGGGTTGCCGGTTGGCGCAGTTCGATTCTGTAAATTGCGAAGGAAGGTAAGCCCGCGCTTGCGGGCAATGGGCGATAGCGTGACGCAGCCTTTTCCCCTTGCTCCGAACGAGGCTGAATGTTCGCCCATATTAAGTCCCTACCGAAGTGCATAAGTGAGAGCGAAACAATCAAGGGCATGAATAACGCAACAACTTTCCTAAGCGTGATATTTAGGTGCGGCATGTGGGGCTCCTGAATTGCGTATTTCGGCGAATGTGAACGGTGATTCCGGCGGATTGTGAACGGCCGTTGTGCTCGGCAGCGTTGACGATCCGTTTTTACTTCAGGTGTTCACGATCCGTCAACCTTTGACGGGTCTTGCGGAGCGAATCGCCCTTGAGTTCGAGGCGATGAGGGCGGTCGCCCGAGGTTGCCATCTTTTCGCTAGCGGCAACTGGACCGAGGTAAGCGCGCGGTTCAGGTGAAATGGCCCCCTCGTGATTGATCCGCGTCAGTCAGTTTTTACTTCTGATTTCAGATCTCGCACGCTGTTCGAGTCTGTAGCTTGCGTTGCCAGCGTGCAGCCTTAATTCAAGAAAGTCTTTATGATCTTTTCCGCCACCTATGCCAAAAACTTTGGAAGAGACGACGATATCTCCAATAACCACATCCTTGAGGCCTCCCGCCAAACCGACTCATAAAATTACTTCCGGTTGAAAAAAGGCAATAGCCCGCTCTGTTTCGACCCCTGCGATGGTGTTCCCATTGCCGGTCTCGACAACGGCGACTTCCCAGTCCCCATCAGCCGCTGAGAACACTCCAGTTTGATAAACCGTGCCTTCTGGGTGTTTCATCTCTTGAAGATTTGTGAGGTAGGAACAAACCGCATTCCCTTCCACTTGCCCGGCTGTCAGGATCAGCGATCGAGCTGGGTTTGTTCTGCTGAGCTTGGATCGTTTTCGAGGAGTCCTCTTTTTCAGTAACCTGCAATTGCCTTTGATTTATATGCAAGTAAAACAAAATGGGCTACGCCAACAGTTCGCGTGCATGCTTGAACAAAAGCGCATGTATTTGAAAACGGTCTCCGACCGGCTCCAACAGGCCATAACTGCGTAACTTGTGTACGATCGGCTTGGGGTCTTCAGTTTGCCAGACCGATCTGAGGGCACTTAGATCAAATGTGTTTGGCTCTGGCGGGAAGGCTCCGAGGTAAGCAAAGCAAGCTTTCGTCTCATCATCAAGCCTGTCCGTACTCTTTCGCAGCAGAGTAGCAACCGTGGGAATCGTTTCTTTTTCCAAATCCATCAGATCGGCAGGAGCTTTGGCTTCAATGAGGGCTTGGCCTGCTTTCAAAGATTGTAATAGGTCTGTGACGCTCCACCCTAAACCAGCCTCTTCATTTAGAAGACGACCTGCAACATGCAATGCCAGAGGTAAACACCCAACCTCTCGCGCAAGCTGATGGCATTCGTTTGAGTGCATCGCTACAACAGAAGGGGCGAGCCGTTCGAGCAATTCCACAGCTCTTGCTTCGGTCAGTGAGGGAAGCGTATAGATCGCGTTGTCAGGTAACGAAAGCCCATGCGCTACCAAAGGCAATCGGGTTGTCAGCAAGAGAGCGCAATCTTTTCCGCGCGCTCTTTTGAAAGGCTCGATATGTTCGACCGCCCAGACATCGTCTATGACCAGCAACAACCGTCTTCGGCTTAATAAGGCAGTTAATCGCTCCGTCGCATTTTCCAAACTAGGCGCGCGCAAGATTTCGTCCGACCCAAGCGCTCGCCCCCACTCGGCCATTTTTTGGATCAGCTTTGGAGCTTGTCCCAAAGAAGCCCATAAAACCCCATCTGGAAAGGCTGCCTTTATTTCATTGTCCTTTGCGAAAATGGTCGCCATCGCGGTTTTGCCAATACCAGGCCAGCCGCGCAAGGCGGTGAGAACCTGTAGTGGACCAGATGCCTCACGCTCGCTGCCGAGTCCAATGCGTGCTTTCAATGCGGCCAGGTCATCGTCACGCCCAAGGAAGATTTCCGGGCTGGCTGGCAACCCGGATTGCACAGGCGAATCCTTCTTTTCATCTCTCCGGCCTTCCAAAAGGAACGTGTTATGGTCGCCAGTGTTAATGATTGAGTGCTGTACCGCCCCACCTATTTTTACACTGCGCGATTCATTCGGGAGATCAGAGGCATTTGGCTGTGACGGTTTACTCACGTCGGTCAGATCCAGTTTCGCAAGGATTTCAAATGCAAAGGCGCTGGCGTGACGAGAAGCCACTTCTTGCCAGGCAATGTCGCTACTCGCTGTTTTGTTGGAAATGAGATCTGAGATTCCGCGCACGACAAGAGCAAGCACGGGATGGTTGGCGCGCGTGGCAGTGAGAAAACCTCGCCCTTCCATTTCCACGGCCAAAGCATCTCCATAGTTCGTTTTTAGAAATCGGAAGACATCAGACCTGACTGAGGCCACCACCTTTTCACCTGCCGCAATTGGGCCGACAAGGGCGTGTGGCGGCGGATTTACAATTTCACCCTTGACGCGCGCGCACCAATCAGAGGTTCTGGCAATGGCTCGCGCACGTTGTTCAAGCGGATAACTGGACTCGCCGACATCTGGTCGCGGCAGAAATTTCTGCTTTGCCTTGCCCGATTCATAGCCATAGACTTTTGTGGCAGCCACCACATCGCTCATTCCGGCGTCTTTAATCCCGCCGGCGACACCGATAAAGAGAGCCACAGACGGGCTAAGGTACGAGATGGCGCGCTCCGCCTCGAATGCCGCTCCGTCGTTTCCAGCCCCAACTTCTGCAACTAATACTTCCCAGGTTCGCCCATCCGCGCTGAAATCTCCAATATCATAAACCGTCCCCTTATAAGTACGCTGTCTTAAGCCGGTGAGATGAGCGCAAACGGCAGCAAACTCCACTGGGAGCGCGGTTAAAATCACGGCACGAAAATCTGGCATGGGTGTCTCCTGTACTTCGGTTGCTGGCGATCTTTACTCTTTGATCCAGTAATGCTTGTTTGACTCTATATCTTCTAACTCAAAGCACTTGCCATTCAGAAAATGCTCGATCAATTTCGCCATCATCATGGCGCATGACATATCTCCCATCCGTTCGAACACATTCTGAGCGGCTTCAGCGAACTTTACCGCCTGACTGAAATCACCAGCCCGCGCCAACATATGCCCATAATTACGATTGGCCTCACCTTCATCGTGCGGGTCATCGCTAAATCGGCTGAGGTCAAGCTTTCTTTCGTGGTATTCGATCGCCCATTGTCGCTTACCAACCTTCTCGTTTACTTCAGCTAGATGATTCAGCGCGTGAAGCTCTTTCTTTACGCTGTTCATGATTTGCGCCACCTGAATCTGCTCATGGTAGCATTCAAGGGCCTTATCTGCTTTTCCGGCTTGGAAGTAGACCTTGCCGAGAATGCATAGGGAATTGAATTCGTGATCGTAGTTGCCGACGCTCTGATCAATCATTCGCGCTTCCTTCAGCAAGCTGACCCCTTGGTCGAATTCACCGACAGCAATAAGTGCTTGCCCTTTGCTTCCTATAGCATTGGCTTCGCGATGACGGTCACCAATTTGGCGGGAGAGTTCAAGCTGCTCGTCAAAGCCTTGGATGGCTTGGTGGTAATTTTTCAAAGAAAAGTGAGTCTGCCCCAAAATTCCGAGCGTGCGCGCCAGCCCATCTTGATCGTCTATTTCACGATATATGACCAGCGCCTGCTCAATGTACTCAAGTGCTTGTTGCGGTTCGCCGGACTCGGTAATGT
Organism: Acidobacteriota bacterium; assembly: GCA_033763255.1. GTDB lineage: Bacteria > Acidobacteriota > Blastocatellia > RBC074 > RBC074 > RBC074. Next base: position 7,624 of record JANRKX010000109.1, on the reverse strand, counting down.
GATCGCCCAACTGGCTCAGTGATTGCGCCTCCCAATGCCGATATCCGAGTTCCCGAAAAATCTCTCCCGCTTGTTTAATGGACTCGCGAGCCGCCGAAAATAGTTCGCGTTTGCCGTAGACGGAGGCTAAATTGCCGAGAGCATTTGCCTCTTCAAGTCGGTCGCCGGATTCGCGGGCGATTTCAAGCAGTCTTTGTAACTGCCCAATCGCACGATTCGTCTCTCCCAACTTTGAATTTGCCAGGGCAAGGTTCGTAAGAATCTTTCCTTCCAGATTGTGGTGACCGAGATGACAGAGGATTGATCTGGCGCATTCGTAATTGTTGATCGCCTCTTCCAGGAAGCCTGAGAGATCTTGGGCGTGCGCCAAGTGTCCCAGTGAAGTCGCCTCAGCCTTGAGGTTGCCAGTGTCTTGAGCGATCAGAACAGCATCCGTAAAAAATGTGACGGCTTGCCTGTATTTACCTTGTCTCATCGCAGCAAAGCCCAACAAGCAAATTGGACTTATCTCGGCTTCGGCGTTGCAAAGATTTCTTGCCTCCAGCAAAGCCTGTTGAAACCAAGTCTGAGCTTCTTCAGGCCGAAGGCAATGAAGCAATAAATTTCCCGCGTCCACTGCATATCCATAGCAAATTTGCGCGGCCAGTTCATCCGTGTTTGTGTTCGCCGCAGCCCACTCACGCGCGGCTCGAATATTCGTTTGTTCAAGATCGAACAAAGCAATCCCACGCTGGTGCTGCGTGCCGGATTGAAGAAAAAGGTTGTTTGCGTCACGGATGACATCAAGATAATGCAGGGCGTGTCGTTCGCAGATTTCAGCCAGCGAAACCTTTGCAATCATTGTAGATCTCTTCCTCCAAAGGCAATCCATTGCCTTCCTAGCATTGAGTATAATGGAATCGTCAGTCTGACGGAACACGGATTCCTGCAAGATAGCCTGTCCGATGATGAGCGAGGCTGCATGGATGGCGACTTGTATAAGCCTAAGTGAATAACCATTGATCAGTCACATCGAAGTTCATCTACGGTTCGCCGACCATTACCTGCGGATTCTCCGCGAGGCGCAACAGTTGTACCTGCAAGGCAACGAACAGGCGCAGCGCGGCCTCGGCCTATTCGAGACCGAGTCGGCGAACATTCAGCAAGCGCAAAGCTGGTCGGCGGAACACGCGGCGGTCAACGAGCGAGCGGCTCAATTGTGTAGCGACTATTCCGACATCGCGGCGCATTTACTCGACTTGCGTCTCGATCACCGCGAACGCATCCGCTGGTTGGAGGCAGCCCTCGCAGCCGCACGCCAGTTGGCAGATCGCGCTGCCGAGGCGAGACACCTCAGCAATCTGGGGCTAACCTGGAGAAAACTGGGTGAGATTCGCCGCGCTATTCCATTACACGAAGAGCAACTGACCATCAGCCGTGAGATCGGCGATGCGCGCACTGAGGCTGCCGCACTCACAAATCTCGGCGGTCTCTATTACGCCTTGCGTGACGCGAGACGCGCCATCGAGTTTCATGAATCGGCGCTCGCCATCTTCCAGCATCCCAACTGGCGACGAGCCGCGGCAAGTACGCTCAATAGCCTCGCTCTTGCCCATGCCGAGTTGGAGCAGAGGGATCAAGCCATCAGCTATTACCACCAAGCCTTGCAAATCAACCGCGAGAAAGGCGACCGCCGTCAGGAAGCGGATGCGCTCTCGAACCTTGGCAATACGTTCTTTAATGCCGGAAATTTGCGCGATGCGATTGAGCATTACCAACAAGCGCTCGGACTCTTTCGTGAACTCAGTCATCGGCACGGCGAGGGACTGGCGCAAAGCAATTTGGGATATTGCTATTCCGAACTGGAAGAGTATGAGTTGGCGGTTGACTGCCTGCTCGACGCTCTTGCCATCGCGCGTGAAACCGCAGATCGGCAAGGCGAAATGAACGCGCTTGGATATTTGGGCGTCACCTTTGCGCGCCTCCGCGACTTTGACAAAGCTAAAGAGTGTTGCCGGCAACAATTCAAACTTGCGCGAGAGATCAACGACGAGCGCGGGCAGATTAACGCTCTCGGCAACCTCGGCTTCGCCCACCGTGGCGCTGGTAAGCTGCGGCAGGCCATTAGGCTGCATCGGTTGACACTCAGTGGCTGTCGGCGTCTTGGCTACCGGCGTGGTGAGGCGCAGGCTTGGAGCAATCTCGGCAACGACTACCACCTGATGGGCGAGCGTGAGCGGGCGATTGAATGTTACCGCGAAGACTTGGCGATTTCGCAGGAATTCGGCGACCGCAGGGGAGAGGCGCGGACATTGCACGACCTCAGCCTGGTGCTGGCTGAAATGGGCGAAAGCAAGCAGGCAATGGCGCAAGCCCGCGCCGCACTTCAAATCTTTGAGCAACTCGGTGCCCCTGACACTCAGGCGGTTCGCCAACATCTCTCCCTGCTTGAAACGGCCGTGGAAGAACAGGAGAGTTTTGCCGATCATCGTGATGAGTTGATTGTCGCTGACTCGACGCGACGCGTAGAAAGCACAGGCGCAGGAGGCGTCGCCATTGGCCGGGATGCCAGCAACTCGATCATCAATACCGGCACGATAACCATCAATTTATCTTCAGCAGATCGGCGCTGCGATATAGACCTTGCGGCCATCACCCTTCAAGCCGAGCGATCCCGTCGCGCTTTGGAACCTCGCATCCTGCCGCGTGTGCCGCGCACCATTGTGCGTGAACAATATCTGCCGAGGATACGCGAAAGCCTCGCTGGCGGCTTGACCAAAGTACTCTCCATCATTGGTCCCGCTGGCTATGGCAAGAGCACGATCCTAGGCGACATTTACGATGAGGTTGTAGCCGCGCCGGCGGGATGGGTGGGGCTCGTGCGCTGTAATGATCTGACAGCCCTTAGTTCATCCCCTTCCACCGAGGAATTGGCAAAGAGCATGGGCGAAGCCGCGTGCCGCATCTCCTGTTCCGTGGTAGAAATTGCTGAGCAACTGTCCGCCAGCTACGGCAGAGGGCTGATCCTGATTGACACCTTGGATTTGTTGCTCAATGAAAGGTTTGTTCCGGCCTTACGGAATGTTCTGCTCGCGCTGAACGATGCGGCGGCGACTGTTGTGCTGACCTGTCGCGACTATGAATACAATGTCTTTTTAGAACCGCCCCGTGAAAGGCTGGCGGGGCTAGATGCCTGTCTCTTCCGTCACACTGTCCCTCGATTCAATGAAGACGAAGTAAAGGCCGCAGCCTTAGGCTTTCTAAAAAATGCCACGCAGAACAACCCGCTGTTGGGGCAGGATGGATTCGTCCAGTCACTGCTCAGTCTGGCGGCAGACCGACGCCCAATCCGCGAGATCATCGAAAATCCATTGTTGCTGGCGTTGCTCTGCGATCTGTTTGGAGGGGATGGACGCGTGCCATCAGACCTCACCGTCAGCCGCCTTTACGCACGCTACTGGGACGAGAAAATCTCGCGCAGTCGCAAACCAGGCCATCATTCCGGCGGCGTTACTCGCGAAAAGAAACGACTGTGTTATCAAATGGCGGCGTTGCTCTGCGACGCCTCAAGCCGCCGGGGGCGACTCGTCCTTTCCCTGTCAGAAGCCGATCTGCTCAAGGAGCCAACAGTACAAGCATCGCTGGCTCATGAGGAACTCATCAGTGAAGGCGTCCTGAAGGCGCAGGACGCAGGTCGTCTCAGCTTCTTTCATCAAACCTTTCTTGAATATGCGATGGCGCTCTGGCTGACCACGGAAGCCGGAACTGAAACGCGTGATAAGCTGATTCAAGAACTTCACCAGCCTGACTCTTCGCGTCAGAATCTGCATTGGTGGCCGGTCATCAGACAATACCTGAGCGTCGTGGCACAGGAAGAATTTGCTGACCTGCTTCCGTTTCTGAATCTAAGGACTATCGAAGCCTTCCGCATCGTGTCACAGGTAGCGGCAGCGCGCGATGATCAAGCGGTGCTGCATTCTCTCCACAAGCTCTCTTTCGATCTGGGAGCTGAGTTCCAAGACTTATTGCGTGAAGCCATCGTGGATTCATCCAAATCGCTTACAGAAGCCTCTTGGCAGACTTTGATAGAACTGGCTGAATTGGGTGATTGGCGAGTTGCCGTTAAAGCCGTGCAGAACGCGACCAATTTGTTGCGACCAAAAACGGAGGTGTCGCGGCGGCTTAAAGAAATCTTTGCAGTAATTGAAAAACGCAAGCCCGCGAATGCATCTCCGCGCGCCGACGAGCGCGCCACCTTGATCGGGTGGTTTCTGAAAGCATTGCTTGAAAATGGTAAAGGCTATGAGCGCGAGCTGCTGATTGGGCTGAGAGAACATTATCCGCTATTGAATGACGCTCACCGCGCTGATGTAGTATCTCTTCATCTTCAGCCATTGGCTTCAATTGACCTCAGACGATTGCTGATTCAGGAGGCAATCAAATACCCGGTTGGCCCTGACCTGGGCGGACCGATAACCGTGCTGCTGGAAGCCTGTCTTCCTGACCTAATCGGCAATCAGGAAGCGCATCTCTGGGAGGACTTTCAGGCAGTTCTACAGGCGCAGCTCCCGGACGGCTGGAACATCGTTCAGGCTAGAGCCGTAGGGCGGCAAGCGCTCCATCAGGGTTGGGTCGCAGATATCTACCGCAGTTTGATTGAAGGTGATGTTGGATATTTGGAACAGAACCGCATCGCCTTGTCAGAAGCAGTTAGAGTCGGAGCGGGCGCAATCGTCGTTGCATTACTGATTGCAACTTCCCAGCAAAAGGTTATCGACCGGCGATTGGGCGCAGTCAATGAACTGATCAAATCAGTTATTGATGAAATTGATGATGCGCAAAAGGAGGCGCTGGCCGTGTGGTTAAGCCCGCTTGTGCAAAAGCACCCCACGCGGCTAGCGGTCTCATATTTCCTGTTGGCGGAAAATGATCGCGAAACAGCCATCAAGATCATCGGCGAAATGCCGGACGCGCCACGCGCGAAATGCCTCAAGAGCCTAATTCGTTCGGCACCTGAATCGCTGATAGAATTGCTTTCCGAGCAATTCTATCACTGGTTAAGCGCAGCCGATGTCCCGGAGGCAAAAGAAGCGCTGCTGGAATTACTTTCCCGGCGTGCAAGGCATGACTTGGCAAGCCTGCGCCGCTTGATCAGTATCGCTCGCGGGCGCTCGCGGAAATTGGCGTTAGGCGCAGCGCGAACGCTTATTGCTCTCGCGGATGCGTCCAACACAATCAACGCTCAAGAACTCCTGCCGTTGATGCAATCCATTTTCCCTGGTGTTCGCGTTGGTTGTTTGCAAGCCAATTTGAAACTGGTATTAGATCCATTGCGATTGACTGAACAAGATCTCGACTTGCTGGCTTCCGCAATTCAATCCGAAACGGTTCCTGCTGTAGTTCGGGATTATTGCCGTTTGCTCAAAGCGTTCGCCAGTACCCGGTCGCACGTGCCTGCCGTTGCTGTCGAAGAGTTGTGTAAACAGGCACTGCGAATCTCTGCGACAACAGCCACAGACGATGTCAATACCGTGCGCGATATGCTGATTGCCTTGCATGCAGTCGCTCAAAATGCAGAAGAGCAAATACGCGGAGCAATTATCAATGCGACCCATGCCATTTTTCTCTCGACTGATCTGCAAAAAGTGATAGATGGCGAGTCAGAAGCAATGAATCTGCTAACGGCTACCTCCCGTTGGCAAGTAGGTTTCCTGTCGGATCTTGTAGCAGAATGCGCATCCTTGCCCTTCAGGAACATCCGTGCATTGGCGCTCACCATTCAACGGGTGGATGGCCGCGAGTCCCTGTTGCTTGATCGGTTGGCGGAAGTTTCGTGCAGCCCTGAAATCGAAAGCTTATTGACTCGGTTAAGAGGGTTATGACAGGTTTGAGTGGCAACGCGATCCTTTTTCGATTACCTCTGAATATTAATCAGGCTTCTGCCAATCTTTCGATAAACCTGCTCGTTGCTGCTCCTAACAGCCCTGCTTGTTTGTGACCCGCTCTGATAGCCAAAGCGACTGATGATAAAACCGTAGCCCGTTTTGCTTAGCCCAATTCTTCCTCGATGCTCCAAATCTATCTGCCCGCTGTCTGCGCAAATTGCATGACTGAAAAGAGAGCTGCTTGCAATGCGCAGTCAATCAAAGAGGCAGATATGAAAACGCGAACGGGTTATACCTACTACGATGAAAAGCGCAAAAGTTGGGTCGCTCGATTTGCGCCTATTGATCCGGCCACAGGTAAGCGCCAAAACCTGAAACGCTACGCTGACACAAAAGCTGAAGCTGCACGGAAGCTGCGGAAGATGGTTGACGAGTACGAGCAAAAAGGCAAAGTGTCGGTTGAGCCGGGCAAAATGACGTTTGCTGAATTGGCCGAACGGTTCAAGAAGGATCGTCTGATCCCGGCTCAATATGCCGGTGAAAAGAAGGTTGCCGGAAGAAGAGAGTTGAGCGCGCCAAAGGCTTTTCTGAAAGCGCTGACGGAACATTTTGGACGCCGAAAATTGGCCGACATCAAGCACTCCGATATTGAGCAGTACAAGCTGAAGCGGCTTCAGACGAAAACCTATGCCGAGCGTGAACGCACGATTGCCGCCGTGAATCGTGAGTTGGAGTTTTTTCGTACGGTACTCAATTACGCCGTTGCCAACAAATTGCTCAGCGAGAACCCATTTAACATCAAGTCTGGCAGGCCGCTGATCGAAAAAGCCGCCGAAAACAAACGCGAGCGCGTGCCGGGCTTCGGCGAAGAGTTGGCGTTGCTTTCCGTCTGCACGGGAGATCGCGTCCATCTGAAGCCGATTTTGATCGTGGCTGCGGATACAGGGCTTCGCATGAATGAACTGCTGACGCTGGGCTGGGCCGATACGAACTTCGAGCAGAAGAAAATTAAGGTGCGAGCGTTCAACGCCAAGACAAATCGCGCGCGGTCTGTTCCGATGACCACACGAGTCTTAGCGACACTGATTGAATTGCGAAGTTGCAATGGGGAAAGCGATCTGGTCTTCGGTGGCCTGAAAGAAGTGAAACGCTCATTCAAAACTGCTTGTAAGCTGGCAGGTGTCAAAAATCTCAACAAGCACGATTTCCGACACGCTTTTGTGACGCGGGCAATTCTCGCCGGAGTTCCACCGGCAGTTGCGCTGCAAGCCAGCGGCCATGCATCCGAAGAATGGAAGCGATATTTGAATGTTACACCAGAGACGCTGAAAGGGTTGTTCGCGACACTGCCAGGGCAAGACGCCGAGGTGGTCAAACAGTATGGCCTGGAAATCTTACGCGGGTTGCGCGATGCCTTGAAAATTGATGACCTGCTTACGCTGCTTGCGGTTCCTGGCCGTTGATGTGTACGTCTGATTTATTGCGACCGGTCAGACATCCCGCCTTTACCCATTCCAAAAGCCACTCGCCAAGGATGACGCGATAGGTTCCGTTACCGCTGGCTTTGAGATGGCCGCTCAGCACGGCGCGGCAGATGGTGTCGTAACTGGATTTGGTCAGGACGACCGCATCATCGTATGTGTAGACGGCGGTCGTATGAATTGGCTCATTGATCAGCGCATCGTGTTTCTCCAGCAGCTTTTCGGATTTCTTGGTCATAACGCTGAGTGGATTTGTGTTCAGTATCTGAGGCTCATCGC